>JBHHWI010000216.1:0-1504 GCA_046756445.1 Woeseia sp. | reverse complement strand
CCCGGGCCGGATACAGGCGCAGGAGAGCACGCTGTCACCGTACGAACAGGGTAAGGCTGCGGCCGAGGCCTGCGCGGAATGTCACGGGGCCGACGGCAACAGCCGGATCCCCGGCACGCCCAGTCTGGCCGGCCAGCAGCCCCTTTACTTCGTCTCCGCCCTGCGGGCCTATCTGAGCGGCTCGCGCGTGTTCTCGACCATGGAGCACGAGTTGCAAGGGCTGAGCAAGATCGATATGGAAAACATGTCGCTCTATTACGCATCCCAGACCCCGGCGAAGCGTGAGCCACCGCGCGTCGGAGACGCCAAGGCCGGCGAACCGTTGAGCGCCCAGTGCGGCGGTTGTCACGGCGCGCACGGTGTCAGCCATGACGCGGCGACGCCGAGCCTGGCGAGCCAGGATGCTCAATACCTCGTCGTCGCAACCAAGGCCTACCGCGATCACACGCGTCACCACGACGTCATGCTGGCTGATAGCAGCGATCAGGAAATCGAGAACATAGCGGCGTTTTACGCGGCGCAGGAATCCAGGGCAGCAGACGATGGGCGTACCGCCGCGCAGCAACTGATCGAGAAATGCGACCGTTGTCACGGCGGCGACGTCGACACTGCCGCGATGGTGATCCCGAAAATCGGTGGTCAGGACCGGGAGTACCTCGCGAGGGCCCTCCGGTCGTACCGCGATGACAGGCGCGCGAGCTCGATGATGCACAAGATGACGCTGCCGTACAGCGACACGATGATCAAGGCGGTCGCGGTCAGCTACGCGAATCGACCGGCGCGATAGCGCTCCCTCGCCCCGGGCGGACCGGTCCGTCCGATCAGCCGATGGATCGTTTGGCGTCGATATCTCGCGCGGCCACCCAGTCGGGAACGCGGTAAAACCAGATCTGCCACATGGAAACGATCCACATGGCGGCGAAGGACAGCCCCATGAGCGCGCCGCTGACCAAAACAACCCAGGCGAACGGGGCGAAAAGCTTGGTGAAATACCAGGAGCTCACGTCGAACACGATGCACAGGAACGGCGTGGCCATGATGGCGCATTTGAACCATATGGGGCGAAGAAACGTGTGGCTGAAGATGAGCCCCATGACGAAGAATATGAACGTAATCCCGAACAGGTGGATGTGCGATACGCGCACCAGCGTAAACACGTCGGCGCCGGTATCCATCTCGACCACGGCCTGCATGTTGTCGAAACCGTCCAGGTTGGCCAGATGCGGATTGCTGCCGTCATGGCAGGCCAGGCAGTTCTCTTCGATGATCGGTCTTATCCGCGCTTCGTAGCCTCTGCGATCGGCGCCGGCCTGCACCCAGCTCAGGATACTGACCATGTCGGTCTGTCCGACCATGCCGCCCATGGGCCCTCGCAGAGCGGACTCCAGGCGCGTGCCTTCGGTCGTCCCGCTGTACGTGATGATGATGTCGTTCACGGACAGGCCCGGTCTGCCGTCACGATCGGCGTGGGCGGCATAGACGTAGAGCAGGGCGAACATATACG
>JBHHWI010000215.1:0-1675 GCA_046756445.1 Woeseia sp. | reverse complement strand
TGGGACAAGCTTCCCGCTAAGGAGGCGGGGTTGTGGATCAAGGCGCAAGGGGCCGGGTCGGTTCGTATAGTAACTTCGGAGCCTAGAGTCGCGTTTTACGCTGACGCGCAGTGGATCATGGTAGAAGACTCGTTGCAAAATCGCGGCTCCGATGACCAGGAGGCAATCTTGCTTCGTCTGATTGATAAGGCAAAGTCGGAACGAGCTCAATATATATTTCTTCCTGGTCAGCTCGCGTCTGATCTCGTAACGAAAATAGCGGGAATCCCCGTTACTGGGCCAGTGAAAATCTGGGAAAGTTCTTGGGGAATTTCATACACTCTCATAGCGATCGGCACACAACCGCCCCAATCCTCATCCACCGTCGATTTCTTCAACGTTGGCGAAGAGCGTAGGCAGAATGCTTTTCGTTCACCTGTCGGCGCATAAGGGTTGGGTGGTACGGGTGTGGTGGTGGTCGACGCGGTCCAACTCCTACACAAGCAAAACCGGGCCTCGCCGTGTTGTACAAGAACCTAATAAAAATTCGAGTTGACTCATCTGACTCCCGTCGGTAAACTTCACCGGCAGGCTGTAGGGACGGACCCCGACCAGGGACTCTGGTGTATCTCCAAACTTGCACGACACGAGTAGGTGCATCGAATGATTTCCTGTAACAGCCGGACGGCCTAGCATATGTGTGGGATCGCAGGGGAATTCCGACTGGAGGCACGCGGCGCGATCGAGATCGGCCGCATTATTCCGATGATCGCCACCCTGGAACATCGAGGGCCGGACGAATGGGGCTACTATGTCGATCCATCGAGCCGCGTGGCGCTGTTACACACCCGCCTGTCGATTGTCGACCTCGCCGGTGGCCGGCAACCGCTGTGCAACGAGGACGGTACGGTCTGGGTCATCTGCAACGGCGAAATCTACGGCTTTGCCGACATCACACGCGATTTAGTGAAGCGAGGGCATCGGTTCCGTACCCGGTCCGACACGGAAGTCATCATCCATCTGTACGAGGAATACGGCGACGACTTCGTTCGCCATCTGCGCGGTGAGTTCGCCTTCGCCCTGTACGACGGGCGGAAATCTACGCTTTACTTGGTGCGTGATCGGTTTGGCATCAAGCCGCTGTACTACACGCAGACCGGCAGCTCCGTGATCTTCGCGTCTGAGGCGAAAGCCATTCTGCGGCACCCCGACACGGATGTTCGCCCGGACCGCCGAACCTTCTACCGGTTCCTCAGTGGCGTTTTCACGCCGACGGACACCATCTTCGACGGAATTAAGCAGGTCGAGGCCGGCTGCTATCTGAAGCTCGCGAACGGGATCATCCGGCGCACCCGGTACTGGGACCTGAATTTCCCCCGGTCAGGCGAGCCGGATCTGGCGGGCTATGCGGAACAGGAGCTGATCGAGGAATTCCGCCGTTTGTTTGTCGAGGCCGTGCGTCTACGCCTGCACGGCGACGTGGAGGTCGGGACCTATCTATCCGGTGGGATCGATTCCGGCGCTGTCACGGTGACCGCGGCGCAGGTATCCGGCCACCCGGTCAAGGCGTTTTCCATCGGCTTCAAGAACGCCGATTACGACGAGACGCGGGGGGCGGCCGGCGTGGCACGCAAGTACGGACTGGACCACCAGATCGTGCCCGTCGGTCCGGGCGACCTGGCGCCGCACTTCGCCC
>JBHHWI010000214.1:0-1680 GCA_046756445.1 Woeseia sp. | reverse complement strand
CCCGCCCCCAGCGCGAACACGATGGATTGCAGGAAGCTGTACTCGCGGATGGTCTGGAACAGGGCAAGACCCAGGATGGCGCAATTGGTCGTGATCAGGGGCAGAAAGATGCCCATTGCACGAAATGTGGCCGGGCTCAGCTTGCGTATGAGCATTTCGACGAGCTGAACCGTCGAGGAGATCACCAGAATGTAAGAGATGATCCGCAGATAAGGCGCGTTGACGGCGTCGAGCAGCAGATTGATCAAATACGCGCATACAGAGGCGACCAGCATAACGAAACTAACGGCGCCGCCCATCCGGACCGCAGTCTCCAGCCGGGCCGAGACGCCGAAAAACGGACACAGCCCGAGGAAATACGCCAGCACAAAATTATTGACCAGTGCAGCATTGACGAATACCGACCAGTGGGACATGTCGCTCATAGGCCTGCCCCGTGTACGTGCGGTTTCGCGGCGGACTCCGTCCCCTTGAGACGGTTGACCAGCAATAGCCACATGGCCATCACGAAGAAACCGCCACTCGGCAGCACCATAACGGTCCATGTCTGGAAAGTGTCTGGGAGCAGTGTGACGCCGAATACGGACCCGCTGCCGAGAATCTCCCGAACTACGCCGATCCACAATAACGATACAGTGAAGCCGGCGCCCATGCCGAGCGCATCGAGTACCGTTCTACCGAGCCTGTTTTTCGATGCGAACGTCTCGGCCCGGCCCAGAATCAGGCAGTTCACGACGATCAATGCGATGAATGCGCCCAGACTACGAGACAGTTCCAGACTGATCGCCTGAATCACGTAATCCACGGCGGTGACGAAACTCGCGATAATGCAGATATAACTCACGATTCGCGCCTCGCGCGGTATGAAGTTTCGCAATGCCGAGACGGATACTCCGGACGTCAGCAATACGCACGTCGTTGCCAGGCCCATTGTCAGTGCATTGATTGCCGTATTGGAAACGGCGAGCGCCGGGCACAGCCCGAGCACCTGTACGAACACCGGGTTTTCCCGCCACAGTCCCTTGATAAACTCGTCGGTCGCGTTGACTTCCTTGCCCAACATCTACTGTTCCTCAAACGTCGTGCGATTGATCAGCGCTGCCGAGTTCCTTTCCAGGACCGGTAGTCGGTCATTCGCACTGTTATTCAGTATGTTGCCGATTGCCTCGGAGGTTATGGTCGCTCCGGTAATGCCATCGAGTTGCCACGGTTCGACTTTCTTGCCCTGCTTTACGGTGATTATCGGGTGCAACAAAGCATCCCCGCCCGGCGTCAGCGTAGCGTCCAGGTGCTCGAAATTGGCCAGAAAGTGCGGTTCTGTTTCAACCCTGTCGCCCAGTCCCGGGGTTTCCTTGCTGTCGAGAACCTTGAAGCCCACGATTGCATCGAGGTCGAACGAGTAGGCGTATATCACCCGTATCTTGTCCTGATAGCCCATTCCCTCGGCGCTGACGACCGCTCCGACCAGCTCGTCGTCCGCCCCGTATCCCAGGAACAGCGGCAGTGCCCCCGCGTCGGCGGCTATGTCTATGCGGCCGTCGTCGGTCACCGCGACGGCGATGGTGGATCTTGCTTCCGGCAGGACCTCGGAAATCGCCTGGGCGAGATATCGCTCCTGATTTTCGCGGATGCGGTCCGCGGTGGTCTGGTAGACGGTCACGATCAGCAGTGCGCAGATCG
>JBHHWI010000213.1:0-1693 GCA_046756445.1 Woeseia sp. | reverse complement strand
GGCAGGCCCATGCGCCAGTAGTCGCCGAAGCGGTAGCCGCCCGGCCCCATGATCAGGGTATTATTTTTATGGCCAATGGGCGTGAGAAACGCACAGGATGCGGCTACCGCGACTCCCATAAGGAACGGATCCGGATTGACACCGAGTCTCGCAGCAATGTCCACGGCAATCGGCGCTGCGATCACGGCTGTGGCCGTGTTGTTCATCACATCGGAAAGCGTCATCGTGACGATAATCAACAGCGCAAGGACCACGACCGGAGAAAAGCCGGAGGACAAATTGACTATGCTGCCGGCAATCACCGCGGTACCACCGGTTGACTGCAATGCACTGCCGATCGGAATCATGCAACCCAGCAAGACGATCACCGGCCATTCAATCGAATCGTAGATTTCGCGGAGCGGCACGATGTTGAAAAATGCCATCAGCGCCACGACGCAGCCTAACGCGATCGGCAGATAAACGATGCCAAAACTGGCCGCGAGGATGGCAGCCGAGAATATGCCGACGGCAAGCCAGGCCTTGTCCCGCTGGATGACGCGCTGACCACGGTCGGCCAGGGGCAGCAAGGCAAGGCGTCCGGTCACATCGGCCAGGCGTTCTTCCGCACCGAGCAACAGCAAAACGTCGCCGGGACGGATGACCAGCTTTCGAACATGATCCCGAAAACGCTCGCCCCCCCGGGACACGCCAACAAGCGCGACGCGATAACGATAAAGCAACCGGAATGAGATCGCCGAGCGGCCAACGAGCGGAGATGTCTCCGGAACAACGACCTCACTCAACTGCAGGTCTTCGTTTTTGAGCAGCCCTTGTCCGGTGCCAATATATTCGAGCCCCATGCTGCCCAGCGCCTCGGTGATGCTCTCCGGATGCGCCTCGACGACGAGAATATCGCCCGCCTTGATCTCGACGGTCCGGGCCAGGCCCGGCAATCTCTTGCCGATTCGTATAAGGCCGAGGATCTCGACGTCACTTTTCTCCGTAATCTCGTCCAGCTCCCGCACGCGCTTGCCAATGACCGGCGAACCATCGGGCACTTTCAGTTCACCGATGTAGTCGGCGAGATCGAACAGATCCTTCCGCGAATCCTCCTTCCGCCGTTCCGCCGGTAGCAAACGCCAACCGATCAACGCAACATAGGCCACACCGATTGCGGCACAGGCCAGACCGACGGGAGCGAAGTCGAACATCCTGTAGGACTCGCCCAGTGCATCGTTGCGAAACTCGGCAATGATGATGTTTGGCGGCGTGCCAATCAACGTGATCATACCGCCGAGGATCGAGGCAAATGACAGCGGCATCAGTGAGAGCGCCGGTGCGCGTTTGGCTTTGGACGCGGTCTGCATATCGAGCGGCATCAGCAGTGCGAGTGCGGCCACGTTGTTCATAAACGCGGACAATATTGCTGCCAGTGTAGACATGATGCCGATATGCGCCGCGAGCTTCCTCGATGCGTCGACGAAGAAGCGCGCCAGTAACTCGATGACGCCCGAATTCGACAGTCCTCGGCTGACAATGAGCACCAGCGCGATGATGACCGTCGCCGGATGGCCGAAGCCTGAAAAGACTTGCTCCGTTGGCACAACGCCCGTCAGGAGCGCCGCCAGGAGCGCGACGAACGCCACCAGGTCGTACCGCCAGCGTCCCCAGATCAGGAACACGAAAACGAAGATCAGCAGCGTGAACAGAA
>JBHHWI010000212.1:0-1842 GCA_046756445.1 Woeseia sp. | reverse complement strand
TCTCCCAGCTTCTTCGTCAGCAGCGGGTTCTCGCGATAGTCGATCGGGATGACGACCAGGCTCGGTCCCTGTTCATCGAGTGCGCGATCGAGCGTGGCCGAAAGGTCGGCCGCATCGGAAACGAAATGACCGTGCCATCCGAAGGCTTTCGCAAGCGCGGTCCATTCCGGGTTGCCGAAGGTCAGGTCCGTATGGCGGCCGAATTCATTGTCCTGCTTCCAGGCAATCAGGCCGTATTCCCTGTCTTCCCAGACCATGACCGCGATATTGCTGCCGATCCTCGCGGCGGTTTCCATTTCCTGCACATTCATCAGAAATCCGGCATCGCCCGCAATCGCCAGTATGCGCCGCCCGGGATGCACGATGTCTGCGGCGATAGCGCCGGGCAATGCAAATCCCATGGAGCAGAAACCGTTCGGAATCAGGCAGGTATTCGGCTCGTGGCACTGGTAGTGCCTTGCGATCCACATTTTGTGAGCGCCGACATCGGAGAGAAGAATGTCGTCGGGCCCCATCACCTTCCTGGCGTCCCACAAGGCCTTTTGCGGTCGAATGGAGCCCTTCGTTTCATCATCCTTGTGTTCCTCGAAATCCTCTGTCATGTCGTCGCGGCATTGTCGCTGTAACGAGAAATCGAAGTCAGGCACGCCATGCTCGTCGACACGTTCGTTCAGCATCCATAAGGTGTGTGCCAGGTCGCCGACCAGTTCGGTCTCCGGGTGGTAGTACTCGTCGATCTCTGCCGGCAGAAAGTCGGCGTGCAGAATCCGCTTGTCGGCATCCGGATTCCACAGCATCGGCTTGTACTCGACCATATCGAAGCCCAGCGCGATGACGAGGTCCGCATCGTCGATTGCCATCGAGATGCGGTCCTTGCTGCCGAGCCCGATCGTGTAAAGACAGTAATCGGCGTCCATGTCGACGCAGCCTTTGGCCATGAACGTGCTGACGACGCCGATGCCCGTTTTTTCACAGAGGATCCGCAATTGCTTACTCGCGCGCCTGCGAATACAGCCATTGCCGGCGATGATGACCGGGCGCTTCGAGCTCTCGAGCATCGCGAACGCCGCATCGACGATCTTGCCGTCAGGCACCGATCTGCGAAAACGCCGCGGCTTCATCGGGGTCGCCGTCGAATCCACTTTCGCAATGTCTTCGGGGAGCTCTATGAGCACCGCGCCGGGCTTCTCGGTGCGCGCGACCCGTACGGCTTTTCTGACGATCTCGGGGATCGTGTCCGGATTCAGGATCGTCGTCGCCCATTTCGTTACCGGCTTGAACATGCCGACCACATCCATGATCTGGTGCGATTCCTTGTGCAGGCGATCGGTCGAACCCTGACCTGTCAGCACCAGCATCGGCGCGCGATCCATGTTGGAATCGGCCACTCCGGTGATGAGGTTGGTCGCACCGGGGCCCAGGGTGCCGAGGCAGCCGGCCGGGTTGCCCGTCAGCCGCCCGTAGATCTCGGCCATGAAGGCCGCCCCCTGCTCATGGCGCGTCAGAATGAACTTGATCGTCTTCGACTGCTCGAGGGACATCATGAAGTCGGCGTTCTCCTCTCCCGGCACGCCGAATATGTATTCGATGCCCTCCTCTTCCAGGCATTTGACCAACAGATCGGACGCTTTCATGGTCTTCCCCCGAGATGGTTGCTTGTTCTTGTCGCCGGCAGCGAGCGACGCCCCTACACTGACCGCCGAGCTGGTGGTTTTATTTCAGTCCACAAGTATGGATCGGTTTTGACCGGAGCGCCAAAAAATCCGGCCGGTGCCGGAGCGAACTTTCCTAACTTTCCTAGATATTCTTGTCTATTTGCAGGAAAGTTAGGAAAGTTCGCTC
>JBHHWI010000211.1:0-1979 GCA_046756445.1 Woeseia sp. | reverse complement strand
CGTATCTGGGCAGGGCGATGCAATTGATCCGCGATATCAATTCGCGGGTACGGCGTTAGCCCTTTGCCTGCCCCGCCAGAAAATCAGCTTCGAACAGGTAGAGCGTCGTCCCTTCCGGCGCTTCGATCGACATGAATGCAGACTCGTACCTGGGATTTGTGTCGATGTTGAGACCATGCCGCTCGACGTCGGCGAGTACGGACGTCAGATCATCGCAGACGAAACAGGGAGAAGGCTTTGTGAGTGCCGGGTGCTCGCTCAACCCCAGCGACATACCGGCCGCATCGAAACGGAGGTGCGGCGTCGGCTCTTCCCGGAGCTCGAGCATTACCGGCGCCAGCGGCGCCCAAAATCGACCGGCACGCATGGCATCTTTTGCAGGCAGGCTCAACTCGAACCAGTCACCGCAGATCGACCGTTCGACATCCTCGTCGGGTGGCGAAAACGTCCTCGCCTCGATCATGCTGATCATATGACCATCCCGGTCGCGAAAACCGAGCTCGTTAAAAACATCGGTGTCGATCTTCAACAAATTGAAGTCAAAACCATGGTCTGCCATTGCGCGCGCGTGCCGGGCGAGATCCCGGTGAACAAAGGTGAGCGCCGGCTCATCGAGAGGCCGATCGTGCAGGCCGATACATATGTGCCCATCGCTCACGACGGCGTACTTGTGTGGCCAGACGTCGCCGCTCTCCAGCTCGGTAAAACCGAGCGCCTTGTAAAAGCCGAGCGACTCGAGAATGTCTGGCGACCGCACACCGAATTCCAGAAACTTCCCGAGCATCCTCAGCGCTCCGCACCCATCTCACGCGCACGCCTCAGACTCCTGTCCATCTCGCGCGCCGCCTCGGAAAGGCTCCAGTCCGGCGAGGCTTCCGGCCAGCCGGCAACGTTTCTCTCGATAAGGCGGCTCAGGAAACCGACGTGATCGTCGCGGGCATTGAGTGCCGGGATATAACGAAGCTCCGAGCCGCCGGCATCGTTAAAGTCGAGTGCATATCGGATCGCTACTTCTTCGAGGGTCTCGACACAATCGGCGGCGAAGCCGGGACACACCACATCGATCTTGCCGAGCCTCTCTGCGCCCCAGGCCTTTATTGTCGCGTCGGTATACGGTTGCAACCACTCGCTACGACCGAGGCGCGATTGAAAACTCACGTACCAGCTGTCCTTGTCGAGTTCCAGCGATTCGGCAACCAGCCTCGCTGTCTTGTGGCAGTGGCAGTGATAGGGATCTCCGAGTTCCAGTGTGCGGCGAGGCATCCCGTGAAAGGAGAACAAGAGCCGCTCGCCGCGCCCATGCAAGTCCCAGTAGTCGCGAATGCTCGCGGCGACTGCGGCAACATAGCCGGCAGCGTCGTGATAGTGGTTTATGAAATGTAATTCTGGCACCCAGCGCCGCCGGCTGAGCGCGCTGGTGACCGCGTCGAAAACCGATCCCGTCGTTGCGCCCGAGTACTGTGGATAAAGCGGCAGAACCAGTATTCGCCGAACGCACTGCTGGTACATCTTCTCCAGCGCGCTCTTTATCGAAGGATTGCCGTAGGACAACGCGAACTCGACATGCGTTGCGCCGGATAATCGCGCAGTGAGTTTTTCCTGAACGGAGACGGCGATGTCCATCGAATGCAGAAGAAAGGGAGAGCCCTGCTCCGTCCAGATCTTTCTGTAGGCGGCTGCCGATTTGGCCGGCCGCACGGGCAGTATGAACGAGTGGAGGACAATCCACCAGATCGCCCGCGGTATCTCCACAACCCGCGCATCGGACAGGAAGGATTTCAGAAAACGACGAACCGCTTCCGGCGTCGGCGCGTCGGGCGTGCCTGTGTTGACGAGAAGGACGCCCAGCGACTCCGGTAGTCCGTGCTCGTAATCGGGCGAAGATTCAAATGGCGGCATTTTCCGGCTTGCCCGTGCTCGTGTCGGTTAAGTGCTTGAGTAACATTACTAGAACCTATCTCAAAATCCCACATGGCCGC
>JBHHWI010000210.1:0-1980 GCA_046756445.1 Woeseia sp. | reverse complement strand
CATGATGTCAGTCATTTCGCATAAGCGAATAAGAAGCCCGGCGAATGCCGGGCTTTTTTTTGGAAGAAACCGATACCGTCACTAGACGTCACTGATACTCAGCTTGCGCAGTTTCGGCGTTTTCTTATGCTGGTGGTCCTGCATGCGGCGCAGGATGTTGTCGAGCATCTTGATTGCGGCCAATATGTGCGGTCCCTTGTTGAGCATCACGCAATCGGCGCGCTGTGACATTGCGGCGTCGGTGATCTCGGCCCGCGACGGCCGGCCTTTTTTGGTTTCCTGCTCGAGCACCTGGGTCGCCCAGATTACCGGCAACTGGGCAGCCTCGCACATCCACAGTATCTCTTCCTGAATCTCGGCAAGGCGCTCCCAGCCGCACTCCACCGCGAGGTCGCCTCTGGCGATCATCACACCGGCGGGGTAGTGGCGCATCGTTGCCAGAAGAAGCCGAGGCAGATCTTTGAATGCCTTGACGGTTTCGATCTTCGCGATGATGCCAATCTTTCGCGAGGCGTGTTTCTTGAGTTCGGCCTGTAAAGCAATGATGTCTCTCGGTTTCCTGACGAAGGACAGGCTGACCGCATCCGCGTGCTGGACTATGAATTTGAGGTTCGCCTCATCTGTTTCCGTCAGCCCGCGAAGCCGGATGTCACTTTTTGGGAAGTTGATACCCTTGTTGCCTCGGAGCCGGCTGCCGGTGGCCTTGGCATGCGTGACCTCGACCAGTAACTCCTCGTCCGAGACGGATTTGACAGTACCTTCGATCTTGCCGTCGTTGAGACGAATCGGATCGCCCGCCGCGATATAACTGAACACTTCGGGCTGCCTGCAGGAGATATGCGCCGGTTTGACGACCAGGCCATCGGCATCGAAAACCGCCGGTTCACCTGGTGTGGCGGCACGATGCAGGACGAGCGTGTCGCCCTCCCGAAGGATGATCGGTTCCTCGATCGGCGGCAGGCTGCCCACGCTGAAACGGATTTTTTCTCCGGGTTCGTGCCGGTCGAGTCTCAGTCTGGTGCCGGTGGCTATGTAGGCGGTCTGGTAGCATTCGATACGCAGGCCCTTCTTGTCCTTGCGAACGACCTGAAGTTTTCTTTTCTTACCGCGTGTGTCTCTGAACGAAAACGTGTCACCGACCTGCGCGTACTCGACACATTCGCGCGGTACCGGTACAGCGGAGCCCTTTGCGAAAGACCATTTTGTGTCGTCCGGAATGAAGCGAACGCGTCTTGGAGCGACAACGCGGCCCAACGAGTCCCGCCTCGGCCGAATGCGCAGAACGCCGGGGCCCGGCTGCAGGTTTCTGGTCCGGAGTTTCGGTCCGGCCAGGTCCATCGTGATCCTGCAGCTCCGGCCGGTCTCGGACTGCGCCTTGCGGATGTTCCCGATCATGCGCAGCCACACGGCTTCGTTATCGTGGACGCAGTTGATGCGGGCGATATCCATACCCGACGTAATCAGGTCACGCACGAGTTGATACTCGTCGGCAGCTTCCGTCGGCAATGTCACCATGATGCGGACATCGCGGCCATCTGCTCCGGTGCCGAGAGTATCGTCGATATGAGCTTTCAAGGTGTGATTGCTTTGTTCGAAGTTGCGACGTTCCGCGTGCAAGTCATGGTCTTGTCCCGTCGAGCTCTTTGCGAGCGCTCTCTGGACCGCTCGAACGGAGGCCCGGACGTTTCTCTCGGCCCTGCCCAGCGACGACAGGCCCAGGACTGCAAGTTGATCCTGGAGTTCGCGAATATCGATGTGGCGGAGCGCGATATAGTCAATCAGGTTCCTGGCGCTCGCGTGATAGTCCGGGTGGACCTGAGCCAACGCTTCCTCGAACCGGGACTCCAACTTATCGGCGCGCTCGATGATCAGCTCTAGCTGAGCCTCCATCGCCGTGATGTCCGTGTTGCTTCCCATACGCCTGCTCATGGTGCCGGAGCGGGGGGTGGAAAAAATAAAAGAAAAAAAAAAAAAAAAAAA
>JBHHWI010000209.1:0-2059 GCA_046756445.1 Woeseia sp. | reverse complement strand
CTCCTGTGAGCCAGAATATCCTGCGCAGCGAAAACCCCTGCGTGACCAGCCACACCCGCAGCGCGTCGAAGACGCCGCGCTCGTCCATGGTATTGATATACGTCATTGCCGCCAGCAGGAACAGAAACAGCTCGCCGAACTCGACCAGGTTGTGCCTGACCGCCTGCCCGGCGGTGTGCGTATCGCCGTGCTGCATATAAGCGATCGCCACCAGCGCCCAGATAATGCCCGCCGCGACGATGACGGGCTTGGACTTCCTGAGATGGAGCACTTCCTCGCCGATCACCACCAGGTATGCAAAGCCGAAGACGGCAAGGGCGGCAAAGCCGGCCCAGTGCCCGGTGAAGTCGAGCGCATCGCCCGCCGTGGCCGCAGCGGCGGCGGACGGATACAACAGCGCACCGAGAATGAGTGCGAAGCTTGCGCCGGCGAACGCCGGCGATACAAAGCGGTGCTTCGAATACATGATCAGACCTCCTGGGCTAATGACTTTGCGATCGGCCCGCCTGGAGACCGGGTTCAAGATACGGGACGGGAAGCAAAGACGGCGAGGACTTTCGACCGGCCATTCGTTGTTGTTTTTTGCGGAACCTAGTATAGAACACGCATCCGGAACAGACGTTGTAAGGTAGTCGCGAACCCGGCAACCCGACGGTGGAGCAGGCATCATGGCGATTGAACGTCGTACGTTTCTCAAGGCCGCGGGCAGCGTTGCCGCGACGGCCTCGCTCGGCCCGCTGGCGCTCGGCCGCGAGCGGGCGATTTCCATCGGCGTGGCCGGCGGCGGCATCGTGGGCGCATCGATTGCGATGCACCTTGCGAATGCGGGCGCCGATGTCACGCTGTTCGAGAAGACGGCGCCCGCGGCGGGCGCCACCGGCAAGTCGTTCGCCTGGATCAACGCCTACACCAACGATCCGCATTACCGGGCCCTGAGACTGAAGAGCATCGCCGCCTATCGGGAACTGGACGGGCAACTCGATCTGGACATTACCTGGGGCGGCGCGATTCACTGGGCGACGAGCCTGGCGGAAGCCGAGCGAATGAAAGCCAGCGCGGCGGAATTCAGTCATGCCGGCTATGACACGAGCCTGGTCGACGCCGACGAGCTGGCGGCGCTGTCACCCGGACTGCGCCTCGGGCCGTTCGAGGCGGCAATGTTCAATGCGCTCGACGGCCACATGGACCCTGTCTCGGTCACCGGACAGATGCTGGGAGCAGCGAAACGTCATGGCGCGAGCATCTTGCATCCCTGCGAGGTCACGGAACTGCAATACGACGGGGATCGCGTCTCCGGCGTTTCCACTACTGCCGGCCAGTACGCGCTGGACCGGCTCGTGATTGCCGGCGGCGTGGACACGCCGGCGCTGGCGGCCCAGGCGGGCTACATGCCGCCGCTCACGCATTCGCCGGGCATATTGCTTCACACCCGGCCGATCCGGCCCGTGTTCGGCCGGGTCGCCGAATCGTCATCCATGTATTTCAAGCAGTACCCGGATGGCCGGATCATCGGCAATGACGGCTACTACGCGCCGGACATACCGGCGCACCAGGGGATTCTTCAGGGGCCTGCGGACATGCCCGGCGAGATCCGCGAGATGCACGGGCAACGCATTCTCGGCAAGATCAGGGACAAGCTGCCCGGCGCGCATGATGCGGCCTACGACCATTTGACCCTGGGGTATCGGCCCATGCCGGCAGACCACCTGCCCATCGTCGGATACGCTCCGGGCCGCGCGGATGTCTACATCGCCGTCATGCACAGCGGCGTCACGCTGGCGGCGATCATGGGCCGCTATGTCTCGCAAGAACTCATGACCGGTGAGCTGATCGACGAGCTGGCGCCCTACCGGCCGGAGCGGTTCTAGCTTGAATTTTGCACCAGTATGACGCGCTTTCGCTTAGTCTTTGATTGCCTGAGAGATCTTACTCGTTCGGAAATAGACACCGTTATTCCACTCACTCGGAAAATCTCTCAGGCAATCAAATCCTTAACCGATCTCACGCGCCAACTGGTGCAATATTCAAGCTTGCGAGTCGCCTAACCCTCGAAACTACA
>JBHHWI010000208.1:0-2132 GCA_046756445.1 Woeseia sp. | reverse complement strand
GACCAGATAACTGTAAGCCGGCGACCGTCCGCCAGCATCGCGGTTGTCGGTAATCCGAATTCCGGAAAGAGCACATTATTCAATCGGTTGACCGGCCTGCGTCAGCGTACGGCCAACTACCCGGGAGCAACAGTCGAGAAGCATGTTGGCACCGCCAACATCGGCAAGGCTGTTCTCGAATTGATCGACCTGCCCGGCACCTTTTCGCTGACCGCCCACTCCATGGAAGAGCGCATTGCCGTTGACGTGGTTCTCGGCAGAATGCCGGGAACCAACCCGCCAGCGGGCATCCTGGCGGTCGTCGACATGACGAATCTCTATCAGGGCCTGTACCTGGTGCAGCAGTTGCTGGAGATCGAACTTCCGGTTGTCGTCGCGCTGACGATGACCGACGCGGCAGACCTCGCAGGACTGCGGATCGACCTGGAGGGGCTGCAGGCAAAACTCGGTGGTGCGATCGTATGTCCTGTCGTGGCAACGACCGGGCAGGGTATGAATGCATTGAGAACAGCGCTGGCCGCACTCCCCGGCTCATCGAAGCCGGACCTCCCCGCGTTCTGGCCGGAACTGAATAACGCGGCGGCAAGGATTTCCGCTGAGCTCA
Organism: Woeseia sp.; assembly: GCA_046756445.1. GTDB lineage: Bacteria > Pseudomonadota > Gammaproteobacteria > Steroidobacterales > Woeseiaceae > JACZWL01. Next base: position 1,528 of record JBHHWI010000208.1, on the reverse strand, counting down.
AAGGGTCGATGCCCCGAATCGAAATCGAGAGGGCGCTGGTAGATGCGGCCGGAGAGCTCGAGCAGGAGGTCGTGGGCCGACTCGGCACGGGCGGCGACCAACAGCTTGCGGCCGTACGAGACGAATTGTTCGGTGACGAGCCGCCGCTGGCGAAGGAGGCCCGGTATCGCTACAGGTGGGTCCGGGAAGTGCTGGACGAGGTGCAGAGGAAGGCGCCGCCGATCCATACCTGGGGATCACACGTCAGCGGCTGGTTCAACCGGCCCGTGCCGGGAACGATCGGGTTGTTCGTCGTAATGGCAATCGTCTTCCAGGCGGTCTTCGCCTGGGCCACGCCGATAATGGATGCAATCGACGCGGGTACTGCCGCACTGGGGACTATTCTCGCGACGCGGCTGCCCGAGGGCGCTCTCGCGAGCCTCCTCGCGGACGGCGTAGTGGCCGGTGTCGGCAGCGTCATCGTATTTCTGCCGCAGATAGCGATCCTGTTCCTGTTCATCATCCTGCTCGAGGACTCGGGGTATCTTGCGCGAGCGGCGTACCTGATGGACAGGGCGATGCGCGCCGTCGGGCTCTCGGGGCAATCCATCATCCCGCTGATCTCGAGCTTTGCCTGTGCAGTTCCCAGCATCATGGCGACCCGGGTGATTCCGAACCGGCGCGACAGGATTGCGACCATGCTGGCGGCGCCGTTCATGACCTGCTCGGCACGCCTGCCGATATACGCGCTCATGATTGCCGCCTTCGTGCCCGCGAAATCGGCGGGCTGGTTCAATCTGCAGGGCCTGGTTCTTTTCGGGCTCTATGTTCTCGGGATCGTCGCCGGTGTATTGACGGCGCTGTTGCTCAAGATCACGGCGCTTCGGGGCCCGAAGCCGCCGTTTGCGCTGATGCTCCCGGAGTTTCGACGGCCGAATGCACGCACCGTCCTGATGCAGCTTCTGGGAAGAGTAAGAGTCTTTCTTCGCCGGGCCGGCACGGTCATTTTCACCGTTGCCGTAGTAGTCTGGGCGCTCGCGTACTTCCCGCGGTCGGAAACGGTGGCGGCAGGCCTCGCGGAGCGGCGGGCAATTGCCGAGACGACGCTGACGGGCGCGGAATTGGCGAAGGCTGTCCAGGAGCTCGAACACCGGGCGGCAGCCGATCAACTCGCGCAGAGCTGGCTCGGCAGGGCAGGTCAGGCAGTGGGACCGGCATTCGAACCGCTTGGCTGGGACTGGCGTATCTCGGCCGCGGTGATCGCGGGGTTCCCGGCGCGTGAAGTCGTCGTTGCAGTACTCGGTACGGTTTATGCGGTGGGCGATGAGGCCGACGAGGCGACGCTGACACAGAGGCTGAAATCGGCGACATGGCCTGACGGAACGGCGGTCTTTACGCTGCCGATGGTATTCGGGCTCCTGATTTTCTATGCGTGTTGCCTGCAGTGTGCATCGACGCTGGCCGTCATACAGCGCGAAACGAATAGCTGGCGCTGGCCGGTATTCGCGTGGGCTTACATGACGACGATTGGCTACATCGGAGCGCTGCT
>JBHHWI010000207.1:0-2280 GCA_046756445.1 Woeseia sp. | reverse complement strand
GCACGCAGCAGCTTGAAGCGGTGAAAGCCGCGGTCCACGTACGGTTGCAGCGGAAAGTCCACCATGCCCATCAGCTCGCGGTCCTTGATCATCTGCGAGCACTGAAACACACCGCCTTTGCCCTTGTTGATCCTCGAGATCGACAGGTAACAGAGCTTCGAAGGACAGGTCAGCGCGCAGCCGGCGTTTGCAAAGAGGGTGATCCGGTCCTTGCTTTCGATTTTCTCCAGGAAATCGAAATCCTCGTTGAGACGCATCGGCAGGACCAGTGAATCGTAGAGCTCCAGGGTCTTTTTGATCTTTCGATGCGTCTTGACGTTCTTGATGACGCTCGCGTCGATCTTGTAGTCGGGAAAGTCCTGCCGTATCCATCTCGCGAGATCGTCGTTGGTGACGATGACCGAGTTGCAGGACCGATGGTATTTCTCCAGCAGCGCCAGGTTGCCCTCGTATTCCGCACGGCTGGCAAAGTGGTTCGACATCGGCAGCCGGATGCCGATACCGGCATTGTTGAGCTGATACACGTCGCGGTCGGACAGCTCGCGCCGCGCAAACGCCCGCCCGCCGTACAGTGTGCTGCGCTCGACGAATCCGAACAGGCTGTCGATCTCGCGCAGGGGCACGTTGCCGTAGTGGTTTCTCAGGAAAGCGAATACCGGCACATCGGGAGACTTGCTGCGCGCGGATATCGTGTAGGTTGCAACCGGAGGCGGCAGCGGCTCCGCCTGGGTGAACACCCGTTCTTCCGGAATATCCGAAGCCCTCGGTGGTGTGTCACCGCCTGCGTCCATTGATTCGTCGTTTTCGCAAAAGACAGGCATCCGATTCTTCCACCCATTCGGCCGGCTGAGTATCCGTAGATGTCGCTATAAGGCCCCGGGCGCAGGCAAGGCTTCGCCTTCGGCAAGTACGTAGAGCCAGGGAGCCCGGATTCCCGTGTAATTTGCCCCCCCCTTCTTGTCGGCTCGCGATCACGGGCCGCGGAGTCGCCGCATGAAGACAATCATCGAGCCGTTTCGGATCAAGATGGTCGAGTCCATCAAGCTGACGAGTGTCGAGCAGCGCGAATCCATGATCCGCGACGCCCACTACAACCCGTTTTTGCTGCGCGCCGAAGACGTGATCATCGACCTGCTGACGGATTCCGGTACCAGCGCCATGTCCTCGGACGCCTGGTCCATGATCATGCGCGGCGACGAGTCCTATGCCGGGGCCCGAAGCTGGTACCGCTTCCGCGACGCCGTGACCGGGATCTTCGGCTTCGACGAGGTCATTCCCACGCATCAGGGCAGGGCAGCCGAGCACATCCTGTTCAGCGTCACGGTAAAGCCGGATTCGATCGTCCCCAACAACGCGCACTTCGACACCACCCGGGCAAATATCGAGTTCTTCGGCGGCAGGGCCGTCGACCTCCCCTGTGCCGAGGCCGCCGAGCTTCAGTCCGACGCGCCGTTCAAGGGCAACATGGACACCAAAGCGCTGGAGCAACTGATCGCCGAGGAGGGAGCAGAGCGCATCCCCATCGTCATGGTGACCGTCACCAACAACTCCAGCGGCGGCCAGCCGGTCTCCATGGCCAACATACGGGAGATCAGCCGCATCGCCCGCGCCGCCGGCATTCCCTTCTACATCGACGCCTGCCGTTTCGCCGAGAACGCACAATTCATCAAGCGCCGGGAAACCGGCTTCGAAGCATCCTCGCCGGTGGAAATCGCCCGCGAGATGTTCGGCTACGCCGACGGCTGCACCATGTCGGCCAAAAAGGATGCGCTCGCCAACATCGGCGGCTTCCTGTGCACCAACGACGCCGATCTGGCTCGCCGCGAACGCAACATCCTGATCCTCACCGAGGGCTTCCCGACTTACGGCGGCCTGGCCGGCCGGGACCTGGATGCCATTGCGGTCGGCCTGCACGAGGTGCTCGACGAGCACTATCTGGACTACCGCCTGCTGTCGACCCGGTACGCCGTGCAGCACCTGGCCGAGCAGGACATTCCCGTGGTGACGCCGGCCGGCGGCCACGCCGTCTATATCGACGCGCGAAGTTTCCTGCCGCAGATCGAGCCCCTGCAATACCCCGGCCAGGCCCTGGCGGTGGAGCTCTACAAGGAGGCCGGCATCCGCGGCGTCGAGGTCGGCACGGTCATGTTCGGCTCGGACCCGCACACCGGGGAGGAGCGCCCGGCCCGCCATGACCTCGTGCGCCTGGCGATCCCCAGGCGGGTGTATACGCAAAGCCACATGGACTACGTGGTCGAGGCGATCTGCCAGTTGTGGCAA
>JBHHWI010000206.1:0-2371 GCA_046756445.1 Woeseia sp. | reverse complement strand
TCTTCATCGAGAACCGCCTCCCGATCGGCCTTGACGACCCTGGTGAATCCGCCGGCTTGCCCATTGGCCAATTCGTAATGAAACGTCTTGCTGATGACGGTCCCCGTGGGGAAGTCGAACTCTTCATCGCTTTGGTACCTCGCACGCGTTCCCGGCGGCATCCACACGGTCCGGAGCTTCAGCGCGTAGTCGGAAAAGAGCGGGGTGTTCAGATCGTAGGGCACGACGCGATCGTTCAGACGCAGCCTCGTTCCATCGACCATCAGGATACGCCAGTCGCTCAGGCGCTCGGGCACTTCGTCGGCACCGAAGACCACAACGTCCTTGTTTGCGATATCGCAGCTCACGATCATGAGCAGGACAGGCAGCCGCAATAGTCGCCAGGGATTCGTCACTTCTTTCTATTCCGGCCGGTCAGTTCGCCGGACCTTGCATCGGCAAGTCGAGGCCTGCAATCAGCTCCTGAAAGCGCGGTTCGTCGGACAATATTTCTGTTGCTCTGGTGAAATCGGAGCCGGCGCTCGCACCTATCCACGGAAACCAGTCGACGTGGGCCTTGTGCGCGGCTTCCAGCCAATCGAGAGCCTCCGCCTTATTGCCCAGCCCGGCGTGAATCATGCCGAGAAATATCAGATCCTTCTGGCCGGGATTCTCCGCGAGCTCTGCCGCCGCTTTGAGGGCGTCATCGCGTCGCCCCATCGATGTGTATGTGACCGCAAAGCCCCAGTTCGCCATGGCCGGATTGATCTGTCGCAAGCGCTCGTGCGTGGCAAGCGCTTGTTCGTACATCCCTTTTTCGGCATACACGCTACCGAGCACATATAGGCTCTGGTCGAATTCGGGGTCGAGTTCCACCGCCTTTTGTGCCTCGGCCAGAGCCTCATCCAGTTCGTTCTCGCCCCAGTACAGCCACGCGAGCCACGCAGTCCAAAGCGGCATCAGTGGACCTATCTCCTGCGCCTTTTTCATCTCTTCCATGGCTCTGTCGGCTTCCCCGGTCAGCTGCAAGTACCAGGCAAAGTGCGCATGCGCCCAGTCCTGGCTGGGGTTCAGCTCAATCGCACGTTCGAACGATTCCTCCGCCGCCGCCCAGTCCCAATCGTAATAAAGCCTGATTTCGGCCAATGCGGCATGCGCCTCCGGCAACTCGTCGTCGAGCATCGCAGCCTTGGTCGCGGCCTCCCGGGCCCGCGCCCAGGCATCCGGCGGCGGATTAGGGCTATGGCCGATGAGGGCGTAGCCACGTGCAAGCGCAGCGTACGCAAGCGGATCGCCCGGGTCATTCTCGACCGCTTCATGAAGATAGGCGAGACCCTTTGCAAAGCCCTCGGGCGTGAACTTGTTCAGGTAATAGATGCCCCTGAGATAAGCACGATACATATCGGGGTCGACCTGGCGCGTTTTTGCCAGCCTGATTTCCTCGTCAGGCGTCAGCCTGACCCGGATCCGCTCCGCCACCTCTCGTGCTACTTCCGATTGCAGGACCAATATGTCCTTAATGTCCCGGTTGTAGTTCTCCGCCCACAGATGCTCGTCCGTTTTTGCATCGATCAGCTGCAACGTTATGCGCACCTTATCGCCTGACCGAAGTACCGACCCTTCTATGATATTCGCAACTCGGAGTTCCCTGGCAATTTCGGGAAGCGGCCTGGCAATGGCTTTGTAGACGTCCGTCGACGTCCGCGAAATAACCTTAAGGGCACTAATCTGCGCCATAGCGGCAGTCAGCGTCTCGTGCATGCCGTCTACAAAATAATCCTGTTCCGGATCGCCGGTCAGATTATCGAGTGGCAGCACGGCAATTGAATTCGGATGAATTTGCCGTGCGCTCGTATCGAGCCGATCGCTGATCTCCGTCTCACGAATCTCGTCGAGCAGCCCGAGCGTAATCGCCCCGGCCACTGCGACGAGGGCGGTCAGCAACACATAATCCGTTCTTTTCAGAGATGCGTCCGTTGCCTCACCGGCGCCGAGCGGCGCCGTGCGGACAATTCCCTTTGGCGTGATCTGGTATAACCAGCCGAACAGCACTGCCAGCGGAAAACCGAGAAACGCACCGATCCACACATAGCGGATCGCATCTTCCGAAATACCGAGTCCGGGAAAAGCCAGATCGGCAACCTGCAGAATCACCCATGCCGCGATGATGTAGAGAGCAGTGGTACCGAATACCTTGCGACGCCGCAGCTCACGGAGAAATCGCGGTGGTCTGCTCATCCGATCATCCCGACGTTGCCTTTCTTTAAGGATAGACCAATCGGCGTAATTGCGCCGATCTGTTTTAATTCTGGGTCAACCTGACAGCTGGTAACTTATCGTGCCGGCAGCGGTGCTGAGTGGAATCCGTCGTGACGTTCTCGCTGTCATTCGC
>JBHHWI010000205.1:0-2487 GCA_046756445.1 Woeseia sp. | reverse complement strand
TCTTGCCGAGGCAATCCTCGAGGACCTCGATGTAACGCATGAGCTCGATCGGCTGCTGCTTGCCGATGTTGTACAGCCGATACGGCACGTTGCTGCTGCCGGGGTCCGGTCTGGCCGGGTCCCAGTCCGGGTCTGCTTCTGCCGTATGATCCAGTGCCCGGATCACGCCTTCGACGACATCATCGATGTAGGTGAAATCGCGCCGGTGATTGCCGTAGTTGAACACGTCGATCGGCCTGCCTGCGATGATATTGCGGGTAAACGTGAACAGCGCCATGTCGGGCCGGCCCCAGGGCCCGTACACGGTAAAGAACCGCAGGCCGGTCGTCGGCAGGCCGTAAAGGTTCGAATAGCAGTGCGCCATCAGCTCGTTGGCTTTCTTGGTTGCGCCGTACAACGCCAGTGGGTGATCGACGTTCTGGTGCACCGAGAAGGGCATGGCGGTGTTCGCGCCGTAGACCGAACTCGACGACGCATACACGAGGTGGCGGACTCTGCCGTGCCGGCTGCCTTCCAGGATGTGCAGGGTGCCCACGATATTGCTGTCGATGTAGGAGTGCGGGTTCTCGAGTGAATGACGCACCCCCGCCTGCGCTGCAAGATGCACGACCATGTCGAATTTCTCGTCTTCGAACAACTTCTCCACGGCGTCGCGGTCGGCGAGATCGAGACGTGCCATTTTGAATTTCCGGTGCGCATCGATAATCGCTGCGCGGGCGTCCTTGAGGCCGACGTCGTAATAGTCGTTGAAGTTGTCGAGACCGACGACCGTGTCGCCCCGCTCCAGCAACCGCTTCGCGGTATGAAAGCCGATGAAACCGGCAGCACCCGTTACTAGAATCTTCACGCCACGTTCGCTTTTGACTTTCGGCCTACCCTGTCAATTCGGAGCCGGTCCGGCATCGCTCAGTGCTAGGTCAGATACCAGAGCGCCAGCACGCCGGTGATGCTCATCGTGATGGTATAGGGCAGCGCCATGTATACCATGCGGCCGTAGGACAGGCGGATCAGCGGCGCCAGCGCCGAGGTCAGCAGGAACAGGAAGGCTGCCTGGCCGTTCGGTGTGGCCACGCTCGGGATGTTCGTTCCGGTATTGATCGAAATTGCCAGCGCATCGAAGTGCTCGCGCGTGATCGCGCCGCTCTCGAAAAGCTCCTGCACCTCGGTGATATAGATCGTGGCAACGAACACGTTGTCGCTGATCATCGACAGCACCCCGTTGGCGGCATAGAACAGCGCGGCCTGCGTCTTGCCTTCGTAGCTCATCACCCAGTCCATGACCGGGCTGAAGAGTCCCTGGTTGCCGATGACTGCAACGATGGCGAAGAAGACGACCAGCAGCGCCGTAAACGGCAGCGCCTCACTGAATGCGTGTCCGATGCGGTGCTCTTCGGTGATGCCGTTGAATGCGGTCGCCAGAACGATGACCAGCAATCCCACGACGCCGGGTTCGGCCAGGTGAAAACCCAGCGCGAGGACCAGGATGATGGCGACCACGCCCTGGGCGCCTATCGCCGCCGATTCCTCCTTGCTGCGCCTGTCACTCATCGCGCAGTCGTAGTCGTTCAGGACCTCCCGCACCTTGTCCGATAGCGGTGTGCCATAGCCGAACACCTTGAAGTACTCCAGCCCGACACAGGTCAGCAGACCGACCACCAGCACGGGCATCGAGATCGGCGCCATCTGCAGGAAGAACGGCACGAACTCCCAGTCCATGATCTCGGCGATCAGCAGGTTCTGCGGTTCGCCGACCAGCGTGGTGACGCCGCCGAGCGCCGTACCGACCGCGCCGTGCATCATCAGGTTTCTCAGAAAGCTCCGGAACTGTGCGAGGTCTGCGCGGTGCAGCTCGATTACCTCGTCGTCCTGGCCCGGGTCATGGCTGTGATCGAAGTGCTTTCCGGACGCCACCTTGTGATAGACGCCGTAAAACCCGGCCGCGACGGTGATGATGACCGCGGTCACCGTCAGTGCGTCGAGGAAGGCCGACAGGAATGCGGCCGCAAACGAAAACATCAGCGACAACAGGATTTTCGAGCGCACGCCGAGCAGGATCTTGGTGAACGTAAAGAGCAGCATCTCCCTCAGGAAGTAGATGCCGGCAACCATGAACATCAGCAACATGATGACCGGGAAATTCACCTCGGCCTCGTGGAACACCATCTCCGGCGTCGCCATGCCGATGACGATCGCTTCCACGGCAAGCAGACCGCCCGGTTGCAGTGGATAGCATTTCAGGGCCATCGCCAGCGTGAAAATGAACTCGATGACCAGGATCCAGCCCGCGATAAACGGCCCGAGCGTCAGTACCAGAATCGGATTCAGTATCAGGAACCCGAGAATCGTCAGTTTGTACCAGACCGGCGACTGCCCGAGAAAGTTCTTGCGCAGCGCTTCGGCGATCGTGTAGGTCATTCTGTTGCCGTGTTGCATTGTTGTGGTTTTCAGGCGCGGGAACGCGCTATCTTACAGAAAAACGGAGCCGGA
>JBHHWI010000204.1:0-2606 GCA_046756445.1 Woeseia sp. | reverse complement strand
CGTCAGGCGCTGCAAGTACGTCGATGACTACAGCGGCGAAGAGTATATCGGTATCAACTCCAACTACCTCTGCGATCGCAAGCCGGGAGACCGCTTGAGGATCACGGGTCCGTTCGGCATGCCCTTCAAGGTGCCCGCCGACAAGAGCGCCAATCTGCTGCTGATCGGGCTCGGCACCGGCATCGCGCCGTTTCGGGCGCTGGTCAAGCACATCTATCGGGACGTGGGGGGATGGGAAGGCAACGTGCGCCTGTTATATGGCGCGAATTCGGGCCTGGAATTGCTTTACATGAATAACAAGCGCGACGACTTCGGTCGCTACTATGACGAGGAGACCTTCGAGGCAATCAAGGCGCTGAGCCCACGCCCCAACTGGGCCGATCCGATCGCCTGGGACTTCGCGATCGAACAGCGCGCCGAGGAGATCTGGAACATGCTGTCCGATGATCACACCTTCGTCTACGTTGCCGGTCTCATGCAGGTACGTGAAGCTCTGGACGATCTGTTCAGCAACCTGAGTGGCTCGGAGGATGGCTGGGTGAAGACCAAGGGCAGGCTCGTGGAGGAGGGTAGGTGGGTCGAATTGCTGTATTGAGAATGCTCCCGGCACCTGGTTCGGGTGTCAGGCGCCGGCGCGACTGAGCAAGTGACTTGGTGGAGCCGAGGAGGATCGAACTCCCGACCTTCGCATTGCGAACGCGACGCTCTCCCAGCTGAGCTACGGCCCCACGCCGAGCTGCGAACACCAAGCATGCCACAAACACTCGCGGCTTGACACGAATGGCGCCTTGGAGCCACGCGTTTCTGCCGGTTGACGCTATTCCCGCAATACTGCATAAAACCCGGACCGGCGACGACTGCAGGGACCGGATTGTTTACGAGGAGACCTGTCATGAATAGATATCTGCCAAATGGACTTGCAACTTGCCGCACGGTCACGAAAGTACTGGCGGGGGCAGGTGTGCTGACACTGCTGTGGGCGGCCTTGCCTGCGGCGCTTGCGCAGCAGGAGGACGTTGTCGAGAGCGGACGGCAACTGTTTTCTCAAAGGTGTGCCGTCTGCCATGGTTTGGACGGGAAGGGCGACGGTGTGCTGGGACCGCACCTCAAGGAGCAGCCGGCGGATCTTTCCCGATTGAGCAGGGAAAACGAGGGAACCTTTCCTTTCTGGGAGGCCTACAGGAAAATCGACGGCCGCGACAAGGTCGGCGCCCACGGGCCCAAGGATATGCCCGTGTGGGGAACCGATGAACCCTACGAGGGTAGCGGCGGACGACTGGCGATGGGGCAGATCCTGGAGATCGTGTTCTTTCTGCAGTCCATTCAGGAGGAATGACCTGTTTGCCGGCATCGCGAGCCGGCTGCAGAGGAGATCGGCATCGGCCGGCCTGTGTATGATGAGCGGCCGGGCGGGCCGCACGATCATTCATATCAGGAGACAACGATGCGTTTCAGCAGTCAGCAGATTCATGCAGGCGTTACGCCGGATCCGGTTACCGGCGCGATTCTGACGCCGATCTATCAGTCCACGACCTACGTTCAGGAGTCGGTCGATCGGTATCTCGAGAAGGGCTATTCGTACTCCCGTACGGCTAACCCGACCGTGCGCGCGCTGGAGCTGAAGCTGGCACAACTGGAGGGCGGCGCCGACTGCACCTGTTTCACGACCGGCATCGCCGCCATTCACGGCCTCATGCTGGCATTTCTCAACGCCGGCGACCATGCGATCGTGTCCGATGTCGTCTACGGCGGCACCTACCGAATGTGTACGCAGGTGCTCAACCGCTTCGGCATCGACTTCACCTTCGCGAACACGGCGGATCCGGAATCGGTCCGGGAAAGCGTTCGAGACAATACCGCCCTTATTCTTACCGAGACGCCGGCGAATCCGACCATGAAGCTGTCCGACATCGCGGCGATATCGGAAGTCGCCAGGGCCGCCGGCGTCGTACACGCCGTCGATAACACCTTTCTGACACCCTATTTTCAGCGTGCGCTGGACCTCGGCGCAGACCTCTCCATCCACAGCACGACCAAGTATCTGGACGGGCACAACGCCACCGTTGGCGGGGCCGTGATCGCGAAGACGGCGGAACACGATGAAATGATGCGCTTCATTCAGAACAACACCGGTTCGATCATGTCTCCCCAGGTGGCCTGGCTCACGATGCAGGGCTGCAAGACGCTGTCGGTGAGGATGGACCGGCAGTCGGCCAACGCGATGGCGGTCGCCGAGTATCTCGAGGCCCACCCCAAGGTGAATCAGGTGTGTTATCCGGGGCTGCCCTCGTTTTCGCAGCATGAGCTCGCGAAACAGCAGGCGAGCGGCTTTGGCGCGATGCTCTGGTTCGAGGTCAAGGGCGGGCTGGAGTCCGGCAAGGCATTGATGGACTCGATCGAATTGTGGAGCCTTGCCGAGAACCTGGGCTCGGTGGAGTCGCTGATCACCCATCCGGTCACGATGACGCATGCCGCCGTCGAGGAAGCGGAACGGCAACGGCTCGGCATCATCGACGGACTGGTCCGGTTGTCGGTCGGGCTCGAGGATGCGGATGACCTGATCGAGGCGCTCGACCGGGCGCTGAAAAACGTCCTGGATTGACTAG
>JBHHWI010000203.1:0-2707 GCA_046756445.1 Woeseia sp. | reverse complement strand
GCCACAACGATCTCGCGCCCACAATCCCGGACTCTCGTGCAATCTTCGGGCTAGCGGTCATTTCCCCTTAATGTGCGCACCAGCAATTCCAGCCTGGTGGCGGTCACGTCCGCAGGTAATACGGCTTCGCCGATACGTACGCTCACTCTCGCCCACAGGCGGCCCGGAATCCTGCGCAGGCCGCCGCCGGTCCGCCGGCTGAACCAGCTGCCCCAGAGGCCGCCCAGCGCGATAGGAATAACCGGCACGCCGCGACGGTCAATGATCTTTTCGATGCCGGGACGGAAACGCTGGATTTCACCGTCCGTCGAAATGCCGCCCTCGGGAAAGATGCATACGAGCTGACCGGCTTCGAGTTCCTTGTCGATCTGGTCGTAGGCTTGCTGCAACAGATTGTCATCTTCCTTTGACGGCGCAATCGGGATCGCCTTCGCGGTTTTGAAAATGAACCGCAACAGAGGTATGCGGAAAATCCTGTAGTACATGACGAAACGGACGGGTCGTCGAATGGAGCCGCCTACCAGCAACGCGTCCACGAAGCTGACGTGATTGCAGACGAGTACCGCCGGCCCCTTTTCGGGGATGTTCTCGACCCCGGTCGGCTGCACCCGGTAGAGCGTGTTGATGAGAATCCACACCACGAAACGCATCAGGAATTCCGGGAGCACGGTGAATATGTAAGCTGCGACCAGCGCGTTCAGCAACGCCAGTATCAGGTAAAACTGCGGAATGGACAGGCCCGCGGCCAGGACGCTGAATGCGAGAACAGCCGCCGCGACCATGAACAGGGCATTGATAATGTTGTTTGCGGCGATAACCCGGGACAGGTGCTGGCGCTCTGTTCGATTCTGAATCAGGGCGTACAGGGGCACGCTGTAAAATGCGCCGAATGCACCGAGCATTGAAAGATCGGTCAGAATTCGCCAGCTTCCCGGCCGCGCGAGGAAATCACCGACAGCATCGACCGCGATGACATGCGCATCGGGCTGAGTCAAATACAAATCGATCGCGAAGAGGCTCAGGCCGATGGAACCGAACGGTACGAGGCCGAGTTCTATGCGGTGGCCCGACATGCGCTCGCAAAGCAGCGAGCCTGCTCCGACGCCTGCGGCGAAGGCCACCAGCAGGACTGTCGTGATTGCTTCGTTACCGTTGAGAATTCCCAGCGTGTAAGCGGGCAACTGGATGGTCATGGCCGAACCGAAAAACCAGAACCACGATATTCCGAGGATAGACAGAAAAACGCTGCGTTTCTCCCTCGCAAATCCGACGATGTGCCAGGTCTCGGTCCAGGCATTCCAGTTGATTTCCAGCCCGGGGTCGACTGCTTTGGTCAGCGGCACCTGACGGCTGGCGAGGTAGCCGAGCAAGGCTGTTCCCACGAGACACGAGGAAAGAATTATCTGGTTTTCGTAATCAACCGCAACGGATATGCCACCGACGATCAGGCCGAAGATTATCGCCATGTAAGTGCCCGATTCAACGAGCGCATTTCCGCCGACCAACTCCTGGGTCGCGAGTTGCTGTGGAAGATATGCGTACTTGACCGGACCGAACAGTGTCGACTGACAACCCATCAAAAAGAGCACGACCAGTAGCACCGTGTAACTCTTTGTCACAAACGCAAATGCGGCCAGCACCATGAGAACGATTTCGAGCAACTTGATGCTCCGCATAAGCATCGACTTCTCGTATTTATCGGCAAGCTGGCCGGCGGTCGCAGAGAATAGAAAGAAGGGTAGTATGAACAACGCACCGGCAACGTTGGCAAGCTGGCTGGCGCCGGCGCCGGCGATTCGTACACCCTGAAATGTGATCAGAATGACCAGCCCGTTTCGAAAAATATTGTCATTCAGGGCGCCGAGAAACTGCGTGACAAAAAAGGGGGCAAAACGACGCTGTCCGAGTAAGGAAAACTGGTTGGAATCCGACACGCTCACGCAGTCTCCTGGCCTCCGGACGCGCCAATATACCAAATGGACAGAAAATGGGGTCGGATCGCGCTTTGCCTGCGCTAACTGCGAACTGTAGCTACGTTGTGTGCCGATGCCGATGGTAGTATTCGGCTACGGGCCCTGTAGCTTGGGCATCAGGAATCCAGGGGGTTGGCTGAAAGTCAATGATAGCAACGCGTCTGGCATTTATTTGCGGCAGCTTCGGTGTGCTGGTCGGCTGTGTCAGGGAGCCGCCCCCGAGGTCCGTTGCCGAGTTCCTCGAAAACCGTATCCTGCTGGAGGCTACGATGATTCGTTGCGGCGAGAACCGCAATATGTCCAAGTATGAGGCCGACTGCGTCAACGCGCGCGAGGCGATCAATCGCATAGCGGCAGAAGAGCAGAGGGCACGGCGCGCAGAGCTGGAGGCCCAGTCCGAACGCAAGCGAAAGGCCTTGCGGCGGACTCAGCAGGCTGCGGCCGAGGCGAGACGGCGCGCAGCCGAGGAGCGGCGTCGAAGGGAAGAAGCCGAATATCTCGGCGTCTTCGAGGATCTGCCACCGGGCGAGCAAGCCGGTACGGACGGCGAATCGGGAAGCGTGCAGCACGGTGCCGGCGCAATCGAGCCGCCTGCGGAAGACTACCCACGGCCGGAGGATCAGCCTGGCAGCGACGCTGCCCCGATTCGCGAAGAAGCGCAGCGCCCTCCGGACTCGGACTAGCCGCCCTGCGCCGGCATCGTGCGCACGTGCAAGTCCCTTTGCGGAATGGGT
>JBHHWI010000202.1:0-2752 GCA_046756445.1 Woeseia sp. | reverse complement strand
TCATTTCGAATCCGCACAAGGTCTATGGCCCCGAGACCAACGACCTGGTCCTGCAGTTGCGCAAGCGCGGCATCGACAAGGTCATCCTTGGCGGCATGTCGGCCAATCTCTGCACCGAGTCGCATATGCGCGAACTCATCGAGCAGGGTTTCGAGGTCGCCGTCGTATCAGACGCGACAGCCGCTGCGATCGTGGAGGAAGGCAACGGCTACGAAGCTGCATTGGTCAACTTCCGCTTCATCGCCAACACCGTCTGGACGACCGAAGAAGCCGTCCAAAAGATCAATGACTCCAAGTAAGTACTTTGACTATCCAAAAGGACAATGGCATGAAATTCATTACCACAAACGCACACTGGCTGCTGCGCATTGCGCTTGCCAGCGTGTTCGTCTTCCACGGCGTGCTGAAGTTCGCGAACCTGGAAGGGTTCGCGCAGATGCTGCCGATTTCCTACACCGAGGTCGTGCTGGTGGCGCTCGCGGAAACCGCCGGGGGGCTGCTCGTGCTCGTCGGCGGATTTCGCGGTGATGCGATTTCCGACCTTGCAACGCGCATCGGTGCGGCGCTGAACATCCCGGTCATCATCGGTGCCATTTCGATCGTGCACTGGGGCCGCTGGAACTTCGTGCCCAGCGAAACGCATCCGATGGGCGGCTTCGAATTCCAGGCCGTATTGCTGCTGGTCATGCTGTTCCTGGTGATCACGGGCAATCGTGGCCTCGCCGGCAGCCAACCTGCCGTTGCAGCCCAGGGAGCCTAGCGATGAAAAGGAGAATTATCGGCAAGGCGGTACCGCTGTTGCTCATCGCCGCGTTGAGCTTCGCTTTCGGGGCTTCGCCGACCAGGGCGGAAAACGCGCCCGGCGTTGCCTACCGAACCGTAACGATCGAGGATGTCGATATCTTCTTCCGCGAAGCCGGCGACCCGGGCCGGCCGACGATCCTGCTGTTGCACGGCTTCCCGACCTCATCGCACATGTTTCGCGACCTGATTACGGAACTGGCAGACCAGTATCACCTCGTTGCGCCCGATTACCCGGGTTACGGCTTCAGCTCGATGCCGGCCGTCGGCGAGTTCGATTACTCGTTCGACAACGTCGCGCGGATCATCGGGCAGTTCGTCGACAGGATCGGCCTCGACCGCTACAGCCTGTACCTGATGGATTACGGCGCACCGGTAGGCTTTCGCATCGCGACCAGCCGACCGGATCGTATCGATACGCTGATCGTGCAAAACGGCAACGCTTACATCGAAGGTATCGACAACGACTTCTGGGAGCCGATCCGGGAATACTGGAAGGATCGCGGCGCGATCAACAAGGGCCTGGACAATCCCTGGTGGAAGAACGTCAAGGCGGCCTATGAGCAGCCGGAGATGAGCAACGATGACGCATTGCGCTTCCTGCTCACGCTCGGCGCCACCAAGTGGCAGTACACCAACGGCGTGCCGGACGTCGAGGCCGTCAGCCCGGATACCTGGGGGCACGTGCAGCCGCTGCTGGACCGCGACGGCAACCAGGAAATCCAGCTGCAGATGTTCTACAGCTACGGCAGCAATCCGCCGCGATACCCGGCGTGGCAGGCGTACTTACGCGACTACCAGCCGCCGACCTTGATCGTCTGGGGCGAACATGACGAGATCTTCCCGGCCGCCGGGGCTGCGCCCTACAAGCGCGACCTGGAGGACCTCGAGTATCACCTGCTGGACACCGGGCACTTCGCTTTGGAGACGCACGGTCAGGAAATCGCTGACCTGATGCGTGATTTTCTGAATCGCAAAGTACAATTCCCCCTCGTGGCCAAATGAGGCCACAACTAGTGCGGCCGCAGCGATGCGGCCGCCGTTTTTTGAAGGATTAGACAATGTCGCACCAGTTCGCCGAAATCATGTTTACCGATGGTGTCAGGGCCGCGCAGGAGCAATACGGATCCAGGGCGCGCATGGAACGCTTTGCCGGAATATCCGGGCCGAACGACGAGCTGACGGAAAGGGAGATCGGCTTTATCGCGCAGCGCGATACCTTCTACATGGCGACAGTCAATAGTGATGGATGGCCGTACGTGCAACATCGCGGCGGACCGCCGGGGTTCCTGCGCGTCATCGGATCGAAGCAACTGGCCTACGCCGACTTCCGCGGCAACACACAACTCATCAGCGTCGGCAACGCCTCGAGCAATGACCGCGTTTCCCTGATCCTCATGGATTATCCGAATCGGCGCCGCCTCAAGATTCTCGGCCGCATGCGCGTCGAGGACGCGCAGGCGGTTCCGTCAGAGGACCTCGCCGCGGTGGAACTGCCGGACTACCGCGCACAGGTAGAGCGCATCGTCTACATAGACGTCGCGGCGTTCGACTGGAACTGCCCGCAGCACATCACGCAACGCTATACCGAGTCCGAATTCGCGCAACTCCAGACAACGAATTCACGCCAGGCAGTACGAGGTTCCGGTAGAAAAACACGGCAGGCATGACTCCAATGAGGACATCCCGTCTGTATGCCAGTGCCGCGCTCAGGTGCCGGCACTGCGGCAAGTGCGTATATCGACGAATCGGGCATTAGCGGTTCAATTCATGAAGGCACATGAAGGGCCCGGCAATCGCCGAGCGACACGCCGGCGCGCCGGTCGAATGACCGGCAGATGCGGCCCTCCGGGATGCGGATCGTTATGTCTGATTTGTTCCAACCGATTGCAGCGGAACAATTGATCGCCTGGGTATTCTCCGAGCTGGACACCCGTGATTCCGTCTTCGG
>JBHHWI010000201.1:0-2782 GCA_046756445.1 Woeseia sp. | reverse complement strand
TCGCTCAGGCGATAGTCGAACGAAGCGCGCACGCCGGCGTCGCCGCCGCTCCTGTCGGCCGATAGCCGTGCGCGCGCCTGCCAGCGCCCGTAACGGTATTCGATCCCGGCGCCGAGTCGCCGCCGGCGCGCCTCACCCTCGGGAAATTCCGCGAACGCATCATGCGTGTACACCAGGGCCCGGTATCGGCGCGCGATCGGCCGGGACAGCCACAGGGCGTCCACGCGGTACTGGTCCTCGCCGAAAGTCTGCCCGCTGCTTTCGCCGGCCCGCGCATCCAGGCTCAGCTCACTGCGCTCGTGCGCCTGCCAGCGTTTCGCAAGGTCTTGCACCGCGCGTTCGTCGCTGTAATGCTCGCTCAACGCCCGCAGTTCCTGTTCGACAGCCAGGTAATCACGACTGTCCAGTCGGGTATGCGCGTAGCCGACGCGAGCCGACAGCAGGTCCGGTTCGACGGCAAGTACCTGCGCGTATTCCGACAGCGACCGGTCCAGCCAGCCGCGCCAGCGGTACACGTTGGCCAGCTCCTGACGGATGTCGCTGTTGTTCGGATATCTGGCCCGGAGCTGCTCGAAGTATTCCTGAGATTCCGCGAGCCGGTCCGCGTACGCCCGCGCCAGTCCGGCCAGAACGGCAGCCTGCAGGTAGGTATCATTGCCCTTCACCACCGCGGAGCCGGTGACCTGCCTGGTCGGATCGAGTCCCGCGAGCAATGACTCGGCGAGATCGAGCGCGCGCCCGGGCTGGTGCAGGTCGGAGTAGGTGAAGAACAGCTGAACTTTGGCGTCCGTGTCGTCCGGGTCCTGCGCGACTGCCAGCTCGAGCACACGGGTTGCCTGTTCCGGCTCACGTTCGTGGAGATAGGCTCTGCCGACTTCCCGCAACACATAGGCCGGAACGTCTTCGGGATCGGCGGCCAGGGCCTCGAAGTCCGCGATGGCCTCGGGCATGCGCAGGCGATCCGCCAGCGCCACGATGCGATCGTAGCGAAGGCGAAGACGTACCGCCGGGTCCAGGTCGGCGCGTGCCAGCAGTGAGTCGATGTGCGCCAGCGCCCGGTCGGTGCCTTCATGGCGACGGGACGGCGGGTACGCCGTCTGTCCGCCAAGACGGACCTCGAGCGCTGCCACGTCCGCTTCGAGTTGGACGACCTCCTCGTCATCGAGGATCCCCGGGTGCTCGCGCGCCAGCGCCAGCGCCTCCGACGGCAGCAGCGCCATGCGCAGCACCAGCGCCGTTCCCCGTAACGCAGCCCTGTTCCCCGGCGCCGCTTCCAGTACGCCCTGGTACCTTGCCAGGGCCTCCATGAAGCGCCCCTGCCGCTCGTAAACATAGGCCTCGGTCAGTCGCAGCCGCACGGCGTTCCTCTGATCATCGGGCGCCGCCGAGATCACGCTCCATGCCTGCTCCGGCTTGCCTGCATCGGCGTGCGTCATCGCGAGTCCGGTCCTCGCGTCCAGATCGGCGGCGTCGCGGCCGACCAGGATCGAGTACCACTGTGTCGCGCCTTCGAAATCGCCCGAGTTGCGCGCCGACTTCGCGACCGCGCTCAGCACGTAAGCCGGGGCGGCCCCGAGATCGATGAGCTTCGCGTTTCGCAGGACCCGGTCATCCTGACCGGCCCATGCCAGGACCACGGTCTCGTCGTAGAGCAGCCGCAAATCATCGGGATCGGCCTCGCGCAGCGCCCAAAGGATGCCCAGGGCTTCATCAAACTCACCGCTACGGGCAAGATCGATGGCTTCATCGTGCGACCGCGGCGGAGGGTCCGGCCCGGCGGCAGCCGAAGCAGGGAAACCCGCCCCCGCGGAGATCAACAGCAGGACATATCCGGAAATGCGCATGTTCAGTGCCGGGGAAAAAGCGGCACAGGAGCGCCACCCAGCGGCAGCCATCCCGCTCCTCGCCCCCAAAGTGATCAGCTAAGTTACGGAAAAGTTTAGATTTCCGGGATATTGCACAGAAGGTAGGGCGTCACAATCCGGCGCTTTTTATTGTCAAATGTGACGCAGTACATGGCATTGGGCATGCTCGAGCAGCGTTGAAACCGCTTGCTCCTGCGCAAGTAATGCCCTATCGATCCGCGGATCCCGGATCATCGGACCCGGGTCGGGCAACGAGCTTCAGCTGGAGGACAGACAGCACCGAAACAGACTGCCGATGGTTGCCGTGTCAGAAGCTGATCCCGGCCTCGACACGGTGCTGGGAAGCAGCCCGACCGATATGGAAGAGACGAAAGGAGATACTTGGCATGCATATCATGCGAGCGACGCGGCATCCGGGACATCTTACAGCCCAGTTCGATTGCCCCTGAGTCACCACGCGATCCTGTTGCAGAGTAACTACGTAATCCGATACGGCATTTGCGTATTGCCGTCCGAATAGATAGACCCCTAGGCTGCAGTAGCAGCAATCGCTCAAGCTTAACGATGTAAACGCCCTATGAACTACGACACGATTTTCGTCGGTACGGGCCGCTTGCCTTCGAGGTTCGCGCGTCCACCTGTGCTGATTAACGAACCATGCAGACGGCGCCTTATCCAACCCGACTTTGAGCGGCGAGACACGGCGCTTGCGCGCTTATCGATTCGCTTCCTCAAGGTATTGGGAATCCGGGCACGATCAGAGCCCGATGACCGACCCCTGATCAAAGAGGCCGGGACCCTGCGTACCTCAGCGACAAAATCAAGGTTAGATGAGACCGATGAATATGTCTGACGTAAACGCCTTCGAGAAAGTCGCCGCGACGTTGAGTTTCACAAAGGCCGCCAGGCTGGTTGGT
>JBHHWI010000200.1:0-2854 GCA_046756445.1 Woeseia sp. | reverse complement strand
CGGCGAGCGCCTCGCCGAGCGAGCTTCGAGAGCCGAAATGCGGCTCACGGGGTATTTTGAGATAGGTTCAAATCCAGATCGCCCAACAGGGAGAGACGGACGCTTTCAGCGACGGGTGAGATCCGGACCCGATAATTTTCATGGTCGATGCCGGCCGACAGCGCGGCGCCGTCCTTCAGTGCCCGGACCTGGCTTCCCTCCAGCTCGAATCGCAGAAAATGAACGGCCGAGGTCTTTTCCGCGTAGGAGCGCTCCAGGTCTTCGTCCGCAATCGGCCGAATCTCCTCGCCGTCGCCGATCTGTAACCAGACGCTGTTCTCGATGCCGACGAGCTGCGTCAACATGGCGCGGCGTTCCTCCGCATCCGGAAATTCGACCATGAACGTTGCTTTCCAGTTGCTGCCGTCCGGGATGAGCGGGTTGTATGCGTCGAGCTCTTCGCTGATCCCGGTGGCCTCGAAAATGCGCTCGATGCGCAGCATTTCCTGAACCTGGTACTGCATCGTCAGTGTATCTTCGAAGTACAGCGTGGCATTCGTGCCGAGCGGCAATCGCCGGTTGCGCTTGTGCTGCATGACCCGGTCACGAAAATCGTCACGTATCTCGGAGTATCGTTCGAGGCTGAATAGATCTTCCTTGCGGAGTTTCTGCATCGACGGTGTCTCAGATTCCGTAAGCGTGCCTGAGCAGCCCCATCGGATGCCCCGGCTGATAGTTTTCGAGATCCTGTGCGATCTGTTCGGCCGCCATCGGGCAATCGCTGACGAAATGGGCCGCGTTGCTCCTGGTCACCTTGCCGACCACGGGGCGCGCGATCTTCTTGGAGATCGCATGAGACTCCGTCTTGACCGCATAGGTGCCGTCGTGTCCCGAACAGCGCTCAATCGCCTCGATTTCGGTGCCCGGCACCAGCGATAACAGGTCTCTTGTCTTCAGGCCGATGTTCTGCACGCGCAAATGACAGGGCACCTGGTACGACACCTTGCCCAGCGGGTTCTTGAAGTCGATCTTCAACTGGCCTTCTTTGTGGCGGAGCATCAGATACTCGAAAGGGTCGAACATCGCAGCCTGCACCTTGGCCACGTCGGCATCGTCCGGATACATCAAGGGCAGTTCCTGCTTGAACATGAGTGTGCATGAGGGAATCGGTGCGACGATGTCCCAGCCGCGCTCGACCCAGGCCGCCAGTACCGGAATGTTCTCCTCTTTCGATCGTGCGACGGCTTCGAGATCACCGAGCTCGAGCCTGGGCATGCCGCAGCAAGCTTCTCTTTCGGCCAGGGTGACCGGAATGCCGTTGTGTTCGAATACGGCCACCAGGTCCTCGGCGAGCGACGGGATGTTACGGTTGCCGTAGCAAGTGATGAACAGTACGACTTTGCCGCGAGTACTCCCGATCGCCCGGGCACGTTCGCCGAATTCATGATGAAGAACGTGGAGTCTTTTCCGCGCGGTCTTCGAATGATAGGCCGGAATTGCTGCATTCCGATGCACGCCGAGCGTCTTTTCCAGCAGTATCCTGGCCGCCCGGTTCCGGTTGGTCGCGTTGATGGTCTGCGCAAGCACGGGAATGCCCGCGATATTGCCGAGTTTGTCTGTCGAGGTCAGCATGCGGTCGCGGCGCGAGGCGCCCTCGTCCCGGAACCGCTTGGCCTTCGCGCGCAGCATCAGGTGCGGGAAATCGACGTTCCACTCGTGCGGTGGAACGTAGGGACACTTGCTCATGTAGCACATGTCACAGAGGTAACAGTGGTCTACGACATGCCAATAGATCTCCCTTGGCACTGTGTCGAGTTCCCCGCTGTCCGACTCGTCGACGGCATCGAACAGCGTCGGGAACGCATGACAGAGACTGAAGCAACGGCGACAGCCGTGGCAGATGTCGAAGACGCGTTCGAGTTCGGCATCCAGTGCCGCGCCGTCGTAGAACTCGTCGGTCCGCCAGGCGATGGGATGCCGCCTGGGGGCATCCAGGCTGCCCTCTCGATTATCGGTACGCAATGGTCCTAGTCGTCCAGCGTGTCGAGCGCTTTCTGGAAGCGATTCGCATGTGAGCGCTCGGCCTTGGCGAGGGTCTCGAACCAGTCGGCGATCTCCTCGAAGTCCTCGTCCCGCGCCGTCTTGGCCATGCCCGGATACATGTCCGTGTATTCGTGCGTCTCGCCGGCGATCGCGGCAGCCAGGTTGGCCGAAGTGCCGCCAATCGGCAGGCCGGTGGCCGGGTCGCCGACCTCCTCGAGATATTCCAGATGCCCATGCGCGTGTCCGGTTTCGCCTTCCGCGGTCGAGCGAAATACGGCGGCCACGTCGTTGTAGCCCTCGACGTCGGCTTTGGCCGCGAAATAAAGATAGCGGCGGTTTGCCTGTGATTCGCCGGCAAACGCGTCCTTCAGATTCTGTTCGGTCTTGCTGCCTTTCAGTGACATGAATCGCTCCTTCCGATAATGCTTCTCGTTTTTATTTAGACTCAGTCTAAAGTTAGAGCTACTATAAGACGCGCGGAGGCGATTGTCAATATCGGGTGGATTGACGCTCGAAAGCCTCCCCTGTAGCGTGCCCAACCTATGACAGCCAAGAAACCGGTCAATCTCGAGAAAGCCCTCGCGGACCTCGAGGCGCTGGTCGACGAACTCGAGTCCGGCGACCTGCCGCTGGAGCAAGCCATGAAGAAATTCGAGCAAGGCATCAAGCTCACGCGCAGCTGTCAGAAGGCCCTGAAGGATGCCGAGCAGAAAGTCGAGATTCTGCTGAAGAGCGCCGGCGGCGAGGAATCGCTAAAGCGATTCGATGCGCAGGAGGACTAGCAGTCTGTCGGACTTAGGGGCTCGTTACGAGGCGAGTGGGAAATCGAGGA
>JBHHWI010000199.1:0-2956 GCA_046756445.1 Woeseia sp. | reverse complement strand
GGGTCAGTTGCAGAAATTGTAACGCAATAATACTGAGCGGCTGTTTTCAGGCGCGTTCCGGCCGGTCAGTGAGTCGCCGCGTAACGGACTCAGTTCGACCATGTGCGGTCAGTGGGCCCCCACCCTTGACTTCATAACTGCCGCTCCATGACGAGCACGTTCAACCCTCGATTGTTCACCCGAGCGTACGGCGTCCAGCCAAGACGCGCATACAAGCCGCCGTCCAGCGCCTCAGTCTGCAGATAAAGCGTTTGTACTCCATACGTCGGCGCCATTTTTGCGATTTGTTCGACGATCAGTGAGCCGTAACCCTGACCTCGATGGTTGGCTGCGACATATAATCCGCCCAACCAGTGCTCCTTGTCAGGAAACATTTCCGCCATCTCGTGGAACTTCAATTGAGCCAAACCGACTATTTCGTTGTCCTTCGTTGCAAGAAGAATGAACGGAATCTCATCACGGTTCATATATTCCTCGATTCGATCACGCGTACGCTCAATCGAATCGTCCTGTACCAAGTGACCCCACTCGTCGTAATACCACCTGGAAATGACTGGAATCGCCTGCACGCGGTCGGCCAGAAACGCAAACTGTATCGGCATAACAGGACTGTAAGTTGACGGCGGACGGCGGGAACGGGTCATCTCCTTCCCGTCGCTATCCTAACACCTGTGCGTCGGCTATCAGGAACCTGGCAGCCACTCAGCCGCCGTCAAATCGGGATAACGGCGGGCTCCAGGACACGGCAAGCGGAAGCTTGCGGATTCAGTCGAACGATTCATTACTGCATTTGTCGGAGAGAAAGGTGATGTCGGCTGGCAACTTTGGCCCTGGTCCGGACGTGAACTGCCACCGGGCATTTTATTGAGTGACTTGATATCGGGGGACAAGATGACCAGTCGATTGCTCTTGCAGATATCCACGATCATGGCTGCCTCCTCTACGTTGGCTTTCGCTGATGAGCCGCCGTCGGATCACCGTCCTGTCATTTCACCGGATGGAAAAACGATTGTTTTCATGTCGACTCGGGAAGGGGGCGACTGGGAGCTGTTTTCTATCAATATCGACGGCACTGGGCTCGAGCGCCTGACCGAAAACACAGGTTGGGATGGCTATGCGGTCTGGGCTCCGGATGGCCGGTCATTCGTTTTCGACCGCGAAGCCGATGGCTCACGTGGGGCATACAAATATGATCTCGCAACCGGCGACATCAGTCCTTTTATTGTGATGGATGATGCGCGCGTGGCAGTCAGTGGATGGTCAGAAAGCAGCGGCAAGCTCATCATGTTCATCGAGCGCGGCGCCAAGCGTGACCTGTACACAGCCGATCCCGACGGTTCGAACCTGAAACAGTTGACCGACACGCCGGACGCCAGCGAGCATGACGCCCATTTTTCACCCGACGGCAGCAAGCTTGCTTTTGCAGTGACTTTCGAGGGGGGCTCGGCGCTCGAAGTGATGAGTCTGGAGACAGGGGACGTCTCGCGTCACGTTTCTTCGACCCAGAATCTATACGGTCTCGATTGGAGTCCCGACGGGACCAGGATCGCCTTCACCGACACGCCGAATGACAATCCGGAAGCGAACGCGGAACTGTATGTCCTTGACCTTTCCGACGCCGAGGTTCAGCGACTGACAAACGACGAGAACTACGACCACATGCCTGTCTGGCTTCCCCAAGGCAGCGGGATCATGTTCTCGTCTTATGCATCCGGCCGCGAGGAGATCTATATTCTCGATCTCGAAGACCGGGAGGTAAGGAAGTTCCCGTCAGGGCTGAAATAGGGACCGGCCAGCAATAAGCATTACAGTTATATGCTCCGCATTGGCGCTTTTCATCGAACGATCGTTCCGGGTTTAATCCTGCATCGCGTCAGTCCGGCAGCCCGGTGAAGCCGCACGGCCGCTCGTTTACTCGGTGGAATCGCAATGACCCGGAAGACCGGCGCATAGCGGGCGGGCGCTCGTTTTCATGTTGCGCCCTGCCCGGGCCAACTCCACGCGTACCAGACGATGAGTGCGGCGAGCGCGACTTCAACGATTCCCAGGAACAGGTAGTACGCCCAGGCAACGGGACTCGTCATGGTGAATATCATGAGTGCTATTTATAGCGCGCCGAATATGATGTTCAGCCAGCGATTGAGGTCCGGCTTCAGCGCCACCGATGCAAAGACCATGACGCTCGGGACTGCCATGATGATTGAGCTTCCCAACAAAAGCCCCTGGGTCACCGGAAGTGACCACATCTTCCCTTCCAGCATTCCCTGCACCTCTCCGTGCTGAAAAAGTCTGAAAATATCTCCATAGATGGCACAGAACAGCACGGCTGCCCACAGCGCCGAGAGCTTGAATCTCACGTGAATCCTGATGTCGTCCAGGGCTGTCGCGGTCTTCTTTACTGAGTCCATTGTTCTCTCCTTGCTTCGATTTCAGCGGGAAACCGTGGATTCCTCCTTCCCGACAGCTATCCACTGAAACGGGCCAACTCTGCAATGGCTTATTCCATCAGGTTATGAACGATTTTCCGGCTCGTCGGTCCCAATGATAGCGGGGGGCTGTGCGATATTCTTAAGGAGCAAGACGCCATGACCACCCCGTCTCTGAAAGCGATTCTGCTTTCTTGTCTGTTGGCCGGGTGTGCCGCGAGTCCACTGCTGCCGGGAGGCGACACCGTTCTCCTGAGCAAAGAGGCTGCGCCTGAAGCATGTGAGTTTCTCGGCGAGGTTCAGGGAAACCAGGGCAACTTCTGGACTGCCGAGTTTACGAGCGATGCCAATCTGATCAACGGTGCGCGCAACCAGATGCGAAACGCCGCCCATGCCCTGGGCGCCGACTACGTCAAGATCGAGACCGAATCCCTTAGCCATAACACGGCTGATCATTCGCTCGGCGGCACGTACAGCGCGGTCGTCATCGGCAACGCCTACCGTTGCGGCGAGGAATTACTGGCAGTCCG
>JBHHWI010000198.1:0-3078 GCA_046756445.1 Woeseia sp. | reverse complement strand
GCTATCCGGGTCTTTCGTGTCATCCTTTCGGCTGTAACTGGTACGGGGCTTGCACGGGTAAGACGACTGCACCAGGTGAGGAGGCTGCGTAAGGTCATGAGAGAGTCAGCTTCGCAATTTCAACGGAGAATGGGATTGACTGCTGAACTTGTTCAGATTGAAGTGAGTTATAAAACGGGCCTCGGCCCGGCCTGACAATATGTGTGGGATCGCAGGGGAATTCCTGCTGGAGGGGCGCGGCGCGATCGAGATCGGCCGCATTGTTCCGATGATCGCCGCCCTGGAACATCGAGGGCCGGACGAATGGGGTTACTATGTCGATCCATCGCGCCGCGGCGCGCTGCTACACACCCGCCTGTCGATTGTCGACCTCGCTGGCGGCAGGCAACCGCTGTGCAACGAGGACGGTTCGGTCTGGGTCATCTGCAACGGTGAAATCTACGGCTTCGCCGACCTCGCACGCGATTTAGCGAAGCGGGGGCATCGGTTCCGTACCCGCACCGACACGGAAGTCATCGTGCATCTGTATGAGGAGTACGGCGACGACTTCGTCCGCTACCTGCGCGGCGAATTCGCCTTCGCCCTGTACGACCGGCGGAAGCTGGCGCTTTACCTGGGCCGTGATCGGTTCGGCATCAAACCGCTATACTACATGCAGACCGACAACTCGGTGATCTTCGCGTCCGAGGCGAAGGCCATTCTGCGGCACCCCGACACGGACGTCCGCCCGGACCGCCGAACCTTCTACCGGTTCCTCAGTGGCGTTCTTACGCCCACGGACACCATCTTCCACGGGATTAAGCAGGTCGAGGCGGGCTGCTACCTGAAGGTCGCGAACGGGATCATCCGGCGGATCCGGTACTGGGACTTAAATTTCCCCCGGTCAGGCGAACCGGATCTGGCGGGCTGTGCGGAACAGGAGCTGATCGAGGAGTTCCACCGTCTGTTTGTCGAGGCTGTACGCTTGCGTCTGCACGGCGACGTGGAGGTCGGCACCTATCTGTCCGGTGGCATCGATTCCGCCGCCGTCACGGTGACCGCGGCGCAGCTGTCCGGTCACCCGGTCAAGGCGTTTTCCATCGGCTTCAAGAACGCCGATTACGACGAGACCCGGGGAGCTGCTGCACTGGCGCGCGAGCACGGGCTGGACCACCAAATCGTGCCGGTTGGTCCGGGCGACCTGGCGCCGCACTTCGCCCGGTCGCTCTGGCACAGCGAAATGCCGGTATTCAACGCCCACGGCACCGCGAAGATGCTGCTGTCGGAACTGGCGTCGAAACAGGTTAAGGTCGTGCTCAGCGGCGAAGGCTCCGACGAGATCCTGGCCGGGTATGCAATCTATCGCCACATGCTACTGCTGGAAGCTGTGCGGAACGATCCGAAGGACCGTGAGGCGCGGGCCGCGCTGAACCGGTTCTTGCGAACGGACGGGATCCTCGACGGCGTGATCCGGAGCCGGTTGTTGCCCGACTATGACACGGTGGTCAAGATGTTCGGCGCCTATCCCTATTCGGCACTGCGGTCGCGCATCGCCCGCAAGTATCTCGCCCCGGTGCTCGACGGGGGGTTCCGCGAGGAGATGCACGGGGACGATGCGCTCGCGGACGTGGCGGCCGCGTTTGACGGGCCAGGGCTCTCCGGTCTGACGCCCTTGACTGCCTCGCAATATACGACGATCCGGACCGACTTGCCGAACTACAATCTCAACTATCTCGGCGATCGGCAGGAAATGGTCAATTCGATCGAGGGCCGCTTGCCGTTCCTCGATCACGTCTTAGCCGATTTCTGTTGCCGGCTGCCGGTCTCGATGGTGATCGACGGCGAACACACCAAGGTGATCCTGCGCCGTGCCATGGCCGCATCGCTGCCTGAGTCGGCGGCCACACCCAAGAAGGCCTTCTTGGCTCCGTCGCAGGAATGCCTGGCGCTCGGTGTTGGCAACCCTATAGTCGACGCCCACTTCGAACCAGACCGCGTCCGCAAGATCGGCATGTTCAACCCTCGGGTCCTGTCGCTGCTGCGCAGGGACGCACGCATAATGCCGCATGGCTCTCACTGGCGCGGGGTGTGGGAAAACCTGTTGACCACCGCACTTTCGATCCACATGCTGCACGATCTGTTCTTCAACGGGTTCCACGATAATGCCCGCCACTATGCCCAGAGCGCACTCGATTATTCCTTGGACGTTGGCAAGCAAGCTGTGTCATAGTTCGTTGAAATTGTGAAGCGACGGAGGGCGTGGAACTCGGGGCCGTCGATGCCACGGTGGCCGTGATCCAAGCGCTCATCCCGCTCGGGCTCCGGGCCCACAAGGACTCGGACAGACCCGCCGTACCGCAAATAAATGGCCTTACGAAGCTTCCCATCTTGAGATGTCAGGAAGGCTTTATATCTCTATGTACCTGAGGCGCCGCCTCGATCAGCTACCGGCTTTGATGGTCTAGAAAAATGGTTGACCCGGTGGTCATTTATGACATTAGACGGTTTATATCCGGGGTCGCATTTGCCCCTGGCCTTTTGGGCACGTAAGGGGGTCCACTTTCGTAGATCTTCTGAATCGGCCTGGCCCAGTTTTTCCGGCATGACCTTGCATGTTCAATCGGCTATAATGGTTGGACATGAAGCCGAAGTACTTGAGGATGCTCCAGCGGATGGCAGAGGACCCCCGGCGGCAGGCGACCACATGGTCGGTCTACCTCCTGCGCTGCCGGGACGGGACCTACTACACGGGGATCGCCAAGGACGTGCAGGAGCGCCTGAGGAAGCACCAGGCGGGAAAGGGCGCCGCTTACACCCGGACCCGCCTGCCGGTCGAACTGCTTTATGAGGAAAACGGCCTGACCCGGTCCGAGGCCCTGGTCCGGGAGGCGCGGATCAAGGCCATGCCGCGCGCAAAAAAAGGGCGGCTTGCTCGGAAGAAGGTTTAGTTTGCGGGTAACCTGATTTCGGCGGATTAGAAGTACCAGCAATAAGAAACGACAGGTCCAGGTGAATCGACGGAGCAGCAAAAGACTCCGACGCCTTCCTTGGGAATGTCCCACCATGCCGTTCCCGTCACGCCTCCTCCTGTTCTTGCAG
>JBHHWI010000197.1:0-3100 GCA_046756445.1 Woeseia sp. | reverse complement strand
TACCGGCATCATGGATCCGGCATCGACGCTGTCGGCAGGAATTTGACGGTAGGCTTCGAAGCGAACTGGTAGTCAGTCGTTTCTGTAAACCTCACCCGCCTTCATCACAAAACTGACCCGTTCCAACGCCGTGATATCTTCCAGCGGATTGCCCGGCACGGCAACGATGTCGGCCTGCTTGCCGGCCGCCAACGTCCCGTGTGTGTCACCGATGCCCAGGAACCTCGCTGCCACGCTGGTCGCCGACTGAATCGCTTCCATCGGCGGCATGCCGCCGTCGACCATCAGCGCAAACTCCTGCGCATTGTCGCCGTGTGCGGAGACGCCCGAATCCGTACCGAAGACGATCGGCACGCCGGCTCTATAAGCCTTGGCGAAGGTTTGTCTGATGACCGGCCCGATCGCGGCCGCCTTGGGGCGGACCAGCTCGGGGAAGAACCCGTCGATCTTCGCTTTCTCGCCCACCCAGACGCCGGCGAGGATCGTCGGCACGTAATAGGTGCCGTTCTTCTTCATCAGGCGCATGACTTCATCGTCCATGAACGTGCCGTGCTCGATCGAAGCCACGCCTGCGATCACCGCGCGCTTCATGCCCTCGGTGCCATGCGCATGCGCGGCGACACGCAGGCCGTAATCGTTCGCGGTATCGATCAGCGCGGACAACTCTTCATCGGTGAACTGCGGGTTCTGGCCGCTCCTGGCAACACTCAGGACACCCCCAGTCGCCGTGATCTTGATCCAGTCGGCGCCATCCTTGTAACGCTGTCGGACCGCCTTGCGGGCATCATCGGCTCCGTTGATTACGCCCTGCTTAGGCCCGGGATCAGCCACCAGATGACTGGCCCAGCCGTTGGTCGGATCCGCATGACCGCCGGTGGTGCCGAGCCCTTTCGCGGCGGTGAAGATTCGTGGGCCCGGCACGTCGCCATCCTCGATCGCCTCCCTGAGGGCCACGGTGACGTTGAACGCGTCGCCGAGATTGCGGACTACGGTGAAACCGGCTTCGAGCGTGCGCTTTGCGAATTTCACGGCGTCGATCGCGTAATCGGCCTCGTTGGTGACAAACCCGTTCAGCCGGCTGTCTTTCGAGTACTCACCGGTGAGATGCACGTGCATGTCCATCAGTCCCGGCATGACCGTGTGATGTGTCAGATCGATTACGGTGTCGCCATCGCCGGCTTCGGAGTAGCCGTTCTCGACGTCCTTGATCCCGGTGCCATCCACACGAATGGTCATCTCCGAGCGGGCCCGATCCGCCAGCCCATCGATCAGCTGACCGGCGTGTATCAAGGTATCTGCCGCAGCGTCTGCGGTAAGCAGTACCACGCACGGCACGAGCGCGTTGGCGATTCTCATAGTCTTATTCCCAGAGTCTTGTTCGTTATCAAGGGCCACGCATTGTAGCCTGAAGCCCTCGCCAGTTCGATCGGATTGCCGCAGGGCGACTGATTGTGACAAAGGCGCCGTACCTGTCTTTCTGATTCTCCGGAATTCAGGCGAAAAAAGCACTGAAGAATCAATCCGGCACCTTTCTATGCGAATATACGGCATCTGCAGAATAACGGAATAAGGAGCAGTTCATGGCGGGGGCATCCGGTTCCGGAGAACAATGGTCATCCCGGTTGGGATTCCTGCTGGCCGCAGTGGGATTCGCGGTTGGCATGGGCAACATCTGGCGATTTCCGTACCAGCTCGGCGAGAACGGAGGCAGCGCGTTCCTGATCATCTACCTGGCCTGCGCGCTGGGTATCGGACTGCCGCTGCTGATCACCGAAATCTCGATCGGCCGGCGGGGTGCAGCGAGTGCTTCACAGAGCGTCGCCAATGTTGCCAGGGAAAGCGGCCGGAATACCCGTTGGAGCTTCATTGGCAATCTCGGAATATTCTGCGCTTTTGTCATTCTTTCCTATTACACGGTTCTATCGGGCTGGACCCTGGACTATTTCGTCAAGGCGATAACCGGCGCGTTTGAAGGCGTCGACGCTAACGCCACGGGTGCGATGTTTGCCGGTCTGCTCGCGGACCCGTGGCTCCTGATGTTCTGGAACACGCTGGTTCACGTCCTGATGATTGTCGTCATCCGCCAGGGCGTGCAGTCGGGCATCGAGCGCGCGGTGAAGGTCCTGATGCCGGCGCTGTTCGCCAGTATCTTAATCATGGTGATCTACGGCGTCGTCGCGGGCGATATGGTCAGCACGCTGCGCTTCCTGCTGGAGCCCGACTTCTCGAAG
Organism: Woeseia sp.; assembly: GCA_046756445.1. Taxonomy (GTDB): domain Bacteria; phylum Pseudomonadota; class Gammaproteobacteria; order Steroidobacterales; family Woeseiaceae; genus JACZWL01. The sequence goes on along the minus strand of JBHHWI010000197.1, from coordinate 869 downwards.
ATCACGTTCGGCACGGTGATGGCGGCAATCGGGCAGGCTTTCTTCTCGATCGGCATCGGCATGGGTTCGCTCATCGTCTTCGGCGCCTACATGCCCAAGGATTTCTCAATCCCCCGTTCCTCGGCCGCAGTCATTCTCACGGACACCGGCGTCGCCGTACTCGCCGGATTCGCGATCTTCCCGCTCGTTTTCCAGTACGGGCTGAATCCGGGCGCCGGGCCGGGCCTGATATTCGAGACCCTGCCGCTTGCGTTCGGCCAGATGCCGGGCGGCCAGCTGTTCGGGTCGATCTTCTTCGTGTTGTTGATCTCCGCGGCCTTGTCCTCGTGCATAGGCCTCGCCGAAGGCGTCGTGAACTGGACAGACGAGCACCTCAACATCCCGAGGAAGCAAGGCATCCTGTGGGTGGCAGGCGCTGCCTGGATTCTCGGGATAGCATCAATACTCGGCTTCTCCGTCTGGAAAGACGTGCGACTCCTCGAGTTCATACCGTCCTACAGAGGCAAGGATATCTTCGACACCTTCGATACCCTGGCGGCGAATAATCTGTTGCTCCTGGGAGGTTTCCTGCTGTCGGTGTTCTTCGGCTGGCTGGTACCGAAGCAACTCAAGCTCGACGAGATCGGCGTGTCCGAAGGCGTATTTTTTACATTCTGGCGCTTCATGATCCGGTTCATTATCCCGCCGGTATTGCTGATCGTTCTGGGCATGGGCATTGCAGAGTAGATTGCCGATATGGACTATACTAAACAGAATCAACCACAGTCGTGATTCCGCAATGAGGGGGAGATCGTGATCGAGTTCAATCTGAACGGTGAAACCGTAACGTCCGGTTATGCGCCCGACGCGCCCTTGCTCTGGGTGATCCG
>JBHHWI010000196.1:0-3108 GCA_046756445.1 Woeseia sp. | reverse complement strand
GGTCTGACCGATCGGCCGGCGCCTCGCCAGGCGCCCGGCTTGCGCCGAACCGTGGGCCTACCTTATGCTAGCTAGCATTCCCATACCGAGCAGTGGCTTGCAGTATGGGAGGCACGATAACAATGCACCTCAAAAGAGGGCGCTATCTACAACCGAACTGGTAGGAGGACACTATGATTAAGCATTTATTCAGATCTGCCATCGCCGCACTCGTGGTGCTGGGACTCATATCCACGGCGGCCGGATCGGCGTTCGCCGACACCCTTGACGATGTCAAAGAGCGGGGTGTTGTTCGCATCGGCGTTAAAGCGGATTACAGGCCCTGGGGGTTTCGCGATCCATCGGGCAAGATCATCGGTATGGAAATCGATTTGGCGCAGGACGTCGCTAACCGACTTGGCGTTGATCTGAAAACCGTGCCGGTGGTCGGGTCGAACCGTATGCAATTCCTGCAACAAGGCAAAATCGACATAATCATCGCCACGATGAGTGACACCGAAAAGCGTCGCAAGGTCATCGGAATCGTCCACCCGAACTACTATTCCTCGGGCACCAATGTAATGGCCAATAAGAAGTACGGACTCAAGAAATGGGAAGACCTTCGGGGAAGAACCGTGTGTGGCCTCCAGGGATCGTGGTACAACAAGAAAGTTTCGAAGAAGTACGGCGCCAAATTCATCGCGTTCAAGGGCAACCCGGAAATTCACACCGCCCTCAAACAGGACCAGTGCGTTGGTTATGTCTATGACGACTCCGCCATCGGGTCCTGGCTTGCCGACAAGGATAAATGGGGCGACTTCGAAATGCCGCTTCAGACTGAAGACGATACCCCCTGGGGGATTGCCGTGCGTCTGGACGAAAGGACGACGGCGTTTGGCGCTTTTATGTCTGGCGTAATCTATGATTGGCATGAAACCGGGAAGCTGATCGAACTCGAGAAAAAGTGGGGCATCAAGCCGACCGCGTACCTGAAAACGATGCATGCAAAGCACAAGGACTTTTTGGCCGAGTGACTTCCGCCTGCGCTCGGGGCAGTGCGGATCGCTCCTCGCACTGCCCCGTCGCTGTTTCCCTAAGACCTAGATCATGGGCTGTACTTGCCGCTACTGGGTTCAAAACGGACTGAATATGCTCAGTCACTGCCGTGCAATTGCGCTAATTAAGCCTGTTTTTGCCTTGCCTTACCCAAGCCCGCTAATCTTGATTTAGGTTCCGGGTCGACTTCGAAAAGAGCAATTGTGTTATGGAATCGATCTGGGGATGGTTCGGATGGCTCTACGAAGAGAAAGGTATTAATTTCTCGATATTCTACGATTCATACGACCGCGAACGCTTTGTCAACGGGCTCTTGACGACAATCTGGTTGTCGATGGTCTGTATCTTGTTTTCCGTAATCGTCGGCATCGTCGGCGCCTGGTTGCAGGGATCGAAATTGAAAATTACCCGCAACCTCGTACAGGGCTACATCCAGTTCTTCCGCAACACGCCGCCGCTGGTGCAGATTTACTTTTTCTATTTCGCCTTCGGCAGCTTGTTGCCCACCATGAGCGACGGTGCAGGCGGACAGATTCCCATCATTGGGAATTTTGCCTGGGCGGTCATTTCCCTTTCGTTCTTCGCCGGCGCATTTAATGTCGAGATTTTCCGTGCCGGAATCGAGGCAGTGCCCACTGCAACTATCGAGGCGGCCGAATCCCTGGGCTACAGTCGGGTACGCGCATATATCTACATCATCCTGCCGCTCGCGTTCCGGGTCAGCCTGCCGGCTCTCAACAACAATCTCGTCAATCTAATAAAGACGACGACGCTGGCCTACGCCATCGCCGTGCCCGAGCTGATGTACGTGTGCAACCAGATTTGGTCCGACGAGGTCAACGTGCCGGAGATGATGAACGTGCTGCTGGTGACGTTCATCGTACTGGTTGGCGTCCTCGTCTACGGCATGCACAAGTGGGAACGGGCCATGAAGATTCCGGGATATCGGTGATGACACCACGACCGCGGTTCGACGGCACGGCGACCGATCTCCCGGTGTTGCTCCCCGGCGCGGCGGGAATTGTGCAGCAGGCGGCGCCTCACAGCATGTGCGAGATGGGGAAACCGCTCGTTTTCCGTGCTTACGGAGTCGGCCTGTGCATTGCCTTGTTGCTGGCAGCGGTGGTCGCCGAGGCTCAATCGGAAGCCGGCGAACTGCCCGTCGTGGCCACCCTGCTGAAATGGACGCCGCTGCTCGCCGAGGGATTTGCGCTTAACCTGATCATGAGCGTCCTCGCCATGGCGATCGGCACCGTAGCCGGCCTGTTCCTTGGCATTGGTCAGATATCGTTGCTGCCGCCGGTCAGGAGGGCGTCCTGGACGGCGACCCAGGTTTTCCGCAATGCGCCGTGGCTGGTCTTATTGTTCTACATCATGCTGTTGATGCCATTCGAGATCCGAATTGGCGACACCGTCATTCCACTGCCCGATTGGGCTAAAGCCACGTTCGGTTTCTCGCTACCGATCATGGCGAACGTGTCCGAGATAGTTCGCGGAGCCATCAACTCCATCCCGGACGGCCAGTGGGAATCGGCCGAATCCCTGGCTTTCACACGGCGCCAGACGATCTGGAGGATCATCCTTCCCCAATGTGTCAAGCGCATGCTGCCGCCGTGGATGAACCTTTATGCCATCCTCACCATGGCCACCGTTCTCGCCTCTATCGTTGGTGTCTCCGAAGCATTGACCTTGACAGGCGAGATTCTCGCTGCCGAGGATCGGGCTGAGCTCTTGATTCCGATGTACCTCTATATCCTCGTCTGGTTTTTCATTTATTGCTACCCGATCGCCAAGTGTACTGTCTATCTGGAACGCAAATACGCAGTCAAGATTTAGTGATTGGATCGATACGATTCCCTGAAAGGAAGTGATGAATAGCCAAACAACCGCCACCGAATCAAGGGGAGCACCTTGGAGCGATAATCAACCGATCGTGAGTCTTAACGATGTGCACAAGTCGTTCGGCGACCTTGAAGTGCTCAAAGGCATCTCTTTTGATGTCATGAAGCGGGAAGTGATCTGCATCATCGGTCCTTCCGGTTCGGGTAAGTCGACACTGATTCGTTGCATCAA
>JBHHWI010000195.1:0-3147 GCA_046756445.1 Woeseia sp. | reverse complement strand
GAGGCAGCGAAGCTGCCGTCCAATCTCTCCGGGCGCGCCCTCTTCAGCGACAGGCGACCGCCACAGCAGCAATGATGTCGTTGCGCACAAGCAACAAGGGACTGGATCTGGTCCCGCGTTCCGATCGATGTTGTGGGAACACTATACGATTTTGTTATAAGCAAACCCGGCAATTCATTACTTTTGCCGGCCGGCAGTACCGCATCTCGCCGACGCGTGAAACCGGAAATATGGCAAAGACGGGTTGGTTTCAGAGAAATATAACCTGTTGTCGGCCACTGCGGGGGGCCGGGTCGGCGGCTCGTGGAACCCGGGCGACTCATTTATAACCGTCGGCTATTAGCAACTTTTTGTTTTTATCACAGTCCCTGTGCTTGACCAGTGGCGCTTGCCCACGACAGAAAATCGTCGGCAGGCGCTTGTCAATTAGTGCTAATAAGGGGAGCAATATCAATGTGTAACTTTAAAGGTTCGTCCACTTGGCTAAGTGGACTGGCGTTCCTCGCGTGCGTGCTGATCGTGCCATCAGGCACTGTGATGGCGCAAGACGAAGGCGACGAGGAAGCAATCGAAGAGATCATCACTACTGGCACTCGCATTAAGAGTCAGAACGTCATAGCGGCAAGTCCGATTACGACGATCGGCCAGGAAGAGATCGGCCTCAAAATGACGCCAAATATCGAACGCGTCTTTCGCGACCTGCCCATCACGATCCCGGGCGACGGCGAAAACGTGAACAACGGTACGGCGGGCCAGGCGACACTCGACCTGCGAGGTCTCGGGCCGGAGCGTCTGCTGGTTTTGATCGATGGCAAGCGGCTGGCGCCTTACGACATTAACGGTCGTGTTACGACCGATGTCATTCCCGTCAATATGCTGGAGAGGGTCGACGTCGTTACAGGCGGCGCATCGGCGGTTTACGGCTCGGACGCCATGTCCGGCGCCGTCAACTTCATAATGCGCGACGACTTCGAAGGCTTCGAGATAGAATACGGCTGGTCGGAGACGGATTCCGGTCAAGAATTCGCGGGTGGCGGCGAAGACAGCAGCTATGTGAGCGCTTTGTTCGGCGTGAGCTTCGACGACGATCGCGGCAACATCGTAGTCGGTGGTGGTTTCACCAAGCGAGGTTCGATTCTGCTCGGCGAGAGAAACTTCGGACTATTCGGCGTTTCGTCGACGACCGGGTCCGGGCTGGGATCCGCACCGCCCGAACCGACTCCCGACTGCTCGGGCAACACGTCATTTACGACCGCGCACACATCCGGTGTCGGATCGACCACCGCAATCCCGGCAACGCTGAATCTTCGGAGCGGAAGCTCGTATCAGTTCCGCGACGATCTGAGCGTCCCCGCGTTCGCGGGAGTCGGAGCCGCGACGCAGTGTGCACGATTCAATTTCAATCCGTTCAATTACTATCAGACGCCGCAGGAGCGTTGGCAGGCGACAACTGTAGCGTCGTACGACTTTAACGACGACGTCGAGTTCTACGGGCGAGCTTCGTTCTCGAACAACTCGTCTGCTTTCCGAATCGCGCCGTCCGGCACGTTCGGGCAGACGTTCACGATTCCGCTCATGAACCCGTTCTTTAGTGATGCGGTGCGACAAACGATCATCACCGATCTGAATACGTTTGCGGCGGCAAACACGAGTCCGACCGATCTACTGGGCTTTAGCATCGCCGGTATCATTGACAACAACAGTGACGGCGTATTCGACGCCAACGACTCGTTCTTATCGACCGCGCGTCGTCGTACGCTGGAACTCGGCCCGCGCACGGGCATATTCGACACGGACTATTTCCAGTTTGTGTTGGGTGTCCGCGGCAGCCTGCCGGGAGCCATGGAAGCCTGGAACTATGATGTGTCGTACCAGCGCGGCGAATCCGATTTCGTGGAGACTCGAGACGGCTTTACCAACCTGACCAACCTGCAGGCCGGAATCAACACTGTTGATCCGAACCAGTGCATCACTCCGCAGGGAGTGGTGACAGCGGCACCCTGCACGCCGATCAACATTTTCGGACCGGTGGGATCGATCACCGAGGCGCAGCGCGCTTCCGGATTTTTCATCGCGATCGCCAGTGACCTGCGAACGGCCACGCAGGCGATCTATCATGCATCGATCGACGGCACGATCGATGGGCTGTCTCTGCCGTGGGCGGATGAGGGCCTTTCCGTTGCCGTTGGTTTCGAGCACAGCGACCTGACGGCGCTTTCGTCGCCGGACGAGTGTCTGAAGCTGCCGCCAGCCAGTTGTCAGGGCGGTGCCGGCGGTAACCGTCTTCCGGTGAATGGCGCCTATAGTTCCGACGAATGGTTCGTCGAGGCCATCCTGCCAATCGTGCAGGGTCGCAGCGGCTTCGAAAACCTGAATGTGGAGGTCGGATACCGCAACGCGGACTACGATGTACAGGGCGGCACCGATTCGTGGAAAGCGGGGCTCAGCTGGGAGTTCGTCCCGGGCATCCGCTTCCGGTTCATGGAGCAGCAAGCCGTGCGGGTCGCGAATGTCGGCGAATTGTTCCGCCCGGTCACGACCGGTCTGGACAACGCCACGCTTGATCCGTGCTCGGTCGGAAATCCGAATCCGCCCGCGCCGGGCAGCACACTGTTCGACCTGTGTGTACAGACGGGCGTGCCAGCCAGCCAGGTCGGCCTGGTGCCGGACATCATCTCGGGTCAGATCAATGTATTCAGCGGCACAAATCCGAATGCATTGCCGGAACCGGAGGAGGCGAGCACCACGACCTTCGGTTTCGTCTGGGAGCCCGAGTTTGATTTCCTGACGGCTACGACCATCTCGCTCGATTACTATGACATCGAGATCGAGGATTACATCGATACGCCGACCGGTCAGGAATCGTTGGATCTTTGTTACGTTCTTCAGGATCCGGTGATCTGCGCCGGCATCGTCAGGATCGCCGGCCAGCTGTCGATCAGCGGCGCGGGAACGCCGGCGTTCTTCACGAATTTCACGAAGTTCGAGGCGGAGGGCATCGATCTGGTCGTCAACACCGGTTTCGAGGCGGGCAACATCGGTGAGTTCGGAGTGGCGCTGACCACGCACAAGTACCTGACGAACGAATTCCAGACGACCGCGCTGTCGCCGGTTGTTGACTGTAAGGGATTCTATGGCACTTCGTGC
>JBHHWI010000194.1:0-3249 GCA_046756445.1 Woeseia sp. | reverse complement strand
TGGCGGAGAGAGAGGGATTCGAACCCTCGAAGGGCTTCAAACCCTTACTCCCTTAGCAGGGGAGCGCTTTCGACCACTCAGCCATCTCTCCGGGAGGCAGATTATTACTTAGCGGACGGTGGGACGTAAAGGTGGCTTCCAGGGCTATTCTTCCTGGTCTGCCGGCTTTTCGGCGTCTTTCGCGTTTTTTTCGCTCTGGATTCGTTCGTATATTTCTTCCCGGTGGACGGCGATGTCCTTCGGGGCATTGATACCGATGCGAACCTGGTTCCCTTTGACACCTAACACAGTAATGGTGATATCGCTCCCTACCATTACCGTCTCACCAGCGCGACGCGTGAGGATCAGCATGACTTCCTACTCCTGCCTTGCGGGAACGGGTCCCGCTTATTATTACGCCCGTGCCTGTCGCTAAACTGTTGTAATTCTAGTCGAATCCGCGTTTGCGTGCGCGGTGGCAGGGCGCATGTGGCGCCTGACGCCCTCATTCACCCTCCGGTCGAGCCTCAGGCCAACCGTTGCGCCACCCAGCCCGCTACGGAACCGAGTGCGGCATCCAGTGCCTCCGGATTGCTCCCGCCCGCCTGCGCAAAATCAGGCCTGCCGCCGCCCTTACCGCCCACCTGCTCGGCCACCGGTTTGATAACGTCGCCCGCGCGGATGCGATCGACCGCGTCTTTCGTCACGCCCGCCGCCAACCGGACCTTGCCGTTGTCAACCGAACCCAGCACGACGACCGCACTGGCGAACTTGTCCTTGAAGCGATCGACGGCGTCTCTCAGTGTCTTGGCGTCGGCGCCGTCCATTCTGGTGGCGAGAACGGTCAGTCCGTTGACGACCACGACGTTTTCGGCTATGTCGGTTGTTTGTCCACTGATCAGCCTTTGCCTGGCCGCAGTAAGCTCTTTCTCGAGTTCTTTCACCCTGCGGAGAAGCTGTTCGATCTTGGCCGGCACCTGATCCCTCGGTGCACGCAACAGTGCGGCAACGTCGTCCAGCGCTTTCTGGTTCTCGCCGATCCATGCCAACGCCTGCTTGCCGCTGACCGCTTCTATTCGGCGGATGCCTGCGGCGACACCACTTTCCGAGGTAATCTTGAAGATCCCGATGTCCCCCGTGCTGTTCACGTGAGTGCCGCCGCACAACTCGACCGAAAAATCACCGAGACGCAACACGCGGACCTCGTCCTCGTACTTCTCCCCGAACAGCGCTATGGCGCCCGATGCAACGGCATCATCGTATTTCATCGAGCGGGTATCGGCGGCGATGTTCTCGCGAATTCTTTCGTTGACGAGATCCTCGATCTCCCTGAGCTCACCCGGTGTCACCGGATCGTAATGCGAAAAATCGAAGCGCAGTCGATCCGGCGCGACAAGTGAGCCCTTCTGCAGGACATGTTTGCCCAGCACCTGCCTTAACGCCGCATGCATGAGATGTGTTGCGGAATGATGCAGGACGATGGCCTGTCTTCTGTCTCCGTCGACTCTGGCGGTGACCTTGTCGCCTCGCTTCAGATCCCCGAGCCGTACCTTGCCCAGATGCAGGTTTGCCTTGCCGCTCTTCTGGGTGTCGGCAACCAGGAACGAGGCACTGCCGGAATCGAGCACGCCGGTATCGCCGACCTGGCCGCCGCTTTCGGCGTAGAAGGGCGTCGACACCAGCACGACTGTGCCCTCGTCGCCCTTGCCGAGCGCTTCTACTGGTTGACCATCCTTGAACAGGGCGGCAACCTCGGATTCGCCCTCTGTGCCTTCGTAGCCCGTGAATCGGCTTTTGACGTCCGTCTTGACGGCAACCTCCTCACCCGCACCGAATTTACTGGCGGCTCGGGCGCGGTCACGTTGTGCCGCCATTTGCCGTTCGAAACCGTCCTGATCGATCGTCAGCTCGCGCTCGCGCGCGATGTCGGCGGTGAGGTCGACAGGAAAGCCGTAGGTATCGTATAGCTTGAAGACGACGTCGCCGGGAATCTGCCTGCCCTTCAGCTTCGTGATCGCCGACTCCAGGATGTCCATGCCCTGATCGAGCGTCTCGGCGAACCGTTGTTCCTCTTTCTCGAGGACCTTCTCGACGTGTGTCCTCCCGTTTGCGAGCTCGGGATAGGCTTCGCCCATTCCCCTGCACAACGGCTCGACAAGCTTGTGAAAAAAGCTGGCGTCGATGCCCAGCTTTTTGCTGTGCCGCAGGGCGCGCCGGATGATCCTGCGCAGCACGTACCCTCTGCCTTCGTTGCCCGGCAATACACCGTCGACGATCAGGAATGCGCAGGCGCGAATGTGATCGGCGATGACGTTCAGCGAGCTCGAGCCGTCGTTCCTGACGCCCAGAATCTTTGCCGTTGCCGAAATCAGATCGGCGAACAGATCGATCTCATAGTTGCTGTGTACGCCCTGGAGCACGGCGGCCGTTCGTTCGAGCCCCATTCCCGTATCGACGGACGGCTTCGGTAGCGGCGTCATCTCTCCGCTCGCAGCACGGTCGAACTGCATGAATACGAGGTTCCAGATCTCGACGAAGCGGTCGCCCTCTTCGCCCTCCGAACCGGGCGGCGCACCCGCGATATCCGGACCGTGGTCGTAGAAGATCTCGCTGCAGGGACCGCAGGGTCCCGTGTCGCCCATCGCCCAGAAATTTTCCCTGGCGCCGATACGCGAGAAGCGCTTTTGATCGATGTTCATGTGTTTGAGCCAGATATCGGCGGCTTCGTCGTCGTCCTCGAATACCGTTACCCACAGTCTTTCCGGCGGCAGGTCCAGGGTCCGGGTCAGGAACTCCCAGGCGAGCTCGATCGCCTCTTTCTTGAAGTAATCGCCGAAACTGAAGTTGCCGAGCATTTCGAAAAACGTGTGGTGCCTGGCCGTGTAACCGACGTTTTCGAGATCGTTATGCTTGCCGCCCGCGCGAACGCAGCGCTGCGAGGTTGCCGCTCTCTTGTAACTGCGCTTCTCCTGGCCCAGGAACACTTCCTTGAACTGCACCATGCCGGCGTTGGTGAAGAGCAAGGTCGGATCGTTGCCCGGCACGAGTGGCGAACTCGGGACAATCTCGTGGCCACGCTCCCGGAAAAAATCCAGGAAGGCCTGGCGCAGCTCGTTGCTGGTCATGGATGTCATCGGACAATAGTGGGTCTGAAACCCGTGCTGCAATCGCGGGTAGTGTAGCCGGATCAGTCAGTTATCACCATGAGGCGCGACCGCCGCCTGAATATGGTCGGGCTCGAAACCACGGTATTGCAGGAAGCGCATCTGG
>JBHHWI010000193.1:0-3332 GCA_046756445.1 Woeseia sp. | reverse complement strand
GAGGACATCGCCGAACTGGCCGCACACTATGCGGGCCTGCCCGGAGGATAAGGTCGGTGACACGGGATTCGAGAAAAGACAAGATCGGGCGACGCGATTTCCTGCGCGTCAGTGCCAAAGCGCTCGCGGGCGCGGTGACGGGCGGCGCCGTATTTGCCGAGAGAGTGGCGCAAGGCAAAAGTGACACGGATAACAGGGCCGGCACGTCGTTTCCGACCGAGGACTATGACTGGACGGAGCATCGCTGGGCGTACGGAATAGATGCGACCCGCTGTATCGGCTGCCTTCGCTGTGTCGAGGCGTGCAAGACCGAGAACGGCGTGGCCGAGGACGCGCATCATTTCCGCACCTGGGTAGAACGCTACGTATACCTCGAGGGCGAGGACAGGGCGCGCGTGGACAGCCACCATGATCCGCAGAACATCGCCGCTTCGGGATCGGAGAGCGAGTACCGCTTCGATAACCGCTACAAGGACGATAAGGTCACCAAGGCCTTCTTCGTACCCAAGATGTGCAATCAGTGCCAGCACCCGTCCTGCGTCCAGGTATGTCCGGTGGGGGCGACCTTCAGGACCGAAGACGGCGTCATACTGATCGACTATACGTACTGTATAGGCTGCGAGTATTGCATCCAGGCATGTCCCTATGGCGCGCGGTACTTTAATGAAGAAACACGGACTTCGGACAAATGCACCTGGTGTTATCACCGAATCACCAAGGGGCTCCTACCTGCTTGCGTAGAGGTGTGCCCGGTCGGCGCGCGAATCTTCGGCGATCTGAACGACCCGTCCAGTTCCATCAACGACTTCATTCATAACAACCGGGTGCAGGTATTGAAGCCCGAGACCGGCAACGCGCCGACCTGCTTCTACGTCGGCATCGACAAGGAGGTTTCCTGATGGAATGGTCGGCCGTCGCGCCCTATACGGGCTACGTCTATCCGAACGAGACGGTCATACCGTGGACGCTGCTGATCGCGATTTATCCTTATCTGACCGGACTCGTCGCAGGGGCATTTACGGTGTCCAGCCTGCATCACGCATTCGGCATGGAACGCTTCAGGCCGGTAGCCAGGTTCGCGCTGCTGACTTCCTTAAGCTGCATGATATTCGTGCCCGCGCCGCTGATACTGCATCTCGGGCATCCGGAACGGGCTTTCAATGCCATGATCACGCCCCACCTGACGTCCGCCTTTGCCATGTTCGGTTTCTTCGCGGCCTTCTACGTGGTCTTGCTGATGCTGGAGTGCTGGTTCGTATTTCGCGTCGACAACGTCGCGCGCGCAAAGAGCACGAACGGACTGCTGCGGGAATTCTACCGCGCGCTCACGCTGTGGTCCGACGACGTCTCGCCCAGGGCGCGCGAGTACGACCGTAAATGGCTGCTGGCGCTGGCCATCATCGGTATTCCCGGCGCGCACGGCCTTCACGGCTACGTGGGGTTCGTCTACGGCTCTCTCAAAGCCCGCGAGTGGTGGGCGTCCGATTTGATGCCTATCGTATTCATTTTCTCCGCCGTGATCTCGGGCGTGGCCCTGTGCATCGTGCTTTACGTACTGGTCGCCAGGATCCGGCGCATCCCGATCGACTTCGCCTGCCTCAAGGGCCTGGCCTATACGCTGTGGGGATTCATGATGTTCACCCTGCTTCTGGAGGGGGTGGAATTCGCCAACATCGTCTACAAGGGAAAGGAAGGCATCGACGTCATCATGGAGTATGTCAGCGGTCCTCTGTTCGTGCGTCTTTTCGTCGTGCAATTCGGACTCGGCGCACTGCTGCCGATCGCCATCATCAGCACGATGATCGCTCGCGATACCCGCGGCAGGGCCTTCGTCACCGGCCTCACGATCAGCGCGTTGCTGGTTCTCATGAGCGTCTTCATGATGCGCTGGAACGTGGTCATCGGGGGACAGGAGATTTCCAAGACGATGAAGGGGCTTCTTACCTACATTCCGCCGCTTTACGGACGCCAGGGTATTATCGCAGGCGCCGCGGTCATGCTGGCGCCATTCGGGCTGCTCTGGCTGTTGACACGCATCTTTCCTCCGTGGCGTGACATGGCACCGGAGGAATCACGATGAACATTCCCGTCCGCACGCTCGCCAATCCGATGTGCCTGGCTCTGTTATCCGCACCCGCCGGGGCCGCGGAAGTGCGCTTGCCGGCGCCGGTGCTGGAATGGTCGTTCTACGTGCTGTTGATCTTTGCGCTCTGCGTTGGCGCGTTCGTATTCTTCAGGAGGACCGGTGACCGGAAGAAGGCGCCGCTGTCGAGCATGCTCGGCGAGACGCGTCGGCCGATCAACTCCGTGCGTCCCGACACCTCCGTCACCGAATGCATTCGCCTGATGAACAGCGAGAAGATCGGCGCGCTGCTGGTGATGGAAAACGACGAAGTCACCGGAATATTTACCGAGCGCGACGCGCTGAACAAGGTCCTCGCCGAAGGTGTCGATCCCGTCAGCACCAAAGTGTCGGAGGTGATGACGAGAGATCCTTATTGCGTCGATCCCTCGACGACCGTCGAAGAAGCCATGGGTATCGTGACCCACCACAAAGTCCGGCATCTGCCGATAGTCCACAACGGCAATTTGGTCGGCCTGGTATCCAGCGGAGACCTCACTCATTGGCTGGTGGAGGATCAGGCGGGCGAGATTCGGGAACTGGTCGATATTGCAGACAGGAGACGACGTTGACAGCACGCCTTCCGGTATCGAGTGACGCCATCAGTCAGCACATATCGGCAATGCGGCCCGGCAGGCAAACCGATATAATCCGCCGGCCCTGATGCGGGCCGGTTTCTCACTAACCAGGGAATACAAACAGTGACGAAAGCCATGGCGCAGTTTCTGGCTGTCGCCGCGCTCATTGGCGGCGCGCCGGCATTGTCCCAGGACGATACGCGGCAGCTCCCGGAGCTGGAGCGCTCCTTACTCTTCCCGACCAACGCGGATATCGCAGAGGGCAAAGTCCTGGCCGTGGACGCCTGCGGCGCCTGCCACAGTCTGGACGGCATCAGTGCGGATCCGGCTCTGCCGCACCTGGCCGGCCAGCATGTCATTTATCTTTACGATGAGCTGAACGCTTACCGGCAAGGAGTTCGGGAGGACGAGGCCATGAAAAAGGCCGTCCTGTTTCTGAGCGATGACGCGCTACAAAAGGTCTCGATCTATTATGCGAGCCTGGCGCCGCCGGTTGCCGCCGCTCGCTCCGAGATATCTGCCGATGCGCAAGGCGGATCGGATCGCGACACCGGCGATCCCGTGCAAATGGGCAAGGCTGCCGCCGGCACCTGCGCGGGCTGCCATGGCGCCGACGGCAACAGCCGGGTCCC
>JBHHWI010000192.1:0-3351 GCA_046756445.1 Woeseia sp. | reverse complement strand
GCACGTTGGGGCGGCGAGGAATTTATCGTTATCGCGCCCGAAACCGATCGGCAGGAAGCGTGCAAACTCGCCGAAAAGATAAGAGAGACCGTCGCGGCGCATTCATTTCCGCATGCGAAAGAACAACCGCTCGGGATAGTCTCATTGAGCATCGGCGTTGCCTCGAGATCCGAAGAAACCGAGAGCTCCGACCAACTGCTCCGCTTCGCTGATGACGCCGTCTACTTTGCTAAAGACCACGGCAGAAACCGCACTGTCTTCTGCAGCGCACCGGAGGAAATGCATAAAGTGGCATAAGTCGACCCGTATTTTTTCGGGTCTGTCCACTTCCGCGTTATAATTACGGGCTGGACAAGGTGCACCGGTGCCGTTGGCCGAGACAAGAGCGAAAGTGGCGGAATTGGTAGACGCGCTGGATTTAGGATCCTGTGGGGCAACCCGTGAGAGTTCGAATCTCTCCTTTCGCACCATACCCCTCCGGATAAGTTAACCCATTGAAATTAAAGAGTTAATCGAGCGAACCGGATTGGCTCGAAGCCCGGCCCGAGCGATTTGTCGATTGCGGCGCAGGATCGAGGACTGGCCGGGAGCGCAGCGTACTGGTGAAATAGTCGGGCTTAACCGGCCATAGCTGAAGGAAATGAGGGATGTTGGTCAAGGTGGAATCGACTGGCGCGTTGGAGCGGCGCATGCGCGTCGAATTGCCGGCCGAGCGCATTGAGAAAGAGATCGAGTCGCGTCTGAAGTCGGTCGGTCGGACCGCAAAGATAAAAGGCTTTCGCCCCGGCAAGATTCCGCCGAAGGTCATACGCCAGCGCTACGGCGGACAGATCCGCCAGGAAGTCCTCACTGAACTCATGCAAAAGAGCTACTCGGACGCGGTCATTCAGGAAAACCTGAACCCCGCCGGGGGACCGAAGATCGAGCCGGAGGTATCCAAGGGCGACAAGGGTTTCGCGTATGTGGCGACTTTCGAAGTCCTGCCCGAGATCACGCTGAAGGGCCTCGACAAGATCAAGGTGACCCGACCGGAGGTCGACATCAACGACGAGGATTGTGACGACATGATCCACAATCTTCGCAAGCAGAAAGCCCGATGGTCGCCGGTGGAGCGTGAGAGCAGGGAAGGAGATCGCGTCATTGTCGACTTCGATGGCACGCTCAAGGGGGAGCCGGTCAAAGGCGGGGCAGGCAAGGAGGTGCCGGTTCATCTCGGCGAGGGACGGATGTTGCCCGACTTCGAAAAAGCGCTCACCGGTGTCAGGGCCGGCGATGAGAAGTCATTTCGGGTCAGGTTTCCGAAGGGCTACCACGAGGCGACGCTTGCCTCGAAGAAAGTCGATTTCGAGGTCACGGTGCATCGGGTCGAGGAAGAAGAACTGCCGCCGCTCGACGATACCCTGGCCGAGCTTTATGAGGTGAAAGACGGCGGACTGTCGGAATTGCGCGAGGACGTGCTCGCCAATATGAAGCGGGAAGCGGAGCAACGCGTATCGGCGGACATCAAGGAACAGGCGCTGAACGGCCTTGTGGACGCCAATCCGATCGAGATTCCGAACGCGCTCAAGGAGCAGGAGATGCACTCGCTTCAGCATGACGCCATGCGCCGTCTCGGCATCGAGGATCACGAGAAGGCGCCACCGGCCGAGAACTTCGCCGAGGCGGCAGAGCGCCGGGTAAGGCTGGGGCTGCTGGTGCGTCAGCTGATTCAGGACAATAATCTGACCATCGATGCCGATCGTGTTCGCGAGCGGGTCGAGGAGATGTGCGCCAGCTACGAGAATTCGGAAGACATGGTCGCCATGTACCTGGGCAATGAGCAGATCATGGCGCAGGTAGAGCCGATGGTGCTGGAGGACCAGGCGGTCGACTGGCTGATGGAAAACGGCGTTGTCACGCCCAGGAAAGTGAGCTTCAAGGAATACATGAACGCCTGAGCGGGGAACATCCGTCTTCAGACGTTTCTAACCATAGAGAGTGGGAAAAGATATGAGCGCAAAAGCATTGAATCTCGTCCCGATGGTCGTCGAGCAGACCGCCAGGGGGGAGCGCGCCTACGATATTTACTCGCGGCTTCTGAAGGAGCGGGTGGTTTTTGTCGTCGGCAACGTCGAGGACCACATGGCCAACCTGGTGGTCGCGCAACTGTTGTATCTGGAATCGGAGAACCCGGACAAGGATATTCACCTTTATATCAACTCGCCGGGAGGCACCGTGACCGCCGGCCTGTCGATATACGACACCATGCAGTTCATTACCAGCGATGTCTCGACGATTTGCGTCGGCCAGGCCGCCAGCATGGGCGCGCTGTTGCTGGGCGGCGGCACCAAGGGCAAGCGGTACGCGCTGCCGCATTCGCGGATCATGGTTCATCAGCCGAGCGCGGGATTCCAGGGCCAGGCGACCGACATAGACATTCATGCGAAAGAGGTCCTGGAGCTGAAGCGACGCCTGAACGAGATCATGGCCCGCCATACCGGCCAGAAAGTCGAACAGATCGACAAGGACCTGGACAGGGACAACTTCATGAGCGGTGAGCAGGCCGTCGAGTATGGCCTTATTGACACGGTGCTGGAGCAGCGCGCCGAAATGAGCCCGCCGGGAGACAGCGAATCTGATTAATATCAGAGAGTTATATGTGAATGCGAGCTAATTGAGACGTGGCGCTTGGCATGCCTTCAGGTCGCGTGTTATATACACTGAGGTCGTAACAGGTTGATTTTTAAATACGGAGCCCCGTATGAGCGATGAGACCCGCGGTAAGAACGAGGACGGCAAACTCCTGTACTGTTCTTTTTGCGGCAAGAGCCAGCACGAAGTCCGCAAGCTGATCGCTGGCCCGTCGGTCTTTATCTGCGACGAGTGCGTCGAGCTCTGTAACGACATCATCCGGGAAGAGCTCGAGGACGCGGGCGAGGCCGGCCGCGATAAACTGCCCAGGCCCCAGGAGATCAAGGGCATCCTTGACGAGTACGTCATCGGCCAGCGGCGTGCCAAGAAAGTCCTCTCGGTGGCGGTCTACAACCACTACAAGCGGCTCGACGATCAATCCGGAGACCGCAGCAAGGACGATATCGAACTTGCCAAGAGCAATATTCTCCTGATAGGGCCCACAGGATGTGGCAAGACACTGCTCGCCGAGACTCTGGCGCGACTCCTCAACGTCCCGTTTACGATCGCCGATGCGACGACGCTGACCGAAGCCGGTTATGTCGGCGAAGACGTCGAGAACATCATTCAGAAATTGCTGCAGAAGTGCGACTACGACGTGGACAAGGCGCAGACAGGCATTGTCTACATCGACGAGATCGACAAGATATCGAGAAAATCGGACAACCCGTCGATCACCCG
>JBHHWI010000191.1:0-3416 GCA_046756445.1 Woeseia sp. | reverse complement strand
ATGACATGGTCGTCGGACTCGATCACCGTGTCGTGATGGGCAATGATGACCGTGTCGCCTCGTACCAGCGCAACGATGTTGGCGCCTTTCGGAAGTTGTATTTCCTCGATTCTCTTGCCGACGACCTTCGACTCGTCCTCCGTGCCGTGCGCAACAGCCTCCATCGCTTCGGCGGCGCCGCGACGTAAAGAATGAACCTTGACGACATCGCCGCGCCTGACGTGCGCCAGCAATGATCCGATCGTTACCTGCTGCGGCGAAATGGCGATATCTATACTGCCGGACTCGACCAGCTCGGCATAGGAGGGTCTGTTGATCAAAGCCATCACTTTGTGCGCACCAAGCCTCTTGGCCAGCATCGCCGAAAGGATATTGGCCTCCTCCGCGTTGGTCAGCGAGCAAAACACATCGACGTTGTCGACGTTTTCCTCGAGCAGCAACTCTTCGTCGGCCGCGTCACCGACCAACACGATCGCCTTTGCGAGGTGTTCGGAAATAACGCGCGCGCGCTTGGGGTTGCGCTCGATGATTTTGACCTGGTTCGTCTGCTCCAGCGCAAGTGCCAGCCGGAGGCCGATATTCCCGCCTCCCGCGATTACTACCCGCCGCACGGGATCCTCGAGCTTGCGCATTTCGCTCATGAATACGCGAATGTCTTGCCTGGCGGCGATGAAGAAGACTTCGTCACCTTCCTGAATGACCGTGTCACCCTCGGGCAGCAGGGCCCTGCCGTCCCTGTAGATCGCCGCGATCCTGCCTTCGGTGTTGGGAATGTGTTCCTTGAGGGCGGCTATACGTTGTCCGACCAGCAGGCCGTTACGATCGGCGCGAGCGCCGACAAGACGAACGCGTCCGTTGGCGAATTCGAGCACCTGAAGAGTTCCCGGGTAGAGAATGAGCTGCTCGACATACTCGCAGACCAGCTGCTCCGGACTGATTCGCACGTCGACCGGGATGGCGTCCTGAGTGAAGAGCTTTTTTGCATTCATGTATTCGGCCGAACGGATACGAGCGATCTTCGTCGGCGTGTGATAAAGCGTATAGGCAACCTGGCAGGCAACCATGTTGGTCTCGTCGGATTCGGTCAGCGCAACGATGATGTCGACATCGCTCGCACCCGCGCGCTCCAACACCTCCGGATAGGCCGCATGACCGACGACCGTACGGATGTCCAGCCGGTCCTGCAGTTCGCGCAGGACTTCGGGGCGGGTATCGATAACGGTTACTTCGTTGGCTTCTTCCCGGGAGAGGTGATATGCCGCTGTCGAGCCGACCTGACCAGCGCCGAGAATTAGTATTTTCATTGTGCTTGACCGGCCATCTGCGTCAGCATGCTGCGCCTTATTTTACATCAGATCAAGATTGGCATAACTAAGGACGAGCCATTTCGTGCCGGCCGTCTCAAAATTGACCTCGACGCGTGCGTGCGCGCCCTGCCCCTCGCACTTCAGGATGACGCCGTCGCCGAACTTGACGTGCCTGACACGCTGGCCCAGGCGTATGCCGAGGTCGGCGCCGGGCTGCATTGCTGCCGATCTGTGGCCGGCAGGCAGTGGTCGGCTCACCTGCACCTTCGGGCGCACTTCTTCGACGAATTCTGATGGCACTTCGGAAATAAAACGCGAAGGCTGCGAATAACTGTCCATGCCGTGCAATCTGCGTTGTTCGGCATAGCTCAAATAGAGGTTCCGTTTCGCGCGCGTCATGCCAACGTAGCAAAGGCGGCGTTCCTCTTCGAGACCGTCCGGATCGGCGAGTGATCGTTGATGAGGAAACAGGCCATCTTCCATGCCGCAGATGATGACCAGAGGAAATTCGAGTCCTTTGGCGGAATGCATCGTCATCAGCTGCACGCAGTCTTCCCAGGCCTCCGCTTGTCCCTCGCCGGCCTCGAGCGCCGCGTGTGAAAGAAATGCATCGAGCTTGGGCATATCGTCCGCGGGATCGGGCTCAAAGCTCCGGGCCGCGCTTACGAGCTCCTCCAGGTTCTCGACACGCGCCTCGGCGCGCTCGCCCTTCTCTTTCCTGAAGAACTCGACCAGCCCGCTTGCATGAATCACGTGATCGACTTGATCGGCCAGATCGAGTGAGTTCGTCTCCGTGGCCATTCTTTCAATAAGGCTGATAAAGGCGGCTACCGACGAGGAGATGCGGTTGTGCAAACCGTCACCGGCGATCACAGCTGCCGCACGCCATAAGGAGCAACTGTTTTCGCGGGCATGCGAGCGCATCGATTCGACCGTACGCGCACCGATGCCCCGGGTCGGACGGTTAACCACGCGCTCGATGGAAGAGTCGTCATCACGATTTGCAATCAGGCGCAGGTAGGCGAGCGCATCCTTGATCTCGGCGCGCTCGAAGAATCTCAAGCCCCCGTACACCCGGTAGGGCAGTCCGGCATTGATGAGCGCCTCCTCGAGCACGCGGGACTGCGCGTTCGAACGATAAAGAACGGCGGCATCGGCGCGGGCGTATCCCTGGTCATTCCAGTCGCGCAAGCGACCGACGACAAATTCGGCTTCGTCGCGTTCGTTGTAAGCCGAGTAGATCCGGATCGGTTCGCCCTCGACGCCCGCCGTCCACAGGTTCTTGCCCATGCGGGCCTCGTTGTTCGCAATAAGGGCGTTCGCAGCATTCAAAATCGTCGCAGTCGACCGGTAGTTCTGCTCAAGCTTCACCACGTTCGCGCCCGGAAAGTCTTTCTGAAACTGATTGATGTGTTCTACCCGGGCGCCGCGCCACCGATAGATGGACTGATCGTCGTCGCCGACGACGAACGGAATTCCCACCTTGCCTGCGAGCATTCTCAGCCAGGCATACTGAATAGCGTTCGTGTCCTGAAACTCGTCGACGAGCAGGTGCTGAAACCGGCGCTGATAGTGCGCCAGGAGGCCAGGGTCATTGCGCCAGAGCTCGTGCGCGCGTAATAACAGCTCGGCGAAATCGACCAGGCCGCTGCGGTCACAGGCCTCCTGGTAACTCTGGTAAAGCGAGATGAACTGCCGTCGATTCGGATCGCCTTCGTCATCTAGATGCGGCGGACGAAGCCCCTCGTCTTTCTGCGCATTAATGAAGTACTGGATCTCCCGTGGCACCCAGCGGCTGTCATCGAGCTGCAGGTTTTTCAGCAGGCGCTTGATCAGGCGCAGCTGATCGTCGGCATCGATGATCTGAAAGTTTTGCGGCAGAGACGCTTGCTGCCAGTGACGCCGCAGCAGCCTGTGGGCTAGCCCGTGAAACGTGCCGATCCACAGGTGGTTGACGGGCATCTGCAGCAGAGTCTCGATGCGCCCGCGCATCTCCGATGCGGCCTTGTTGGTAAACGTGACGGCCAGAAGGCCCTGGGGGGAGACGCCGTCCACGTCAATGAGCCACGCCGCCCTGTGAGTCAGAACCCTCGTCTTGCCGCTGCCGGC
>JBHHWI010000190.1:0-3523 GCA_046756445.1 Woeseia sp. | reverse complement strand
ACATGCAGAACTAAGCAGTGTTGCAATAGTCCAACATCGTTATCAGGAGCAGAGGTGCCACAGGCAGACAAAGGGGGAACCACAATGTCTTCATCAATTGCTACCGGGAGTAGCAGAACAGCAATCATATTGAGCGGCCTCCTGGCCGCCGGGCTCGGCCTCACGAGCGAGAAGGCCATCGCCCAGGCCGATGACGAAGGGGAAGCCCACATCGAGGAAATCACCGTGACCGGGAGCCGCATTCAACGCGGCAACCTGACACAGCCCAACCCCGTCTATGGCCTGGATGCGGAGGACGTCAAGCTGTCGGGAGAGACCAATCTGATCGACATCGTGGACGACCTGCCGCAGTTGTTCTCCTCGGACAACTCCGCGCAGTCGACCTTCTTCACCCAGGGCGGGATCAACAACACACCGGGCCTCGCCCGGCTCGACCTGCGCGGCCTCGGCGCCAACAGGACACTGGTCCTCGTGGACGGCAAGCGGCATGTGAGCGGCCAGGCCGGTAGTGCCGCGGTCGATATTGGTTCTATTCCCAGTTCGCTGGTCGATCGTGTCGAAGTGCTGACCGGCGGCGCGTCGTCGATCTATGGGGCCGACGCGGTGAGCGGCGTGGTCAACTTCATCACAAAGGACAATTTCGAAGGTACGGAGATCGACCTTCAGGGAGGCATCAGCGATGAGGGCGGCGGCGACGAGGTCTCGCTTTCACTGACGCACGGGCTGAACTTCCAGAATAATCGGGGCAACATCACGGTCAATATCAGCGGGCGCAAGCGATCCAATATTCTCTACGGCGACCGGGACTGGTCACGGGATTCCGGTATCGCAGGCAGGCAAAACAGCAACTGGCGGCGTTTCTTTCAGCTCAGTGACAGCCTGCCACCCGGTGCGTCAGTCGGTGAGGCCATCACGACGGGTTCCGGCGCCAGCTGCGCGGCGGTTTATCCCGGTACCGATCAAGGCCTGGTAACCAGGGCCTGTAGTGCGGCGCCCAGTGCCATTGAACGACACCTGCGGTTCGGTTTGACATCGCCGAACGGGCTATTCGGAATCAACCTGGCGGACGACATAACGGCGGCGACGCCGGTGGCAGCCACCGGGTTCCCGTTGTTCCACACGGCAGTCGATCTTGCCGACCTTGCGCCGGGCACGCCGGTCATGGATTTCAACAACAACGGCATCGATGACTGCACCGAGAGCGTCATGGGTGACCGGGCCGTCGGTGGCTGCGTCGTGGTCGATTCGGACGGCACGGTTCGGCCCTTCGATCCGGGGCTGCTTGACGGCGATTTTCTCAACTTTGATGCAATCGGCGGCGACGGGTCGCCGCAGGCCGGCGCCGACGACGAGTCCCTGGATCCGGGCTACGAGGCGTACTCGGTCAATGTACTGCTCGACTATGAAATCAGCGACAACAGCAATTTCTTCGCAGATTTCAAGTACGTGAATACGGAAACGACGACCCAGGGCGGGACGATTGCGTTCTTCGACACCATCAATCTTTCGCCGGAAAACCCGTTCGTGCCGCAGCCCATGGCGAATTTGATGAACCAGATCCTGGCGCTGAATCCGCAATTCGCCAATACGGCGCAATTCTTCATGACCAGGGACCCGGAGGACATTCACAACAACGGCATCTGGGAACGCGAGACCTTCCGGATCGTCACAGGATTCGAGGGCGATTTCTGGGATGACTGGACGTACGAGCTCGCCTTCAATTTCGGCACGACAGAAGAAGACGGCAGGGATCAAGCGCTGCTGAATGATCGATGGTTTGCGGCTCTGGACGTGGTGGCCGATGCAAGCGGCAACGCGGTCTGCAGATCGGAAGTCGAAGCCGGATGGACCGTCGATGACTTGAACAACGACAGCATCTTCGGCGATTCCGGCGTGAATACATTTACACCGGGTGACGGTACCTGCAGACCGGCCAATCCGTTTGGCGGCGGTTTGATGTCTCAGGAAGCGCAGGACTTCATCGCGCCCTGGCGCACGCGGCTGGATGAAATCGATCAGACCCTGGTGAGCTTCGTCGTTACGGGTGATACGGACCGATGGTTCTCACTGCCGGGCGGCCCGATCGGCCTCGCCGGCGGTGTCGAGTATCGCAAGGAAACCAGCGAATCGATTCCGGATGCTTTCGAGGAGGCGGGGTATTACTTCAATTCCCAGACCTCGCCGATCGTCGGCGAATTGAGCGTCAAGGAGATATTCGTCGAAATCTCGGCGCCGCTGCTCTCGGGTGTGACCGGCGCCCAGGAGCTGACCGTTGACGCAGCCTATCGGTACTCCGACTACGATCTGGTGGTCGACACTACCGATACGTGGTCCGCGGGAATCAGCTGGGCCCCGATAGATGATCTGCGGGTCCGTGGCACGGTTTCGAGGGCCGTACGGGCACCGAATATTTTCGAGCTGTTCAGTCCGCAGACCCGCACGATATTCAATCTGGATATCGATCCCTGCGATCAGAACGAGATTGATGCGCTTGCTGTTTCGGATCCGGCAACGGCGGCGAATCGCACCGCCAACTGCGCGGCCGATCCGCTGGTCGGCCCGAACTTCATCAACCCGCTTACCTCCAACTTCCCTGGCGTGACGGGAGGTAATCCGAATCTCAATGAAGAAGAGTCCGATACCACGACCGTCGGTCTGGTGTTCACGCCTCGCTTCGTCGAAGGCCTGACCGTGACCGTGGACTACTGGGACATAGAGATCGAGGAAGCTATCTCGACTATCGACGAAGAGGATATTTTGCGTGGTTGCTACGACGGCCCCGCTCTGGACCCGACCTTCTGCAGTCTCTTTACGCGAGAAAGCGACCCGACGTCCGGGTTTTTCGGGGGCTTGAGATTTCTGCAGACAGGACAAGTCAACTTCGCGGCGCTGGAAACCTCGGGCGTCGATACGGAGCTGACCTACGATACGGATCTGTTCGGCGGCAACTTGAGGCTGCGCGCCAACGTCACGTTCCTCAACGACCTCACGGAGTTTCGCAGTGCTCTCGAGCCGACTCTGGGCGATGTCGAGACCGGAGAGATACTGCTTCCGGAATGGTCCGGGAATATCAGCGCGCGGTGGGGCGTTGACGACCTGACGTTCGACTATCACGCCCGATACGTCGGTAATCAGGCGCATCGGCAGGTGGAGGAAAGCTCGATCGCATCGTTCGACAATCCCACGACCGGGGTGCTGTGGATTCACGACCTGTCCGCGAGCTGGGTGTTCAGCGACCGGTATTCGTTCTACGGAGGCTTGCAGAATTTCACCGACGAGCAGCCGTTCGATACTCAGCCCAGCTTCCCGACCGGTATCCGCGGACGCTACCTGTTCCTCGGGGTTACCGCGGCATTATAAGAAAACAGGGGAGTGCTTGAGGCCGGGGCAGAGATGCTCCGGCCTTTTTAGTGCCCGGCTCGATGGATGACATTGCCATCCATCATCGTGAGCAGAACCCTGACCCGGTGAATCTCGTGTGGTAGCACCTCGAACAGATTTCGTTCCAGCACGACGAGATCCG
>JBHHWI010000189.1:0-3559 GCA_046756445.1 Woeseia sp. | reverse complement strand
CACCCCTTTCTCCTTAAGAATCGTCCACACCTTCTCAGGCGTGATTGGGATGTCTATATGTCGGACATCGAGGTGCGACAACGCATCGACGACGGCGTTGACGATTGCCGGTGGCGCACCAACGGTGGCCGATTCACCGACCCCTTTCGCACCGAAGGGATGATGCGGTGAAGGCGTCACGGTCTTGTCTGTCTCCCATTTCGGTGTCTCTACTGCCGTGGGGAGCAGATAGTCCATGAAGCTGCCACCTTGGATATTGCCGTTTTCGTCGTAGCTGATTTCCTCCAGCAGCGCGGGCGCCATGCCCATGGTAAGACCGCCGTGGATCTGACCGTCCACGATCATCGGATTAATAATGTTGCCGCAGTCGTCTACCGCCACGAACCGACGAATTTTCACCTCACCGGTACCGCGGTCGAGGTCGACGACGCAGATATAGCTGCCGAACGGGAACGTAAGGTTCGGCGGATCGTAGTACGAGACGGCCTCAAGCCCGGCCTCCATTCCCGGCGGATGGTTCGTGTAGGCGGCAAATACGATCTCTTGAATGGTCTTAGCCTTTTGCGGTGCGCCCTTGACCGAGAACTTTCCTGGCTCCCATTCGAGATCTTCCTCGCTCACTTCGAGCAGATGGGCGGCGATCTTCTTTGCCTTCTCGCGTATCTTGCGTGCTGCCATGGCGCCTGCCGCACCGGCCGTTGGTGTCGAGCGGCTGGCGTAGGTGCCGAGACCGTAGGGCGCCGTATCGGTGTCCCCTTCTTCGATCTCGACGTGCGCCGCCGGGATGCCCAGTTCCTCGGCAACGATCTGTGCGTACGTGGTCTCGTGCCCCTGACCCTGCGACTTGGTCCCGAACCGAGCCGTCGCCTTGCCAGTGGGGTGGACCCGGATCTCGCACGAGTCGAACATCTTGAGCCCGAGGATGTCGAAATGCTTCGATGGACCCGCGCCGACGATCTCGGTAAAGCTTGAGATCCCGATTCCCATGAGTTCCCCGCGCTTGCGTTTTTCCGCCTGCTCTTTGCGCAGCTCGGCGTAACCGACCTTCTCCATGGCCTTCTCGAGGGCGGCGTGATAGTTACCGCTGTCATACTCCCATCCCAGCGCTGACTGATAAGGAAATTTGTCCACCGGAATGAAGTTCTTGAGTCGCAGGTCGGCCGGATCCATCTTGAGCTCGTGCGCCAGGATGTCAGTCATCCGTTCGATCGCATGCACGGCTTCAGTGACACGGAATGAACAGCGGTAGGCGATCCCGCCCGGCGGTTTGTTCGTGTAGGCAGCATCGACCTCAGCGAACGCATGTTTGAGATCGTAGGACCCGGTGCAAATCGAGAACATACCGGCGGGAAACTTCGACGGATTCGCGGCAGCGTCAGTGTAGCCGTGATCGGCCAGCGTCTTGATGCGTAGCGCTGTCATCGTCCCGTCCTTCTTCGCCGCAAGCTCGGCCGTGATGTGGTAATCGCGCGCAAAGGAATCCGCCTGCAGGTTCTCCATGCGATCCTCGATCCACTTCACCGGCTTGCCGGTGACCACAGACGCGGCGACGGCGATCACGTAGCCGGGATACACCGGCACCTTGCCGCCGAAGCCTCCGCCGATATCCGGCGAGATGATGCGGATCTTTTCCTCGGACAGTCCCACGTGCCCGGCCACGAGCGCAAACACCGTACGGATCGCATGAGGCGCTTGGGTCGTCATGTAAACCGTGAGCTTACCCGTCACGCGATCGAAGTCTGCAACGCACCCGCAGGTTTCGATCGACGCGACGTGAATGCGCGGGATGTAGATGTCCTGTTTGACGACCACATCGGCCTCGTCCACCGCCGCGTTCGTGCTTTCTTTGTCGCCCGCCTCCCAGTGGAAGATGTGATTGTTTTTCTTGTCCTTCTTGTCGGTGCGCAGCACCGGCGCATCCGGTTCCAGGGCCTTGAACGGATCCACGACCACCGGCAGAGGATCGTACTCCACCTCAACCGCTTCGACGCCGTCCGCCGCCGCGTAGCGGTCGGTGGCGATGACCGCCGCGACTTCCTGGGCCTGGTACATCACCTTCTCGGTAGGGAGCACCATCTGGGTATCCGACATCAAGGTCGGCATCCAATGCAGGTTGTACTGTTCCAGGGTCTCACCGGTGATCACGGCGAGCACACCGGGGACGGCCAGCGCCTTCTCTGTGTTTATCGACTTGATCTTGGCGTGGGCGAACGGGCTCCGGACGATGTCCAGGTAGACCATGCCGGGGAGCTGGATGTCGTCCACGTAGTTGCCCCTGCCGCGGATCAAGCGTGGATCTTCCTTGCGCTTGATCGAGTGACCCATGCCGCCCACTTCTGCCGTCGTCTGAGGTGCCATCGTTTTCCCCCTCCTACCGCAGCTTTTCCGCCGCGTACTGTATCGATTTGACGATGTTTACGTACCCGGTGCAGCGGCACAAATTTCCTGAGATGGCCTGCCGGATCTCGTCTTCACTTGGATCAGTGTTGTCTTGCAGCAGCGCATACGCGGTCATCATCATGCCGGGCGTGCAGTAGCCGCACTGCAACCCATGCTTTTCCCAGAACCCCTCCTGCAGCGGATGTAGCTGGCCATCTTGCTCCAGCCCTTCCACCGTCATCAGCTCACAGCCATCGGCCTGCACGGCTAGCACCGTGCATGACTTGACCGGCTCACCGTCGAGCAACAGCGTGCACGCGCCGCAGTGCGTCGTATCGCATCCGATATGGGTACCCGTAAGCCGCAGGACATCGCGGATCAGGTGCACGAGCAAGAGCCGCGACTCGACCTCGGCCTCGTGCGCCGTCCCGTTTACGGTTACATGAATCTTGTGTTTCGCCATGGTTACTGCCCTCCTGCTCGCTGGACAGCCTGCGTGAGCGCGCGGGCGGTGAGAACGCGCGCCATCTCACGCTTGTACTCGACCGACCCACGCCGGTCGACCGTGGGGGCGGTGGCCTGTGCCGCCAACCGAGCCGCCTCAGCGATGGCCGTGTCGTCCGGCTTCTTTCCTTGAAGGTAGTTCTCGGCCTCCGTCGCCTTGATCGGCGTGGGACCCGCGTTGGTAAGGCCGATTCCGGCCCGCTCTACCTTGCCGTTTTTCCCGAGAGCCACCTGCGCGGCGGTCGCGGCGGTCGCGAGATCACCCACCTTGCGCTCGAGCTTCACATAGGCCCCGCCGCTGCCGGGCGCAGGGATCGGGATTCTGATCTCCGTGAGGATTTCATCGGGTTTCAGCGCAGTAGTGAAAAGTCCGGTAAAGAACTTGTCGATCGGTATCGTACGCTCGCCCTTGGCACTGGTCGCCATTACTTCTGCGCCGAGGGCGAGCATCGTAGCCGGGTGATCGTTCCCCGGGTCGCCATGCGCCAGGTTTCCGCCCACAGTAGCGCGGTTGCGCACGAGCGGGTCGGCGATGACCAGGGCGGTGTCCATCAGTATGGGGTACTTTGATCTGATGAGGTCTGCGCGTTCCAGCGCCGCCTCCCGGGTCGCGCCGCCGATTTTCAGATAGCCGTCCTCTTCCTTAATATACTCGAGCCCGGGGACGCGCCCGATG
>JBHHWI010000188.1:0-3574 GCA_046756445.1 Woeseia sp. | reverse complement strand
TCAATACGCTGAACGTGACCACCAGTGCCGACGCGGCCGGTAACCTGATTCCCAGCGGCACCTACCCGGTCGGGCACCCGGTGGCTCAGGTGCTGGGATCCAGCCCGCTGACGCCGGAAGAATCCCAGGCCTTCACGCTGGGCGCGGTATTTCAGCCGACCGACAACACCAGCGTCACGCTGGATTACTATGACATCGAGATCGAAGACCGTCTGGCGCTGTTGGGCCCCAACACGATCCAGGCGGCCGACGTCCCGGCCTTGACGGCTGCGGGCGTGGCCAACGCCGGTCTGCTCGTCGGTAGTCTCGCCAGCTATTTCGCCAATGCGTTCGACTCGGACGTAACCGGTATTGACCTGGCGATTACCAGCGACTTCAATCTGGGTCCCGGTTCACTGACCGTGGATTTGCGTTACAACCAGAACGAGCAGGAAGTCAGCAATGTCGTGCCGAACACGATCAATCTATCGCGCGTGTTCGACCTGGAACACCAGGTGCCCGAATCGAGAACGACGCTGACCTTCGATTACCAGACGGACGGGATGTTCGGCGGCTACCTCAGGCTCAACAGTTACGGCAGCTGGGACTCGACCGGCGGGCTCTTCAGCCCCGGCGATGCATCGGATGCCGCGTCCTACGGTTCGGAATTGCTGGTCGATATCGAAGCGACGGTTCAGTTCAACGATTATTTCTCGATTGCCGTTGGCGGCGAGAATGTCTTCGATACCGAACCGGATAACGAGCAGGACTTCGTGCTGGGAATCCTGGGCGTATCCAAAGCACTTACTTCACCGTTCGGTTTCAATGGTGGGTTCTGGTACGTGAGAGCGGTTGCCGAGTTCTAGTCAACCCGCAGGCTGCGCCGGTGTACCCGACACCGGCGCGGCTATTTCCAGAATTTGCGCCCGGCGCACTGGCATCGGGCGCACTTTTCTCGACTAGATACCCATTTTCGCGAGCGCATCGGCGAGCTCCCGCGTCAATCGCTCGAGGACAGGGTGAGACCCGGCAAACCGCGATTCCAGTTCATTGACGCGGTCGACCACGGACTTGATCATCGAGTCATCGGGTTCTTCGATCTTTTCCACATCGCTGTGAAGATCCTGCAGGATCTGACGGGCTTCGATATCGACGTCTTCCGCTCGCTGTAATTCCCCGCGGAGCTGGGCAAGAAGGTCCTTGACGATTTTCAACTTCAGGATCCTGACTGATCGGTGGTCACAGGTGAAAGCCGGTCAAAGTATACCTCTTGCGGGCGGGGCCGGTCATGAGAGACGATCTCCGCCATGCAGACGAGCGGTAATTTCAACGGCATCGAGTCCCTGGATCACCCGGTTCTGGCAGCTCGGGACCTCGATGCCGCACGACGTGCATATGAAAGACTCGGATTTACCGTTCCGCCGCGCGGCAGCCACGTGGAGTGGGGCACGGGAAACCTCTGCATCATGTTTCCTGACGATTATCTCGAGATCCGTGGAATCGTCGACGCGGACCGATTCACGATGCACCTCGACGAACACCTGGATCGATACGGCGAGGGACTGATGGGCGTCGCTTTCCGAACCGACGACGTGCAATCCAGTTATCAGGACATGCTCCGGCACGGCGTGCGCGTCACCGAGCCGCGGCGCCTGACTCGCAACTTCGAGCATCCCGAAGGCTGGACCCGGCCTTCGTTCGCGCTTTGTGTGCCGGAGGCGGATTGCGTCGAAGGTCTGATGCACGTCGTCGTACTCGAGCACCTGACCCCGGAGCTGCTCCGGCGAGGCGATTTCCTGTCGCACCCGAACGGGTGTACGGGCGTCGATAGCATGAGCGGAATGATCCGTGACGCCGATCGGGTCGCCGAAAAGCTCGCCTTGTTGCTCGGAGACGAGTCCGTGCAACGGAGTAGTGACGGCGTGCGGCTTGTCGTACCGACGGGGCAGCGTATCGATTTGCTATCGCGTCATGCCTACGGGACCAGATTCGGCGATCCGGGTGATACGTCGGAGCATGAATCGCCGCGCCTCGGCGCGATGACGCTCAGGGTGGAAAGCTCGGACAGGACCCGGCAGGTGCTGGCCGGCAACGGCCTGGAATTCGATGTTACCGGCGACGGGGCAATTCGCGTTGCATCCGACGATACCTGTGGGGTAGTCGTGGATTTTACGGAGGCGCTACCAGGCTGAGGCCGATACGAGGTCGTGGAGAGCCCAATTCAAAATGGCGGACCAGCCGCTCACCCAAAGTCTCTGTGGGCCGCGGTGACACGGTCTATTGACTCGCAGCCGATGTTGACCGGGTCCGCAAGCGCCGACGTCGGCATTGTCGGCGCCGGTTTCATGGGCCTCGCGGCGGCGTTGAAACTGGCCCGGGAGGGTGCCAGGGTCGTTGTTCTCGAGGCGGCCGAGGTCGGCTGGGGCGCATCGGGACGCAATAACGGTCTGGTCGCACCAGGGCTGAAACGCGACCCACATGAAGTACGCCGCCTGCTCGGTCGCGAGGCCGGTGATCGTCTGCTCAGACTATCGGGGGATGCACCTGCGCGGGTATTCGGGTTGATCCGGCAGCTCGGCATCCGTTGCGACGCCGAGAACAAGGGCTGGATCCAGGCCGCGCATTCCCGTTTCGCACTGGGCGGCGTAGAAAGGCGCGCAAGGGACTGGCGGACGCTCGGCGCTGACGTACGAATGATCCCCCGGGCCGAAGTTGCCGGACGACTGGGCACCGGTTATTACCATGGCGCATCGTTTGACGCTCGCGGCGGTTCCCTGAATCCGCTGGCCTACGTCCGTGGCCTTGCCAGCGCGGCCGTGGCGGCCGGTGCGAACATCTGCACCGGAACACCCGCGACGGCCTTGAATCGGGCCGGCGGACGATGGGTGATCCGGACGCCTCACGGCACACTCGACTGCGACAACGTACTTCTGTGCACGAATGCGTACGGCAACAATATCGAGCAGCTCCGGGCGACCGTCATTCCGCTGCGCACGGCCCAGGTTGCCTCGGAACCTTTGCCCGGCAACAAGACGGCGACGATCCTGCCGGATGGCGAGGCGGCATCGGATACACAGCGGCTGCTGACATCGTTTCGAATCACGGCCGACAACCGGCTGATCATGGGCGGCGCAAGTGCTACCGCGCGCGACGAGCACGACCGCCTGGTTCGTCACCTGCACCACGCGGCGGCCCGGAGATTCCCACAGCTGGGCTCAATTCGCTGGCAATACGGCTGGAGCGGCTACCTGGCCCTGACGCGTGATTACCTGCCCGTCATCCGCCGGCATGGTGATGGCCTGTATTCCGGCATCGGCTGCAACGGGCGGGGCATTGCCATGGCTACCGTGATCGGCGAACAGCTGGCCGACCTGGTATCGGGATCCGTCGAGTCGGATTATGCCGTTCCGGTCAGTCCGGCTCACCGCATGCTGCGATTCAAGCTGAGACAGCCCGGGGTCGCCGTGGCGGTCGTGGCCAATCGCTTGCTGGACCAGCTTGAAAGAAGATTCAGCTGAACCCGGCCCGGTCGACGTTTGTCGTGGCCCGGTTGGCGGAATTCTGCGCCGGGCCTAGCCCGAAGATTGCACGAGAC
>JBHHWI010000187.1:0-3590 GCA_046756445.1 Woeseia sp. | reverse complement strand
CGTTCCGGCGGCCTGGTGGCCGATTGCGGCAATGGTGGTGACTACGTCGCCTACCGGCGGCCTGGAGCGTCGCTACGACGCTGACCACAGCCGCTAGCGAGACCGGTTGACCAATACGGTCTGAAAATCCTCCGAATACGGCCACTGGTCCCTTGCGCACCACTTGGGAATCACTGCAATTTGTGGTCTCATACCGCCGACTCGGGATCAGGTAGCATTGTGGATGTCTGAAGCTGCAACTCCGGCGAAACGCGCATCATTCGCCGCACCGCGCACACTGTATTTCCTGATCTTTGCCGTCTCGGGTTTTTCCGGGCTGATCTACGAGTCCATCTGGTCTCACTACCTGAAACTCTTCCTCGGTCATGCCGCGTATGCCCAGTCGCTGGTGTTGATCATCTTCATGGGCGGCATGGCGCTTGGCTCCTGGCTGGCCAGCCGCTTCTCGGAGCGCAGCAAGTCACTTCTGTCACTATATGCGCTGATCGAGCTGATCGTCGGCATCGCGGCACTGGTGTTTCACGGCCTGTTTACCTCCTTGATCGAAGCCTTCTATTCCGTATTTCTGCCGGCGATCGATGCACCGCTCATCGGTGCAACCTTGAAGTGGCTTGCGGCGAGTCTTCTGATCATGCCGCAGTCCATCCTGCTCGGCATGACCTTCCCGCTGATGAGCGCCGGCATCATACGCAGGTATCCGGACTCACCCGGCGGCAGCATTGCGATGCTCTACTTCACCAACAGTATCGGCGCGGCCATCGGCGTTCTCGCAAGCGGTTTCTGGTTGATCCGGGCAGTCGGCCTGCCCGGCACCATAGCCAGTGCAGGCTTGATCAATATCATGCTGGCCGGCACGGTCATGGTGCTCGTGCGACTAGATCCGAAGTCGGCGACGCGCCCGATCGAGCGCGAACCGGCCGGAGTCGGGGACTCATCGCTAGCGATGCTGTTCATTGCTGCTGCATTCATTACCGGCGCGGCGTCTTTCATTTACGAGATCGCTTGGATCCGAATGCTGAGTCTGGTGCTGGGCTCGACGACGCACTCGTTCGAACTGATGCTGAGCGCGTTCATTACCGGACTCGCATTCGGAGGCCTGTGGATCAGAAAACGCATCGACGCGATTGCATCGCCGGTCAGATTTTCCGGTTTCGTGCAACTGATCATGGGTCTTTTCGCACTGGCGACGATACCGGTCTACATCCTGTCCTTCGACTGGATGGCGTGGCTGATGGGCGCCCTCGAGAACAGCGATGCCGGCTATGCCGGATTCAGTCTCGCGAGTCATGCCATCGCGCTGGCCGTCATGCTGCCGACGACCTTCATGGCGGGTATGACCTTGCCGCTGTTTACATTCGTGCTGATCAAACGCGGCGGTGGCGAAGCGAGCATCGGACGTGTTTACGCCGCAAATACGGTGGGGGCGATCATCGGTGTGCTGTTCGCTGTGCATATAGGACTTCCACAGTTGGGGCTCAAGAACCTGATCGTTTTCGGTGCCATGCTCGATATTGGTCTGGGCCTCGTGTTGCTGTCCCGGATATCCGGCGAGCGTGGGCGAAGCCTTCGATACAGCGGGGTTGGCGGTGTCATCGCGATCGCGCTGGCCCTGGGAGTGGCTAACCTGGATCCCAAACTGCTTGCGTCGGGTGTCTATCGTTTCGGCAATACCGACACGCTGGCCACTGCCGAGATCCTGTATTACGAGGACGGCAAGACGGCCAGCATCGCACTGAGTGAGCACGCGAACGGCGCTTTGATCGTAACCACAAACGGCAAATCCGATGCCGCTGTCCAGGCCGACCGCAGCAGACCGTATGCCGCCGATGAAATCACGATGACGCTGCTCGGATCGCTGGGCCTGGCGTACAGGCCGGACGCCACGAACGTTGCAAATATCGGCATGGGCTCCGGGATGACCACGCATACCGTGCTGGCGAAAAGGGACGTCCAAACGGTCGATACGATAGAGATCGAGCCGGCCGTGGTCGAGGCATCCGAAGGTTTCGGCGAGCTCGTATCACGCGCATATGACGATCCGAGAAGCCATATCTACATCGAAGACGCAAAGACTTACTTCTCTCTGCACAACGGCGTATACGACGTGATTATCGCAGAACCCTCCAACCCCTGGGTCAGCGGCGTCGCAAGCCTCTTTTCGACCGAGTTCTACAACAGGGTCGGCAACCATCTCGAAGACGACGGTGTGTTCGTGCAGTGGATACAGCTTTACGAATTCAACGACGAGCTCGCGATATCGATCCTCAAAGCGATGGCGGAAAACTTCTCCGACTTCGTCATCTATGCGGTCGATGATGGCAACATCATCCTGGTCGCAAGCAAGAACGGTCGCATGGGGAAACCGCAGTGGTCGGTGCTGCTGAACTCGGGCATCGAATCCGAACTTGCAAGAGTCGACGTCCGGACGGCGGCGGATCTCGACGTCCGGATCATCGCGGATCGCGCGTTGCTGGATGCTTTCCTGCAGCAACACCCGGCGCCCGCGAATTCCGATTACTATCCCTACGTCGATTTGAACGCGGGAAGAGCCCGCTTCGAAGGCTCGACAGCGGACCTGTTCTCATCGTGGCTTCGTGCGCCGCTGCCCGTGCTGGAAATGCTGGGTGGCCGGCAACCGGATTTCACTGCGATCGTTCGAACGGGGCATCTGAACCGCCTCGCCAGTATTCTGGCCGCCGATTGGCTGTACAACCGGATCGTCATCGGGGTGTCCGAGGAAACACTCGCAGACAACGGCGTATCGGCGCCGGAGGAGTATTCACTCCTCGCAACATGGCTGAGACAGGCGGCGGATTACTGCGAGGATGATTTCGACCTCAACCGCTGGTTCGTGTATGTGCAGGAACTGATGGTCGCCGGCCTGCCGTTCTCCAGCCCGGAAAACGGCGCGAGCCTGATCGATGCCGTGGACCGCTCGCAATGCGAGGGGCAGCAATTCCCGCTGATCGTCAGCTGGTTCGACCTGTACCGGGCCGTCGCCGAACGGGACGCGGCCGCGATGTCGGAGAGGGCAGGGGCGTTGCTCGAGATCATGCCGGCCGACGCACCCGGCAAGCACCGCAGCTACCTGCTCGATGCCGCAATGCTGGGCGCTATCGCCAGCGGCGATGTCACCCGGGCACGGGCGCTTTGGAGCCAGTACGCGCTGCAGATGTACGGCGCCAGCCCGGTGCCGGGGCATATGAAGCTCCTGAGCGGCATCGCCTCGGCCAGCCTGCCCAGAAAATAGAATTTACGGGCTCCTGTCCCTATAATGCGCCGTCCGCCACCCGGTGCGATTGTATAATCGGTTACCGAACACAGCGCCCGTAGCTCAGCTGGATAGAGTACTCGGCTACGAACCGAGCGGTCGGGAGTTCGAATCTCTCCGGGCGCGCCAAACATCAAAAGGGGCCCAAAGGGCCCCTTTTGATGTTTGAAGCTTCGTCGAGAATTCGAACTCTGTCACCCGAAGGGTGACGTTCGAACCGAGGAGCGCGCAGCGCGACGACAGGCGGAGCCGCGAAGCGGCGACGAGGCAGCGAAGCTGCCGTCCAATCTCTCCGGGCGCGCCCTCTTCAGCGACAGGC
>JBHHWI010000186.1:0-3644 GCA_046756445.1 Woeseia sp. | reverse complement strand
ACGCGGCTCATGGGGGCTATTGAAATAGGCTCTAGTCATGCGCCTTCTTCAGATAGACAACCGACGGCGTCGTATTCAATTCCTCCAGTACCGTGTAGCTTCTTTCATTTTCCATCATCTTCGACACAGCCGAATCCGGATCATTGCTGTCACCGAAAACCATAGCCTCGGTCGGGCAGCTCTGCACACACGCGGGCGCGACCTCGCCATCGCGAACCCGACGCTCGTCATCGTCCTTTGCGTTGTCCTTGGCCATGCGGATGCGCTGGATGCAAAACGTGCACTTCTCCATGACGCCTTTCTCGCGCACGGTGACATCCGGATTCAATTGTTGCTCGAGCGGTTCATCCCAGGTGTATGTGAACCAGTTGAAATAGCGAACTTCATAGGGACAGTAGACGGCGCAGGTCCGGGTGCCGATGCAGCGGTTGTAAATTTGCGTGTTCAGTCCATCCTGATTGTGGTAGGTCGCGAATACCGGACACGCGGTCTCGCACGGTGCGTCGTCGCATTGCTGGCAGAGCATGGGGATGAACCCCATTTTTACATTGGGGTACTCGCCTTCCCAGTAACGTTCTATGCGGATCCACTTGATCTCGCGATTTTGCGAATATCGTTTTTCGCCGACAATCGGAAGATTGTTTTCCGCCTGGCATGCGACCACGCAGGCCTCGCACCCCGTACAGCGATCCAGATCGATCGTCATCGTCCAGTGATAATCGAATTCTTCGTAGTAACCGGGCTTGCGATAAGCCTTGAGTTTTTCAACGAATGTGCTCATCAAGGCTCCGGTCTATGCATGATTATCCACAGGCCCCAGAATTTGCCGGCCGAGCGTTCGGGTTACACCGTCGGTCCTGACAATCGGCAGCTTCTCGCCGGTCTTCTCGAGTTTCGCGCGGGTGGCCGCCCATGCCAGGTCGCCTGACTGTCCATCCATCTGCGGTGCGACCATGTGAATCGGGTTGACGCCCCGGCCGGCCGCATACCGGCCGTACGCCGCATGGCCCTGACCGATGGGCATCGCCACCACGCCGGGCCTGATCGCGGGATAAATGATCGCCGGGGCGCGCAGGGAACCGGCGGGGGTCCCGACTTCAACGACGTCGCCGTCCTCGACGCCGAGTTCATTTGCTGTCGTCGGGTTGAGCTCCACCCAGGACCCGTAGACGATACTGGTCATCTGATCGGGCAGTTCCTGGAGCCAGGGTAGATTGGCGCCCCGTCCATCGAGAAACGTGGCCGTCAGAAAAGGGTGCAGCACGAGCGGATAGTCGTTCTCGTCGCCTGCGAATTCGGATGCCGGATCGTCGATGGCGGCGATTGTCGATCGGCTCGAAGGCGGCAATTGCCCGCCGGCCGTCACGCCGGGTTGCCCCCACACGCCGGCCTCGAGTGCCGCTTCCCAGAAATCCTCGAAGTCCTCGCCGGTCCCGCGGCGTCGGCCGTATTCCTCGCGCCACCGGTCCTTGACGAACTCTTGGGTCGATCTCCAGCTCATCTGCATGGGCAGCTCGCCGCCGATCTGGCGCGCCAGGGACAGAATGATATCGCCGGCCGGAAGCGTGTCGTACAGCGTCGTCACGACCGGTTGTGAGATCGACGCGACCGGGAATCCCACGCCCGGATCCGGGACGTCGTCCCCCCAGGACTCCAGATACGTGCTGGCAGGCAGGATCAGATCCGCCATCTCTGTCGTCTCGTCGTGAAAGCTCGACAGGGCGACGATCAGGGGAACGCTCTGAAGCGCCCTCCCGAAGCCGACACTTGCCGGCAGGGTAAACACCGGATTGCTGTCATGGACGATCAGCGCCTCGACTTCACCCGCCCCCATCGCTTCGGCCAGATGCAGCATTCCACGAAGTCCCGCCTGGCCGGAGCCCGCCCGGGAAGAGAACGGCTCTGTTGGATTCAGAATGATGCCGCCGGGCTTGTTCAGGTTGTCTGCGAGGAAATTCAGCGCGTTGACCGCCACGGCGCTGGCGGCCGCGTTGGTCCCCGCTGTCACGGCACCGCCAGCGAGGGCAAGTCCGCGCTTACTTGCGCCGAACTCGCGGGCAAGCCTGCCGATCGTGTCTTGGCTTACGTCCGTCTCGGCAGCGACCCGCGACGGCGAGTACTCGGCGAGCGCCCTGGCCCAGTCGTGCCTGTCGCTCCCCTCGTAATGGCCCTCGCCGATGATCGCGTTACAGATTCCGAGCGCGAGCAGTCCTTCGGTGCCCGGCCGGGCTGCGATCCACTCATCGGCGCTGGCGCCGCTCAACGACATGCGTGGCTCGACCTGAACCGTCTTACCGCGTCGGCCGGCTCTACCCTGACGCAGGTGCCCGTAGGAAAGGCTGTGATGAACCGGTGAGATCCAGGTACCGAGATAGTCGGCGCCGAAAGACAGGACAAAGTCGGCGTTCTCGATGTCGTAGTACGGCAGACGATCGGCACCAAAGCATATCCTGTTGGCCGCGCTCAGAGCCCCGGGGTAAGTAAAGTCGTACTGCAGGTAATGCTCGGATCCCAGCAGGTCCATGAATTGCGCGAACAGGTCGTGCAGGTGTCCCCTGATCCGACCGCTCAGCAGTCTTACCCGGCTGGCATTGTCCTCGATCTTGAGCCTGCCAATGCGGCTTCCCGCTGTCGTCAGCGCTTCGTCCCAGCTGATCGCTTCGAAGTTTCCCGACCCGCGCTGCCCGCTGTTCTTCAACGGGGTTCTGATCCGGTCCGGGTTGTAAAGAGCATTCAATCCCGCCTGGCCCCGCGCGCATATGCGGCCGCGACTGACCGGGTGCACGGGGTTGCCTTCGATGATCTTTGCCTTGCCCTCGCGGGTGCGTACCGAGATCCCGCAGCCTGCCGAACATTGATTGCATACGGTGTTGTACCAGGTGGCGACACCCGGCGCGTAGTCTTCCGGGGGAACGACCTGCGGCACGAGCAGCTCGACGTTGCGCTCGATGCTCTCGCCATAGAGCACGCCGCCGACGGCGCCGATGCCTCCGGCCCCGATGTACTGCAGCAGGTCTCTACGGCTTATTTTCGTCATTCAGGTCCCTCCGCCGATCGCTATTTGTGGCAGGTCCAGCAATCGCGGCCATGCTCCACATCTCTCTCCGTGTGGCAGTCAACGCACCAGGGCATCCTCATGGTCGCAACGCGGGTGACACGGTCCATGGTCTCTACCGGACCGTGGCACTCCTGGCACTCGACGCCGGCCACGACGTGCCGCTTGTGTGTAAAGTGAACGAAATCGGGTACGTCGTACACCTTGATCCACGGAATGGGCTGCCGGTTCTCCCAGTACGCCGCAAGCTTTATGACCTCCGGGCCATCGCGGACGCCGGGTATGGAATTGTGACACCCGATACATTTGGCAACGCTCGGGACACCGGCAGAAGGCGTCTTGTCGGCGTAGACGTGACAGTGCAGGCACGGGATCTCGTTGTCCGTGGCATGCACCTTGTGACTGAATTCGATCGGCTGGACCGGGCTCTTGTCCGAATAGTATTTGCCCTGCACCCACACGCCTATCAGCAGCCCGAACACCGCCGCCAGCCCGAGCAGGACAGGCTTTTTCGCGGGCCGCAGCGCGTCGAGTACGGAGATAGACAAATTGAGCCCCCTTCTTTTCGGGCAAGAGTTTGCCCGTAAGC
>JBHHWI010000185.1:0-3654 GCA_046756445.1 Woeseia sp. | reverse complement strand
TTGGTCAGCGCCGGCGCCGCAGATGGAATCCCGATCTCACCGACGCCCGTCGGGGTGTTGTCATACGGCAGAATATGCGCCTCGAACAGCGCTGGAATGGCCGCAATCCGTGCAAGCGGATAATCATTGAAATTACTCTGCTGCACCTGGCCGTCCTTCACCGTAATCTCGAGGCCCAGCGCCGTGCTGATGCCATCGATCGTTCCGCCCTGCAACTGCGCCTCGACCGCCTGCGGATTGACCGCAAATCCACAATCGATTGCCGCCACGATACGTTCGATCGTCAGTTGGCCACCGTCACTGACTGACACGTCGAAAGCATGTGCCGCGTATCCGCCGAACGTGAAATGCGCGGCAAGTCCCAGGCCACGCCCGTCCGGTCTTTTCTTTTCATAATCAATCTGTTTGGCAATAAACTTAATCAATCGGGTTAATCGTCCGGGGTTGAACACCGGGCCGCCATGGTTGCCGTACTCCAATTCCCGTTCCTCGCCGAACAGGTCGATGCGGAGCTGTAGCGGGTCCTGGCCGGTCTCGTGGGCGATCTCATCGATGAAGCTCTGGATGACCCAGGCGTTGGCCGTGTGGGCCGGGGCGCGCCACGACCCGCGCGGAATCCCGATCGGGTTGTGGAAATATTCCAGCCGCATGTTCCTGACGATTCTTCTCGGAAAATCGTCAACGTAAAGTTCGGCCTGGTACAGGCGCTCATCGGTCATATTCGGCCGCCTGAAATACTTGCTGGCGCTGGCCAGGCGCTGCGTCCAGGCGATGATTTTGCCTTCGCCGTCAAGGCCGGCCCGCATCTCGTGCCGACCGGCGGGGCGGTAGAAGTCATTCTTGACATCGTCTTCGCGTGTCCATTGCAGTTTGATCGGCCAACCCGTCCTCATGGAAACCATCGCCGCTTCGGCGACGTAGTCGTTGGTCAGCCTGCGGCCGAACCCGCCGCCGACCCGGGTCATATCGACGCGGATGTTTTCGCGCGGGAGCCCCGTCACGGCGGCGGCGGAGCGCGATGCACCGCTCGGCATCTGTGTCGGCGCGATGATATGGCATCGGTCTTGCTGCACGTGCGCGTAACAATTCTGCGGCTCCAGCGGCGCATGATTGGCAAACGGCACCTGATACTGTCGCTCGATGACCGTGTCGGCCTCGGACAGCGCCTTATCGAAGTCACCGTCGTCGACCACCACCTGGCCCGTCGACCTCAGCATCTCCTCGTTCTGCCGCCAGAAATCATCGCTGTTGTCGCTTGCGTTCGGGCCCGGCTCCCAGTCGATCTTCAGCGCATCCCTGCCCTTGATCGCCGCCCAGGTGGACGTCGCAACGACCGCGACACCGCTGGCGAGGATGAAGTAGGGCTCGCCGGCTTCGGGGCCGTCTATCGCGAATACGTCGAGAACGCCATCGACTTTTCTTGTCTCTGTGTCGTCGAACGCCAGTGGACGCCCGTTCAGATACGGCGAACGGGCAATCACGGCGTAGCGCATTCCCTCCTCCCGGGTATCGACGCCGTACTGCGCCTTGCCGGTAACGATATCCACCGCATCGATGGTCTTCTGCCGTTGGCCCACGATCCGGTAGTCCTTCATCTCCTTCAGCGCCGGGCTTTGTGCAGGCATCTCCAGCCTGGCCGCCTCAGCTACGAGGTCGCCATAGGGAATCTCTGCTGCCGGAGAGCCGCAGACCACGAAACCCGGCCGTGTACTGCAGCTCGACACGGGCACGTTCAGTCTTTCGGCCGCCGCGCGAATCAGTTGCCGTCGGGCCGTCGCCCCGACTTCACGCATGAATTCCCAGTTCTCCGTCAGGCCCGTACTGCCGCCGACGCCCTGGCCACCGTACTTCCACGTATAACCATCTTCTGTCTTGACGATTCCGAGCGGCATCTGCCGGACGCTCACCTGCGACCAGTCCACATCCAGCTCTTCGGCGACCAGCATCGGCAAGGCGGTGCGCACGCCCTGTCCGATTTCCGGCTGGTTGCTGCCGATTATCACGCTGCCGTCTGCGTTTATCTCGATGAAAAAGCCGATCTGGCGGCCGCCATCCGCTTCCGGACCATAGGCGGGATTCGACCAGCCGATGGCCGGCAACCCCAACACGAAACTGCCTGCAACACCCGTACCGGCGACGATGAACCGCCTGCGGTCATGATCGATGGACTCCGTGCCAATTCTTTCTCTGCTGAACGCCATGATCACGCTCCCGACCCGGCCAGCTCTGCGGCCCTGTGAATGGCCTGGCGTATCCGCACATAGGTCCCGCAGCGGCAGATATTGGTCAGATTTTCATTGATGTCCTGATCGCTGGGCTTCGGATGCTTCCTGAGGAAATCGGCCGTGGCCATGATCTGCCCGGCCTGACAGTAGCCACATTGCGGAACGTCGACTTCCAGCCAGGCCTTTTGCACGGGATGGAGTCCACCGTCGGCCGACGAAAGCCCCTCGATGGTCGTGATCGACCTGCCCTCGATAGCCGAGATCGGCGTGATACACGATCGCTGAGCGCGGCCGTCGATATGCACGGTGCAAGCACCGCATTGACCGATGCCACAGCCGAATTTGCTGCCCGTCAGGTGCAGGTGATCTCGCAACACCCACAGCAACGGCGTGTCTCTGTCCCCTTTGAACGAGACAGGATCTGAGTTAACCCGGAATGAAATCATGGCGCCAAAATCCAAGGTAAGTCGAACGACTGCACCGATAACAGACTGATACGGTGAGACGAAAAATAGGAAGTATCTTAGCTCAAAAAGTTCCCCAATCGACCAATGCCAAAAACGCCTCGACCGACAAATCACTCCGTTTATCGCAGACGGGCCGCGTCCCACTGGCGGGGCGATCAGGGGCTAGAGCCGCAAGCGCCGTTGAGCCGTAGGAATCTGTGTATACTGGCGGTTCACACAAAATCAACAAACTCGGGGACAGAGAAGAGACTATGTCTATTGCCGACCTCAGTAGCGTTCTAAAAGTCTTCGGCGGGTCTTCACCTGGCGAGGAGGATCAAAGCAGGCTTTACAAGGAAGTGCTGTTGATGACCCTGGCGCGCGCATCCAGTTCCGACGCCAACATCAATCCTGTGGAAATCGAGAGTATTCAGGGAATCATGAAACGGGAGACCGGTCAGGACCTGTCGGAGGCGGACATCCGCAAGGCGTCACGGTCGGAGTTGTACGAATCCGTGAATCTTCGGAAATACCTGCGCAGCGTGCAGGGCCAGCTCAGGGCCGGGGACAAATCGAGGATCGTCCGGTCGCTGGCGGATGTTATCAAAAGTGACACCGAGATCAGCGTGCTGGAGATCGACTATTTCAATCGGGTGGCCGACGCGCTGCGGGTAACGCCCGCCGAATTGGCCGGGCTCGAGAGCTGACGCCACAGCCGGCCGATATCGGCTCGTCAAGAACCTCTATGAATTGGTTGCTGCTAAACCCGTTGAACGAAGTACTCAAGGCGTTGGAGTACGCACCTACCTGATCAAACTCGATCCAGTCGCCATCGCGCAGATCCGTGGGCAACATGAACTCGGGCGGCAGGTGATCGATTGAATCGCAGGTCGGACCAAACACATGATACGGCTGCAGTCGTTCTGTTACCGGACCGCCGATCCGAATGACCCTGGTGTTGAGCCGGTATCGCGAATCGATGA
>JBHHWI010000184.1:0-3708 GCA_046756445.1 Woeseia sp. | reverse complement strand
GTTGCCGGTGCACAGGAACAGCACGTTGATCGGTGCCTTGTTCATGCCAGGCTAGGCGCGACCCCTCGCGGCGACCGGATCTTCAGATGAGCCGACATCGTGTTCTGCCGTGAATCCGGATCCTCCGCGATCCGACTCGCTGGCATGCCGCGCGGCGCCGCCGGCACCGGCAGCCGAAACACGCCGGGCGGCGTTTCGTGCGACAGCACGGACAACGCGTCCGGAGCCTCGGTTACTTCCATATATCGGAAATAATCGATTGACCTTGACGCTGTCAAGCCTCTCCGGTGTGCGGATGGTGCTTCAGGAGGCGATGGCAGCCTCGACGTAGGCCGCCCTGTCATTTGCCGCGTCCTCCGGGCTGATCCGCTTGGCGTTATACATTGCCTGATCGGCAATGCTGATCAGCTGCCATAACTCGTCGCCGTGAACCGGGATCAGCGCAATGCCGACGCTCGCCGCGCATTCGATTTCCTCGCCCTGGATGATGTAGGCCTCCGACGCGGTCTCGATGAGGCGTTCGGCGACGTGCTTCGCGTCATCGACGCTGACGCCGGGCAATACGATTGCAAACTCGTCGCCGCCGAGCCTGGCGAGGATATCTTCGGGCCGAAGGCAGAAGCCGAGGCGATGCCCGAATGCCTTCAACAGCGCATCGCCGGCCTGGTG
Organism: Woeseia sp.; assembly: GCA_046756445.1. Lineage (GTDB taxonomy): Bacteria > Pseudomonadota > Gammaproteobacteria > Steroidobacterales > Woeseiaceae > JACZWL01. The sequence continues at coordinate 3,039 of JBHHWI010000184.1, read as the reverse complement.
TCCGAAGCGGTCATTGATGGATTTGAAGTGGTTGAGATCGAGGTATAGCACGGCGCCCTGGCTCTGTCCGGCAATACTCTCCGCCGCCTCCTTCTCGAATCCGCGCCGGTTCAGGACCCCGGTCAACGGGTCGCGCAGCGCATCGGCAAGGATCTTGGTTTCGTTGCGCTTGCGCTGGGTGATATCGATGAGCGTTACGGAAAAATCGCAACCTACCGGCTCGCCGACCACCCGTAACCAGGTCTCGCCCGCATCCGCCTCCATCGACGCCTCGTAGCTGATGCTGGAAGCGGAGCGGTGTTCGCCGCCGAATTTTTCGAGCAACTTCTCGGGTTCGAGCAGGCTCAGTTTTTCCAGCGGCATGCCGACGAGCGTGCCATTGCCGCTTCGCAGGAACTGCTCGGCGGCGCGGTTGGCGAACGTGCAGCGGAATTTCTTCTGGCTGTCGCGCTGATCGCGCGCAAAGCGCAGAATTCCGTTCGACGAATGCTCGACAAGCGAGCGGATCAGGTGCTCGCTGTCGGCCAGCGCCCTGAGGGCGCGTTTTCTCTCCGTGACGTCGCGGCAGACCACGACGGTGCCCTGGTCCTGGCCGGCCGGGCCCGTCAGCGGCGCGCTGTTGAGCTCGAAGTAGCGGTCGCTGCTCATGCGCACCGTTTGGGTCAGGTCCCTGCCCGCCGCATGCTCGAGCACGGACTGCGCTTCGGGCAGATCCTCCCACAGCCGTTGTCCGATCAGTTGCCCCTCAGTCGCATCCAGCAGTACCTGTGCCGGCTGGTTGGCGCTGACGATCCGCTGCCGTTTGTCCAGCACGATGATCGGGTCGCGCACATGATCGAATAGCGTCTGATAAGCGAGCGGGCTGAATTCGTACACACGCATCTTAAGGCTGGCCCACCAGTACAGCGGCAGCAGTATGACCAGGGTCAGCGAAGTAAACGGGAAGTAGGCCGGCCCGATGCCGAGCAAAACGTTGCCGATGCTGACGCCGAACGGCAGCACCGTACAGACCAGCAGCAACGCCACCTGGCCACGATGCGCGCGAGCGATCGTCTGCAGGCGGCCGATCAGCGCAACGACCGAGTAACCGAACAGACCATAGGCGAACGGCGCGTGCACGCGGTTGAACCAAAAGTGTTCGTTGGCGTCGGTGAATCGAATGCCATCCGCCGTTTCAACGATCGTCCAGATCATGTGGTGAAGCGGGTTGGTGACGGCGAGCACCGTGGTGACCGCAGGCAGGATTGACAGCACGGCGAGAACGATTGCGCTCGGCGGTCCGACCGTGTACTCCCGGTAAATTTTATAGAGCACGACCGGCAGGAAACCCGCACTGATAAATGTCAGTGTTCGGCCGATGCCGTACAGATTTTCGTCGGTCGTGCCGTAGGCGAAGGCGCTGCCCGCGACCATGGCGGCGATCAGGAACAGGAAGTAGCTGATCGCATTGTATTTGGATCGGGCAGATGCCCTCGAGACCCGGATCGCAAGCCAGAGATAGACACATGCTGCGACGCCGAATGCCAGCGGCAATACGAGGTTCAGCTGTTGCATCATTGGCGAATACCGGATCTCCGGCCGTCAGCCCGGGTAGTCATCCCGACGATCGTATCGACGATTCCGCTCATTTAATGCGACCTGTGCCGCATTCCCCTCTGTGGAAACGCGCATGGAATCACGTTTTTCGCATAAAAATCGGGGGTATACGATGCTTCGGTTTTCGCGGAATATGGCAAGTGCCGAACCGCGGACGGACTCCTCGGGGTCCGTCCCCAGTCCTGGCTAGACACCTTCCGCTGTATCGGACACCAGGGTATCGACCACGGCCTTCAGGCAGTCTTCCTCGCTGCTGCCGGCGGCCTGGGCGAGTTCATGGGCCCTGAGCTGGCGGTGGGCGCTGGTGCCCCGGGTCATTATGTCACGCACGGCGGCCACTTCCGCGGTGCAGCCGAGGGCTTCGGCATCTTCGGCGACCAGGCTCAGTATTTCGTCCAGCAGCTCGTCACACGGCACTACCCGGCCCTTGCCGAGATCGATGAGGCCCTCGTCGAAGCTGTAGCGCATCGCACGCCAGCGGTTCTCCCGAATCAGCATGGGCGTGTAAATCCTCCAGCGCTGATTCGCCAGGCGCAGCCGGTACAGCATTCGCAATATGCAGGTCAGTAGTGCCGCCAGCGAGATCGCATCGTCCATGCGTGTGCATACGTCCATGATGCGCGCCTCGAGCGTCGGATACCGGTCGCTCGGCCTCAGGTCCCACCAGATCTTGGTCGCATCTTCGATGAGGCCCGCATCGACGAGGATGTCGATATGGCGCCGGTACTCGGCGAAGCTGTCGAACCGCTCCGGAATCCCGGTGCGCGGCAACGCGTCGAATATCGTCAATCGATAACTCTTCAGCCCGGTGTCCCTGCCCTGCCAGAATGGCGACGAGCAGGACAGCGCCAGAAGGTGGGGCAGGAAGTAACTCATCTGATTCATCAGGTCGATTCGCAGCGCGTCATCGTTGATGCCGACGTGTACGTGCATGCCGCAGATGACCAGCCGCCTGGCGGCAGCCTGCATCTCCATCGTCAGCGACTCATAACGGTCTTTCTTGGTATGTTTTTGCTCGGTCCAGCGGCTGAACGGGTGAGTCGATGCTGCTATCGGCGCCATGCCATGGCGATCCGCGACTTCGATAATGCAGCTCCGGAGTCTGGCAAGATCGTCGCGCGCCTCCTGCACATTCGTGCAGACCCTGGTGCCGACCTCGATCTGTGCGCGGAGCAACTCGGATGTCACCTGTCCCCCCATGTGTTCCTCGCACTCGCCGATGAGCGACTTGGGCGGGTCTACCACCAGGCCGCGGGTCTCCTTATCGACCAGCAGATACTCTTCTTCCACCCCGATCGTGAATTGCGGCTGCATTCGGTTCATCGCTCACTCCGCTTACCGGTGCCGGAGCTAACTTTCCTAACTTTCCGAACTTATCTGGTGTCGCTTGCCCAACTCGCCCTGTAGTGAATAAGTTCGGAAAGTTAGGAAAGTTAGCTCCGG
>JBHHWI010000183.1:0-3709 GCA_046756445.1 Woeseia sp. | reverse complement strand
CATATTCATTCCCGATGGTCTACAGTGGTGACTGCCATGTCGTTCATGCAGCAAATCGAGCGGATCGACGAGGGCCACTACCTGTTGCCCCGTGTCGGCGACATGACGACCGAGGTTCACGCATTCCTGTCTGAACCCCTCTTTCAACAAACCGACGAAGCGCTCTGGCGCCAGGCCGCGCAGGCGGCGAGCTATCCCGGCATGCTCGGGCTCTATCTGATGCCGGATGTTCATCTCGGTTACGGCATTCCCGTGGGCGGCGTCGCCGTCACCGAGGACGTCATCATCCAGGCCGGCAGCGGTTACGACATCTCCTGTGGTGTCGTTTATTTGAAAGCGCCGGGACTGCATGCCCGGGACGTCGCGAGCTGGAACAAGCGCGAGAAATGGATACAGGAAGTCGAGCTGCGTATCGCGACCGGCATCGGCAGCCACAGGCCGAAGCACATGCCGCGCATCGCCGACAAAACAATCGAGGAGATCTTCCGTTACGGCGCCAGGGCGCTGGGCGTGAGTTCAGATGTTTGCGAGCGACAATATATAAGTGTCGATGAGTCTTTTCTCGATACCGAACGTGTCCAGCGCGCCCGCAGCAAGGCATCGCCGCAACTGGGTTCGGTCGGCGGCGGCAATCACTTCGTCGAGATGCAGGTCGACCGCGACGACGGATCCGTGTGGATCATGATCCACTGCGGCAGCCGCGGCTACGGCTGGCAGACGGCCAATCATTACTTCTATGAAGGCGCAAAGCTCCGGGGCCTGCCGAAAAACCGCCGTGAGGATTCCTGGCTGCGCGCCGACGAGTCTCTGGGGAAGGAGTACTGGGCACATCACAACTCGGCCGCGAACTATGCCGTTGCCAACAGGCACGTCATCGTCCGTGGCGTGCAACAAGCGCTGGAGAAGGCGTTCGGTGTCACGGGCGAGGTGTTCTACGAGATCTCGCACAACCTGGTGCAGGAGGAAACCCTGGTATTACCCGACGGCACGACAACACGCGGCTTCGTGCACCGCAAAGGCGCGACAAGGGCCTTTCCCGCCGGGCACCCGGACCTCGCCGGCACCAAATGGGAGAAAACCGGACACCCGTGCCTCGTGCCGGGATCGATGCTGCATGGCGCCGCCATCCTCTACCCGAAAGAAGGCGCCTACCGCTCCGGCTGCTCGGTCAACCACGGTGCCGGCCGGGTGATGGGCCGCGGCCAGGCGAAGCGCTCACTGCGCGAACAACACGACGACATCGACACCGAGATGAAACAGATCACCCGCAAGCTCGGCGGCGTCAGGATCAGGGGCATCGTCGGCAACACCCGGCGCACGCCGCTGGATGAATGCGGGCACGCCTACAAGAACCTCGATCATGTGCTGGCCGTGCTGGAGCAGCAGGGTATCGCGGAAGTGGCACATCGCCTGTACCCGGTTGCTAACATAAAGGGGATGGACTAGGCCGTCTAGCGACCCGACTACACTGAATCATATGAAACTTCCGCGCGAGTTCTACGTTCGAAACGATGTCGTGCAGGTCAGCCGGGAACTGCTGGGCAAGGTGCTGTGCACCAAAATGAACGGCCTGGTGACCCAAGCCGTCATTACGGAAACGGAAGCCTATGCGGGCGTGACCGACAAGGCGAGCCACGCCTATGGTGGGCGCAGGACCAAAAGAACCGAACCCATGTACGCCGAAGGCGGAACCGCATACGTCTACCTGTGCTACGGCATCCATCATCTGTTCAACGTCGTCACCAGCGAGGTCGGCACGCCACATGCCATATTGATCAGGGCAGGCCAACCCATTGACGGTTGTGATGCAATGCTGCAAAGGCGCAGGAAACGATGTATCGACAACTCACTGCTCGCAGGCCCCGGTTCCCTCGCTCAGGCGCTCGGTATCACCACCGGTCTCAGCGGAACCAGCCTGCTCGAGAATCGCATCTGGATCGAGGACCAGCAGATCCCGACCAATGACAGTCATGTCATAACGGGACCCAGGGTCGGCGTTGCCTATGCCGGGGAAGACGGGCAACGGCCGTACCGATTCAGAGTCAGAATCGAGGACATCCGGCGCGCGTCTCGATAAATGGCAACGCGGCAGGCCGCTGAAACCCGAAGCCGGGTATCGATCGCTCCGGGCGAGTCAACAAGAACAAGATCCGGCGCCGCCGGGCCGGCCTCAACCGAGCTGCCGTTTCTCGTCTGGCAGCGCCCGCCAGCTTGCCCGTATGGCCTCATACCGGTCTTCGGATAACGGCCCCGCAGCCACGTTGCCGTTATTCTGGGTCCACCGGCCGGGACTCGTGGTGCCGACGATGGCCGTGTGCAGCCCGGGCGTGCTGGTCACGAACCGCAGCGCCATGCCACCGGCTCCCTGCGGCCCGGGATCGGTGAGCGCATCGCCTTCAAAGAACGGATAGCCCAGTAATTCGATGAGATCCCAGTACTCCGCATACCACTCCCACTCCGGCCGCTGTGCATATCGCCAGACCGCGTTGCCGATGGGGCGTTTCGCGATCACACCGATGTCCCGTTCCCCGGTGAGCGGCAACAGATCGTCGATCGCATTCTGCTCGAAGACATTTAGCGTAAGCTGTACCACGTCGAACTCATCCGATTCGATGGCATGGCGCATCCGCTCGCCGCTCCCGCTGTAGCCCAGGAACCGGATCTTGCCGGCCTGGCGGGCCTGTTTCAGCGCCTCCGTCACCTCCCCGGCCTGCAACACTTCAACGGCGCTGCCGTGCACGTGAACGATATCCAGGTAATCCGTACCGAGTCGCTCGAGGCTTCGATCGATGCTGCGATGGACGGATGCCGATGACCAGTCAGCTCCCTGCCCGAAATGCCCGTTCTCGTGCCCCACTTTCGAGCCCAACACGTATTCATCGCGCCTCGACGCGATCGCCTTGCCGATCAGCGTTTCGGAATGGTTCCTGTCCGGGTGCCCGTAACACTCGGCCGTGTCGATCATGTTCAGGCCATTATCGAGCGCCTGGTTGAGCAGTTGGCTGACACGCTGCTGCTCGGTGCCGGCCAGGCCGATGGACAAGCCCCCGAATCCCACGACTGACACCTGGAGATCGGTCCGACCGAGGCGACGATACTCGACACTGTCGCGCACCCTCGCAGAAACCGGCACACCGGGCACAACCAGACCGGCAGCCCCTGCCGCCAGCAAACTCAGAGTTTCCCTGCGGGTAATGTGCGTGCTCATGAGACCCCCCCTCGACGGTACGATGGTGATGCACGGCCCCATTAACGAATTGTAAGGATAGTTCAGGCCCAGTGGCCCGAGGCCGCGACACACCGGGTAGACACAACCATAGACTGAGAAATACGTCGCCGGTTCCGCGATTGTTCAGCCCGCCTGCCCGCCGAACCCAGAGCAATTACCCGATTTGATGTTGCAGCTCTATCTCTTAGAATGAACCCCTGACAGCATCCTGCGCCCGTAGCTCAGTTGGGTGAGTGACGGTTGGCGCGAAGCGCCAAGGCCGAGCATGCTCGGCCAGGAACGAACGCCACGAGCCTACCGGCGAGTGGCCGGGCCCGAGACACGAAGTGTCGAGGGGAGTACCGAGCAGTGCGCAGCGCTGCTGGTCACAGATGGCAAAAGCCGTCTAACGAAGTGACAATCAATGCGCCCGTAGCTCAGTTGGATAGAGTACCTGGCTTCGAACCAGGTGGTCGGGAGTTCGAATCTCTCCGGGCGCGC
>JBHHWI010000182.1:0-3758 GCA_046756445.1 Woeseia sp. | reverse complement strand
CCGGATCACCGGCGTCCTTTCCGTGGGCACCATCGCGATTCCGTCCTTTCTGGTCTCGATCTGGGCGCTTCTGATCTTCGCCGTCACGCTGCGCTGGCTGCCGGCCATCGGCGCCGGCGAGCCCGGAGACCTGGGCGATCAGGCGATCCATCTGATCCTGCCCGCGTTTGCCATCGGCCTGGCCTGGGTCGGCTATCTCGCCCGCATGGTGCGTGCCTCGATGCTCGAGGTGATGGGCGAAAACTACATCCGCTCCGCTCGCGCCTTCGGTCTGCGCCCCAACAAGATCGTCTATGGCTATGCGATGCGCGTCGCCATCCTGCCGACGATCACCCTGATCGGCATGGGCTTCGGTGGGCTGATCTCCTCGACCGTTTTCGCCGAGATCATCTTTGCCCGGCCCGGTATCGGCAAGCTCATATTCGACGCCGTCATGGCGCGCAACTTCCCCATCGTGCAGGGCGCGGTGCTGGTGGCAACGGCGTTATACATCCTCATCGTTCTGTTCTCCGACCTCCTCATCGCCTGGTTCGATCCCCGTGTCCGCGAATCGCTTTGATCCCGAAACCGGCGATCCGGCCCTAGACAGTTCGGGCCTGCCCGATCATGTCTCCGGCGACGTCCTGCGAGAATCCGCCGCCCGCGAGCGGCGCGAAAAACTGCGTATGTTCGCGGCCAACTGGCAGGGCATGACCGGGCTCATTCTGGTCACGCTTTTCTTCGCCAGTGCCATCTTCGCCCCCTGGCTCGCGCCATATGATCCGAACGCGCTGGACATTCCCGCACGCCTGTCCGCCCCCATGGCCGAGCACTGGGCAGGGACCGACCAGCTCGGCCGCGATACCTTCTCCCGCCTACTCTTTGGCGGGCGGGTCGCACTCAAGATTGCGGCGATCGGCGTTTCCGTCGCCCTCGTGGTGGGGCTGATCCTCGGAATGCTCGCGGGTTATGGTCCGCGCTGGCTCGACAATCTGCTGCTGCTGGTCTTTGATACCGTGCGCGCCTTTCCCACAATCGTACTGGCGCTGGCCACCGTGGCGCTCACCGGCCCGAGCCTGGAACTGGTGCTGGCCATCGTCATCGTCACCTCGATCCCGCAATACGCGCGGATGGCGCGCACCGCCACGCTGACTCTGAAGAATAGCGAATTCATCCTGGCCGAGCGCTCGCTGGGGGCCGGCATGGGCCGGGTGCTGCTGCACCACGTCATGCCCAATGTCGTCGGCCCGCTTCTGATCCTCGCGGCGATGGATGTGCCGGTGGTCGTAACGGTTGAGGCGGGGCTCAGCTTTCTCGGCCTGGGCGTGCTGCCCCCCACAGCCAGCTGGGGCACCATCCTGAACGAAGGCTACCTGGTTATCCGCGACACGCCCTGGATGGTGGTCGCGGGGGGCATCCCGCTGATCCTGACGACCCTGGGTTTCACGTTCCTGGGCGAGGCGCTGCGCGATGTTTTCGACCCGCGCATGGGCAAGGGGCGCTGAGGCATGGAAACGCTTCTCGATATCCGCGACCTCTCGGTGGAATTCCGTACGCCCCGTGGCCGCGTCAGGGCATTGCGCGATGTCAGCTTTGCTGTCCGCAAGAACCGCATCATCGGCATTGTCGGGGAAAGCGGCTCGGGCAAGAGCACGGTTCTGTGGTCAATTCTCGGGCTTCTGGCCGGCAATGCCGCCGTAACCGGCGGTGAGATCATGTTCGGTGGGCGCGAATTGCTGGGGCTGAACGAAACCGCCCTGCGCGCTATGCGGGGCGAGGAAATCTCGGTCGTATTTCAGGACCCGATGACCTCGCAAATCCCGGTGCTGACCTATGGTCGGCAGATGCTCGATATCCTCTACCGCCGCCGTAAACTGTCGGCGGCCGAGAAACGCCGCATGGCGGTGGAGATGATGGAAAAGGTTGGCGTCCCCGACCCCGGTGACCGGATCGACCAGTACCCGCATCATTTTTCCGGGGGAATGCGCCAGCGGGCCGGCATCGCCATGGCGCTCCTGACCGGACCAAAGCTCTTGCTGGCCGATGAACCGACCACCGCGCTCGATGTCACGATGGAGGCGCAGATCATCCACCTGATACAGGAATTGCAGAGCGAACTGGAAGCGACGGTCGTCGTCGTTTCCCACAATCTCGGACTGATTGCGGAACTCTGTGATGACGTGGTGGTGATGTATGCGGGCGAGGTAGTCGAGGTCGGCGATGTACGCTCGATCTTCCACAATCCCCGGCATCCCTATAGCCGCGCGCTGCTGGAATGTGACCCGGCGCGCATTCCTGAACGCACGCGCAGACTTCCAGTGATCCCCGGCGATATTCCCGATCTCGCCAACCGGCCGATAGGCTGCATCTATGCCGCACGTTGTCAAAAAGCGATGGCAGTCTGCCGGGAGACGCCCCCGCCCCGCTCCGGGCGAGAGCGGGCAGATCTCGCTCTTTGCCACCTGCTGGAGGGTGAACATAGGGATACCGCCTGGCCGCCACCGCCCGAAGTGCTGACCGTTGAGTTCGGAAGAGCGGGCAGGGAGCCCGCACCCAAGACGATCGCGGCGAAGCCGGTTCTGGAGGTGACCGGCCTCAATGTCCGGTTCAAGACAATGGGCGCGCTGCGGGCCAGGCTGACAGGCATCAGCGACCCGTTCGTTGATGCCGTGCTCGATGTCACCCTGTCGCTGCGGCCCGGCGAAACCGTGGGACTGGTCGGCGAAAGCGGTTCTGGCAAGACGACATTGGGCCGGGCCGTCCTCAACTTGGTGAATGCGCAGAACGGATCGGTGAAATTCGAAGGCAAGGAGGTCCGGAATATGCCCGAGGGGCGCTTCAAACCGCTGCGCCGGAACATGGCGATGATGTTCCAGGACCCGGTCGGCTCGCTCAGCCCGCGCAAGTCGGTGCGGGCCCTGATCACTGAACCGTTCCAGATCCACGGCATCGCCGGTCTCGATTTGGATGCCGAGGCCGAGCGCCTTTCCGACCTCGTCCGCCTGCCGAAGGCGTTCCTGTCGCGCTATCCGCATGAGCTGTCCGGTGGTCAGGCACGGCGTGTGGGCGTTGCCCGGGCGCTCGCGCTGAATCCCAAACTGATCATCGCCGACGAACCGACGGCGGGGCTGGATGTCTCGGTGCAGGGTGAGATTCTCAACCTGATGGCAGACCTGCAGGTTGAACACGGGCTGGGATACCTGATCATCACCCACAACCTGCCTGTCGTGCGCCATATCAGCGACCGTCTGGCGATCATGTACATGGGCCGTATCGTGGAACAGGGCGATGCCGAGGAGATCTTCAATCAGCCTGCACACCCCTATACCGAGGCGCTTGTGCGCGGCGTGCCCCAGCCCGACCCGGACAAGCGGCGCACGCATGTGTCGATCTCGGGCGAGGTGCCAAGCCTTCTACATCGTCCGGAAGGGTGCGAATTCGTCAATCGCTGCCCCTATGCGGGCGACCAGTGCGCGGTGGAAAAACCCGCGCATGTGACGGACCCTGACGGGCGGATCTATGCCTGTCACTTCCCCTTGCGATAACTGAGGTGGTCCCGGAAAATCGGACAGGTGGTTAAGGTGTATTCCACCGGATAACGGAGGAATACGAGATGACGACACGACGCCGGTTTACGGCCGAGTTCAAGGCCCGCGTGGCGCAGTGGACCGGCGCGATGCGCGGCCCGGCCTTCTTCGCCTATGCCACCAACTACCTGGTGGATACCGAGAACGCGATCATCGTCGATGTCGAGGCGAGCCGCGCGATCCGCACCGCCG
>JBHHWI010000181.1:0-3759 GCA_046756445.1 Woeseia sp. | reverse complement strand
CGGTGGCGGTCCGGATGACCACGAGACAGGTTCTACTGTTAACATGCGCTGCTTCGCAATCCCGAATAGGGGGAATATACCTTGGCTAGTCCTCAAAAAACCGTCGAGGTCGGTGGCGGTGAGACACCGGACGGAACCGTTATCTGGCTTCACGGGTTGGGCGCGGACGGCCACGATTTCGAGCCGATCGTGCCCGAGCTCCGGCTCGAAGGGCACGTGAAACTTCGATTCGTATTCCCGCACGCGCCCGTCCGCCCGGTCACGATCAATGGCGGCGTTGCGATGCGTGCCTGGTATGACGTCATCAGCCTCGATCGTGCAGGCCCCCAGGACGAGGCGGGTATTCGGGAAAGCGCAGAGCGCCTCGAGCACCTGATCGGGCGCGAGCATGAGCGGGGCCTTCCCTTTAGCCGTATTGTGCTGGCCGGCTTTTCACAGGGCGGCGCGATCGCAATGCATACGGCGATGCGATATCCGAAAAAACTCGCCGGCCTGATGGCGCTTTCGACATGGATGCCGCTCGAGAGCTCGATAAAGGAAGAGGTCGTCGAGAATCCGGCCTCTCAGCCGCGCGATCTGCCGGTGTTGATGGCGCACGGCGCATTCGATCCGATGCTGCCGATCCGTGCGGGTCTTCATGCCCGGGGGATCATGCAGGAGGCGGGCTTCGAAGTGCAGTGGCACGATTACCCGATGGCGCACGCCGTTTGTGCGGAGGAGATCGCCGAGATCCGGTCGTGGCTGCTGAACGTCTTCGCTGAGTAGAAATCGCTAACGAGTAACAGGGGACGGACCCCGCGGGGCCCGTCCCCGGTCACTCGACCTGAAACCGGAAGCGGGAGTCACCGCTTGGCTTGCCTGATGGCAGAAAACGACGCTCGCAGAATTCGACTGCATCATCGTTACCCCACAGGACCGTCGTCGAGGAACGCGTGCCGTAGTCCGGTGCGACGATGAATGGCGCGGTCAGTGCGCGGGCGATTTCGAATGGCAGGTCTTTCGGTGCTACGTCCTCGACCGGAGCCGGGGTCCGGTCGGAAAGCAGGCGCATCAAGCCGGTTTCGTTTACGGCATCGTTTTCGATCAGCGATTCGAGTACGGTCTTCGACCGGAGGACTTTCGACCACGGCGTATCGATCGAGGCGTTTGCGAGCCCGTAGATGCCGGGAGCGAGATCCGCCTCCAGGTCGTCACGATTGGACAGGTAGTACATGGATTCGCCGTCGCACATGAGCAAACTGAAACCCGCGTAGTCTTCGCCGACCAGCATGGACCCGAACTCCCGCGGAGACAGGGACCCTGCTACGAAGTCGGTGACGAGTCTGCCACGCGACTCGAGCCTGGCATTGCTTCTCTGCCGTTCCCGAAAATTGGTTACCGTCGCAAAGCGCCCCGATCTGCCCAACGCCAGCCAGGTGCCGCCCGCCTGCAGGTCCCGGCCGGCAAGAATCGATTGCCTGTCGGCCCACCAGTGTGCGTCCCGGGTCGGGCGCCGGTGAGACTCGTCACGGTTGCCGGCAAGAATCAGACGATACTGCGCGTGCGCCCGCCAGGCGAATACCACGAGGCACATCGTTATCCGGCCTGGTTGATTTCACCGACCTCTGACATGAGCCAGCCGTCAACGAGGCGGCGCGCGATCGAGAGGCGGTAGGGCAGTTTCGGATATCCGGAACGCAATTGTTTTCGTGAGAACCACTGTGCGTCTTCGAGCTCGCCGTCGTTCAGGAGAATGTCATCCGACAAGGCCTGTGCACGGAATCCGAGCATCAGCGAGGAGGGAAACGGCCATGGCTGCGAGCTATGGTAACGAATGTCCTCGACGAGGATGTTGGCCTCCTCTTTTACTTCGCGCCGCACGGCGTCCTCCAGGCTCTCCCCGGGTTCGACGAAACCGGCGATCGTGGAATAACGTCCTTCCGGCCAGCTCGGCTGGCGCCCGAGGAGGCATCGGTCGCCCCTGCTGACGAGTACGATAATCGCCGGGTCGACCCGGGGAAAGAGAACTGCTCCACATTCGGAATCGACACATATTCGCGAATTTCCTCCGGATTCCGCCGTCGTCGGCGAACCGCAGTGGCCACAAAACTTCTGCATGCGATGGAAGATGACCAGCGCACGCGCGTGTGCGACCAGGTTCGCCTCGTCCGCGGGCAGCACGCTGCCGAGATAACGCAAGTCATGAAAGTCGCCGCGGTCTTCGAAGGGGGCCGGAGCGGCCCGGTCTATTCCGAATGCAAACGCCGGCTTGCCGCGGAATTTGCCCAGAAAAATGGCCTCCTGTTCCGGAAGGTGATGTTCGACATCGCCATGACTCAGCAGAACCGCGTGAAACGGCTCTGCCGAGGCCAGGCACTTGTCCCCCCAGACGGCCACGAAACAGCTGTCATCGCTGTGTATCGCTCTCTCGAGCCACTCAGGATCTTCACGCCGGTGACCCCAACGGTCCACGAACGCACCGGCAAATACGTTTTGACTGTTCATCCTGCTTCGGCTGTTGATCCGGACAGGTCGCGCCCGGATACCACGATGCCATCGTCATCCGCGAAAACGTAGTCGCCCGGTCTGACATCGATGCCCGCAAAGGAAAGATCGACGTCCCGGTCACCCAGGCCATGCTTGCGGCTGCTCCGCGGACACGTGTTGAGCGCGCGAATTCCGATGTCTGTCGCATCGATCTCCCGTCGGTCACGAACACAGCCATTAATGACGACTCCCGACCAGCCATTCTCTGATGCAAGCCGGGCAAGTATTCCGCCGAGGAGTGCGCAGCGTTGCGATGCGCCACCGTCCACGACCAGGACCCTGTTCCTGCCCTCTTCCTCGAGCGCTGAGCGGACGAGCGGGTTGTCCTCGAACACGCGCAGGGTGACTGCCTGGCCGCCGAAACTTCGCCGGGATCCATATGCTTTGAAAATGGGTTCCGCTACCTGTATATCGGCAGCGTATTCGTCACAGAGGTCGGCCGTGAGTATCGACATTGGTCTTTTCCGCAGGCAGGCCGAAGTCTAACGGAAATGCGCGAGGCTCCGATACCCGGGTCCGGGCCGGTCGGGCTATCGCGCCGTGTGCCTTCGCCATTGACGGGAAATTTCACAACCCGGGCAAGTCCTGTGATCCAGCGCGTAGGCATCCTGAACATATGAGGTATCGCAGACCCTGCAAACTGCCAGATACAACTCATCGTTCCTGGAAATGTTCTGCAACAGATTCCAGGCCCATTCGAAGCTGAGTCTTGGCGATCGATGTAGCAGCAAATAGGTCTCGAAGGCGCGGCATAATCGGTGCCCGTACTCCACATTCGGACGAGGCCAGCAGGCATGCACGCGGTTTGCGGCATCGATCCTGAGCAGCAGGCTCGCGTGGAAGAGCGCGATCAGGGTCGTCGCCTCGAGCTGATTACGCGGATTCTTGACGAAAAGCCCGACCTGCTGTGGTGACTTGCCGCGGCGGCGGCGCACGGTGCTTGCGCGGCCGTCCCGGAAATAGGTTGCAAACACCTTGCGGATCCTGTCATCGCTCAGGCCCGTGCACTCTTTGATGGTGCGGGTCCTGGCCTCGTGCCCGATCATTCGAAGCGCCAGCTCGAACTGGCTTCGCTCGGACGCATAGCGATTGTCGGTCAGCCGCATTTGTGCCCTATGGTGCTAGTTTTGTACCATATACAGTGTTATAAAAGACTATATCATCAGTACATGGTAAATCAATCAAAAATAGCGTAATTCGGTTTACCGCCGAGTAATGCGCACTAACCCGAAG
>JBHHWI010000180.1:0-3823 GCA_046756445.1 Woeseia sp. | reverse complement strand
ATCGTCGAACCGGTCGTCTTACGCGCTTCGAGATCCCGATGTGCGACGGCTGCGTCCCTGAGCGCGTATTCCTGGCCGATGCTGATGTTGACCGCAGCGGTGCCGATGACACCGAACAGTTCATCGCAGGCATGCAGCAGCTTGTCCCGCGTATCGATGAAATCGAACAGCGTCGGCCGGGTAACGTAGAGCGAATGGCGCTTTGCCAGTTCGGCGGGCGCGAACGGCCCCACAGGGCCCGACGAGTTGCCGAAGGACACCATCGTGCCGTGCGGTCGCAGCGAATCGAGTGAGGCAAAGAAGGTGTCCCGTCCGACCGAATCATAGACAGCCGCGACGCCGTCGCCGCCCGTCAGACCCCTGACCGAACCCGGTAGATCCGGGTCATCGGACAGCACGATATGATCGCAACCGTTCGCCCGCGCCAGCTCGGCCTTTTTGTCCGTGCTGACCACACCGATCACCGTGGCACCCAGCCGTTTCGCCCACTGGCACGCGAGCGAGCCGACGCCTCCGGCGGCGGCGTAGAAAAGAACGGGATCGCCCTCTTTCACCGGGTAACTGCGGCGCAGCAAATACCATGCGGTCAGCCCCTTGAGCAGCACTGCCGCCGCTTGTGCGTCTGATATGCCGTCCGGCAGCGGCACGATTTGCCGGGCAGGAAAATTTCTGATCTCGGAGTAAGCGCCGACGGGCCTGCCCGTATAGGCCACTCTGTCGCCCACTTCGACATCGCTGACGCCCGGGCCAACGGCCTCGACCACGCCCGCGGCCTCACTGCCCAGGCCCGCGGGCAGATCCACCGGATAGAGCCCGGTCCGATGATAGGTATCGATGAAATTCAGTCCGATCGCGGTGTGCCGGATCTGCGCCTCGCCCTCACCGGGTTCCGGCACCTCGACCTCCTCCCAGTTGAGGACTTCCGGACCTCCGAATTCATGAATGCGAATTGCTTTGGCTTTCTTGGGAAACATTTCCATGGGTTCTAGTGTCCTGTCCGGCAAATAGATTGACTAAGTCGGCCACGAATTTTCGTGGCTGGCAAGACGTGGCGACGAGTAATAGCACCGCTATTGCGAGGAGCCACAACGACGCCAGCTTCGAAAAGACGTGTCGAGTTCGATAAGTTATTCGCCGGACAGGACACTAGGATAACCGAGCGGCGGACGATAGACTAAGCCGCCGGAACCCGCCGGAGACCAAATGAGTCAAAAAGTCGTCATAGCGGGCGCAGGCCATTCCGCCGGACAGGTCGTCGCAACACTCAGGCAAAAGAATTTCGACGGCAACATCTGTCTGATCGGCGAGGAAGCCTACCTTCCCTACCAGCGTCCGCCCCTGTCGAAGAAGTACCTCGCGGGCGAACTGCCGGCCGAGCGCCTGCATTTCAAGGCGGACAGTTTCTATGACGCGCCGAACATAGACGTTCATCTGAATACCGCAATCGATCGTATAGAGCCCGTCAACAGGCTGGTCCGGTCAGAGGAGGGCGCCGAATTCACCTACGACAAGCTGGTGCTGGCTCTGGGCGCTCACGCCCGGCAGATCGATTTGCCCGGCGCTGAACTTCCCGGCGTTCATTACCTTCGCACGATCGCCGACGTCGACAACATTCGCCGGGAAATCGCGCCGGGCCGGCGGCTGGTAATTGTCGGCGCAGGATATATCGGCCTCGAGGTCGCCGCCGTCGGCGCGCAGCTCGGACTCGATGTTACCGTCGTGGAAACGCTTGATCGGGTGATGAGCCGCGTCGTCTCAGCACAGATATCTCATTTTTACCAGAAGGAACACGCAGAGCATGGCGTCTCGATACGTCTGTCCACACAGATCGCCGGATTTCGGGGTGACCGGCAGGTGCAGGCCGTCGATCTTGCCGATGGCACACGGATTCCCGCCGACCTGGTCGTGGTGGGGATCGGCGTCGTGCCGAACACCGAACTCGCCGAACAAGCGGGGCTCGAGGTAAACGACGGCATAGTCGTGAATGAAAAGTGTCTTACCTCCGACCCCGATATATATGCCGTTGGAGACTGCACGTATCACCCGAATGCGCTGCTCGGCCGTCACGTGAGGCTGGAGTCCGTTCACAACGCGCTCGAACAGGCGAAGACCGCTGCAGCGAATTTATGCGGTGAGGACCAGCGGTATGACCAGGTACCATGGTTCTGGTCGGATCAATATGACCTGAAACTCCAAATCGCAGGTCTATCGCAGGACTACGAACAGACCATAATTCGGGGTGACCCGTCGTCCCGGTCTTTTTCCTGTGTCTATCTGCGGGAGGGGAGACTGATCGCCGTCGACGCAATAAATCGTCCAAAAGACTTCATGCAGTCGAAAGGACTGATTGCTTCACAGGCAATCATCGACCCGGATGTGCTGTCTGACTCGAAGCGCGAATTGAAGGACATGATGAAATGATTGCATCATTGCAGATCATGCCGATGCGGAAATGCGATCGTCAGATTGCCGTTCATGCCCACGGGTCCCGTGAGCGCCGAATAGGCCTTGGCCGTCACCGATTCGACCGCTTCCGCCTCGCCTCCGGCCAGATCACCGATGCCGCCCGTGACCCTGGCAGTGCCGAGCGCGTTCGGCCCTTCACTCATGATCCTGTGCCAGGATCCGCGCCAGTTATCTCCCGAACTCAGGCGCGCGGGTATCACGATATCGTGCAGGTATGACCAATAGTTTTCGGTCTGGTCGACAAAGAGCGTACCCCGCTCCGGCAGGTATACGTGCCAAACGCTGTCGACCAGCACCTTCGCATTGATGAGTTCCGAATCTTCGGAATCGGAGGAAAACTTCACGCCGAGCCCGGCGGGTTCGCCGCGACTGTCGGTCAAGATGGTGACAAGCGCTCGTGTCCTCTTGACGGCGGGCTCCCACAGCTCGCGCACTCTGTTCGGATATGGTTTGACGTGGGACTCCCCGTTATTCGTAAACATGATCGACTCGCCGGGAACCCTTGAGTATGTCAGGTCAACCAGGTCGAGTTCCGATACTGCGAGCGGCGATACGCTCGGATTGCCTACAAACGGGTTGTAAAAGAGCACGGCAATCAGCAGCGCGACGCCGATCAGCATGCCCACCAGCAGTGAAATGACGTACTTCATTCGTACTCCGGCGCCTGGCCGACAAGGGCTGCAACGAGTTCAATCCGTCCTGTCTCGCCGGAATCCGGATTGTCGATTTCGCTGACGAATCTTTCAGTGATGGCCCCGTTCAACGCCAGGAATTCGCGCGTTCCCGCTCTCAGCGACCCTTCCCTGTAACCATCTGCCGCCGGGCTCGGTGCCATCTTGACAAACATTGTTCCGCGTGCCGGAAGATGCACGGTCCATTCGACGAATGACCCGTGCAGTTCCGAAGTTCCGTATATCCTGCTGGCGGCGCCGATAACAGCTCCCTTCTCGTTACGTACCTTGAATAGCTCGGTCCGTATATTTCTCAGAAAATCGTGGTCAGGCCACTCCAGGCCCGGCGGTATCGGCTCGGCCAGGCCTGCCATGCCGGCCATGATCCGGTCATCCGGCAGCCTGATATGAAACGACTCCGAGTTCGCCCTGTTTGCGAATACCTTGATCAGCGATCTTTCACGGTGTTGATCCACCGCCGGGTATGAATAGACCGCTAACGCCGCCAGGGCTATGCCGAGAACGATTCCGATATTGAAGGTCTTAAACAAGCCTTAATCCTGCCTTTCCGGTGTGCACCGGGGCGCCCGGCGCCTGACACGGCCGAGTCTAGAACCTATCTCAAAATACCTCGTGGCCACACAGTAGGCCTTGCGGGATGAGCTTCGAGAGCCGAAATGCGGCTC
>JBHHWI010000179.1:0-3910 GCA_046756445.1 Woeseia sp. | reverse complement strand
AGCCGCGACGATCTCTCGCCCACAATCCCGGACTCTCGTGCAGTTTTCAGGCTAGTACAGCGGCTGCACCCAGGCAGAACAACCCGAGGCGCATTATCCACGCATTGGCCGTATTCTGAGCCGCCAACTCGCTGATGGAGTGTCGGACCCAGTCGTATCCGGGCTCGGTGTAGAGCGGACCGGCCAGGAACGCAACAAGGCAGATGACGGCGCCGGCACGGATCGCAAGTCGATGTCCCACCGCCGCTTCAGTCGATCCCGAATCGAGGCGCGACGCCACCCATGCCATTTCCCGGCTTATTGTGCCTCATAAATCTGGATCAGGTTTCCGCAGGTGTCTTCGAATACGGCTGTTCTCGTTCCAGCGGTATCGGCGGGTCTTGCCGAGAAGACCACGCCTTGCTGTTCGAGGCGCTCGAATTCTGCATCGACGTCGTCGACGGCAAACGACGTCAGTGGTATTCCCGCATCGAACAAGGCACGCTGATAGTTTTCCGATGCGGAATGCGCATTCGGCTCGAGAAGCAACTGAGCGCCATCAGGCTCCTCTGGCGAGACGACAGTCAGCCACCTGAAATCTCCGGCCGGAAGATCCATTTTCTTCTCGAAACCAAGAACGTCCGTATAGAACCGCAGTGCATCTTCCTGATTTCGCACGATGACGCTATTCAGCTCAATCCTCAAACCGTGCACCTCCAATCGCTACTGGGCGACCTTGTATTCCATAGTCGCAGACCCGCCGAATCCCAGGATGCCGGCGAGTAACGGATGGCTTTCTTCGCCTGTCACCTCGAATCCGAATCGAGCATACAGTCCCCGGGCGGCCGCGTTGGTGTCCACGACGTCGAGCCGGACGGTGCTGTAGCTGTTATCCGAGGCGAAGGACACGATGCGCCGAAGTAACTCGGTACCGATACCACGGCCCCGATAGTCGGGGTCTACTGCGATACCGTCCATCAATAATTCGCCGGGCGCCGGTGTTCGTTCGTACATTGTGAGAATCAGGCATGCCCAGGCACCCCTCAAGGGCCCCAGCCTTTCGACTATCGAGCCTCCGGAGATGCCGGAGGTCAACGATCCGGCAGGCGTGTGGTAGCCCGCCAGCCCGACAAGACGATTGTCGTGGATCGCAACGATTGCGAATTCCGACTCGAACCCGTCAGAGATCAGGGAGACCCTGTCGGCCTGATTCGGGATCGCCCGAGAAAGCTTCTGACCGAATGCAGACTCGTATAGCTCGGCAGCGTCGTTGAGGTAAGCCTCCGACAAGCCGTGTTCAAATGTCACCTGTGTCTCCTTGGGTTGTTCCATTGACCGCATCGCCCAGAGTTCACTGCGTGAATATGATATTGGTGTGGTTCCCATCGTAACCCAATTCATCCATGAGACTATTCAGAGTGTCAATCGGGTATCGGACATAGTCTCCGTTTCTCCAGACCCAGTAATCATCCCAGATACTTGACGCAATCGCGTAATACTTCTCCGGTGACATGCCTGCCCGGCGGAGTCCGTATGGCCAAATCTCCGATACCACCGGGATTCCTTTGGACAGCAGGGTTTTTGCTCCCATAAACGCATAGCCCTCGTATCCCTGCACGTCAATCCAGACGAGCGCGATATTGTCCGTGAAGGAATCGGGCAGGCCTGCCAACAGGTTGTCCAGCCGATCGGCCTTGACAGTAATGACGCGACGTCTCGACTCATCATATAGCTCGGCGGAATCAGCAGC
This sequence comes from Woeseia sp., assembly GCA_046756445.1. Taxonomy (GTDB): domain Bacteria; phylum Pseudomonadota; class Gammaproteobacteria; order Steroidobacterales; family Woeseiaceae; genus JACZWL01. The sequence goes on along the minus strand of JBHHWI010000179.1, from coordinate 2,181 downwards.
GACGGCGTTTGCGTTCATTCGAACCCGGTGGTCACCGAAGTTGTTCTTGCTCAACTCGAATTCAATCTCGTCCTTCCGGTCCGAGACAGCATAGGGTAATGCGACTATCCTGTCCTCGAGGCCGTTCAGCGTCACATTTCGTTGAAGCATCGCGAAATTTCGTGGTTCGGGCTCAATGGCGATCGCCTTCTGCAACTCCCCGGTGCAAAGCATCCCTATTGACGTGACGCCGTTGTGCGCGCCGATGTCCACCACGGTTCCGTGCCCTTTCGGCGGACACTTTTGATTGTTCCTCAAGAATTCCATTGCGCTCGCCATTACTTCCAGCTCAAATTCGCCGTAGCAATACAGGGATTTGCCGACGAACTCGTGGGTTGCCATCAAGATTTCGAACACACCCTGTCTTGTCGAGACCGTTACCGACTTGCGTAACCGCATATTCACGTGCCAGCACAGATACTTCCAACCTTGCAGAATCTGTTTTCGAGATTGGGTGACAATATGCGGTAGTTTCATACGGTAAACCTTTCACCGGCCCGGCAAATTGCCGCGTGACAAGTGACCTGGTCATTCTCGCAGCAATTTATCGGGAGCCTCATTCATTCCTCAATTGGTCGATCGATGTAATCTTCCAGGCCAAACGGGTATACGCAGCGGCCGTTTCGGCAACCGGCGCCTCCGGCGAATACCCCTGGGCGAGGACAGACGATACGTTCCCCCGCGCGCGACACTTCACGCTGTGACCAATCCTGATACACGAGCGAGTATCGGGAGTTGACGGCGACTACCTTGCAGAACGCATCATAGACGACGACGCACTCAAAGTGAGACTTACAGTCGAACCAGGATGCCGAATATTCGATATCCGGCGCGTGAGGTGCCGGCAGTGAACAGCCCGCCGCCAATAATGCCCACAATTTGATGATGCATCGCATGGCCGCTGCAATCCCCTGACGGCCGAGCTCGTTTGCAGCCAGTATCTGGCGCGGAGGTTGCCGATGCAAGCTCCGCGACAAGTATGGCCGGCAGCCGGTGTAGAGCCTTGCTACGTTTCGCTCTTTTCAGCGCGCAAACGCAAGATAATCATCCCCGCGTAGCAGATTATCGTTATCGGGAACGCGAGAAAAGCGAACATCGTGAGCAGAAAGACGATTTGGTAGGCGGCATCGTGCGGACTCACGTCGGCCTCCCTTATACCACCCATGATGTTGAACACGACGTGCTCCAGATTGAGAATCGCCAGCGCCGTGACAATGCCTGATAACGGCAAGATGGTTGCAATGGCGATACTGAACCAACGCAGTCTGGTGCTTGTGGCAAGGAAGCGCACGTAGAGCGCGACCCGCCAGGTGGCAACAGTCCCGAGAAACCAGGCGTTCACGGATTGAGCCGTCTTCAACGTCACGAATTTCTCGATCGGAAAAGCGTATAGCGCCGCGGGAAGCGAGGTCAGGCCGACAAAGATCAGCACGGTGGGGAATCGCCAGTTGCCGGGGCCCAGCGGCCGGACAACCAGATACAAGACTGCGGCGAGCACAAAGACGTACGCTAACGAACCAAGCCCTGCATACTGCCAAATTGCGGCAGACGGGTGATCCCAATATCGGCCGATTCCGACTGCCCAGGTAATTCCGATAACGACGGCAAAGTAGGACCAATAGCCATTCTCTAGATCCGGCAGGATAGGACGAAACAACAGAAAGTCGAACTGCGTTCTTACCACGTCCCGGATTGGCACAGTCATTTACACGAGACCTGACGGTTTAGCGCATTTGCAACTGAGCGTAAGGCGCAAGTCTTGCCATTGCAAGAATCATGACTGCGGCCAATGGGCGAGTGCGGCGCCTTGTCAGGCTGCCACCCGACAAGCAGAGCTTGTTCCAGGCCACGCAAGAATCATGGACAAAGCCACAACACCACAGGTCTTACTGGCGTTCGATCGTTTCGCCTTAGGGCCAGTAGTACATAGAGCAGCCCTGCGATTCTTGCTGTTTTCTTTTTCGAGATCATGTTGTCTGTCCTGTCATTTGCTGTCGCCTGACATACGGCCGTTCGCTACAACGAGACCCGGGATGGGTCGTACGACTTGACTTGGTTGCATCTCATGCCGCCTGACGGTTCAGCTGACGGGCAACTGAGCGTAGGGCACGCTTGTTGCCACTGCAAGAAGCGTGACTGCAG
>JBHHWI010000178.1:0-3911 GCA_046756445.1 Woeseia sp. | reverse complement strand
TGCCCGTAGACGATCTCGAGCCTGAGTTCCAGGAGGCCGTCTTTGAACCGGCCCTCGAGCTCGCGCTGCATGCTGCGGAAGCGGTCTTTTCCGGTCAGCGTTCTTCTGCGGCCACAAAGGCTGTTTCGACCGCCGACGAGAGAAAGGTCCTCGAACAGGCTTGCCGTGTCCGTGTAACTGACGTTCAGAAAGTCGATGTCGAGAACCGGATCGCGCAGGCCCGCGCGCACCAGGCCGTCGCCGACCTCATGCATGTCCGCAAAGTCGTTGACGTGCGGACCCTCGTCGGCACCCGCCCATGCTTCGCGAATCTCCGACAGGGTGTCAGGGCCGACCGCGGAGAAAACGAAAAGACCATCCTTGCGAAGCACTCGGGCCACCTCGGCGAGCATGACGCCTGGTTCATCAATCCACGGCAAGAGCAGGTTCGAAAAAACCAGGTCGACGGATCCGGTCTTCAACGGCAAAGCCATTGCGTTGGCCTGCAGCACGGATAGCCGCGAGAACCAGGTCCGTTTCCTCATCGCTTGTCGCAACATCTCTCGAGAAGCGTCGAAAACGATTACCCGGCTGCGCTTGAAGCGCCTGCGAAGACCACGGGCTGCCGAACCGGTCGCACCGCCCAGGTCCAGGATCCACCTGGCATCGATCAGCATTGGCGCCAGCCGGGACATGAGGCCGGCTGCGACACGCCGGTGGACGAAATCCGCCTCATCGAATCGTGCGGCCGCTCGATCGAAACGCCGCCTGAGATCCCGGAATCTGATTCTGCCTGCCTGCGAACGCATATCGAAACCAAGCATACAGGCAAGTATCAGCGGCTGCGTCCCGGCATGCCTTCATGCCAGAGTCTGGTGATGAACCCGGGATTGCTGAGTCTCGTGCTGCCGCGCAGCTGCGTGGTCTGTGGCATCGGCCTGACGGTGGGACACTTTTGCAGGGCGTGCGAAGCGGACCTGCCGTGGATTGATCAAGGCTGCGAGCGCTGCGGCCGGCCGGTCGCCGCACCTGCGTACGCAAGCACGCCGTGCCCCGACTGCCAGACGCGTCCGCCCCCGTTTGAAAGAGCCTTTGCGCCGTTGCTATACGCTTTTCCGGTGGACAGCGCGCTGAAAGCGCTCAAGTTTCAGAGACAGGTCTCCTACGCGCCGGCGTTCGGGGAGATTCTGGTGCCCGTGGTCGATGAATCGTTTCCGGATGCAGACGCCCTGTTGCCGGTGCCACTTCATCCGAGGCGACACGCCACGCGGGGATTCAACCAGGCGACCGAGCTTTGCCGGCCGCTTGCGAGGGAATACCGGATGCCCGAGATTACGAACGTATACCGGACGAGGTTTACGAAGCCGCAGACGGGACTCGATGCGGCAGAGCGCCGGCGCAACATGAAGGCGGCGTTCAAAGTCCGGGGCGAACTCGGCTATCGTCGCCCGCTGGTGGTCGACGACGTGATCACGACGGGAGAGACTTGCCGGCAGGTCGCCCGAGCGCTGTTGGATGCAGGTGCAGAGAAAGTCAGTGTGCTCGCCGTGGCGCATGCGGTCGGGACGTAAACATGCACCCCGCCAGTTCCTTCTCGGGCACCTGATCGAGCCATTCGGGTCGCGCGAAGTTACGGTGAATGGCCCTTCCCAGTTTGCCGATCTGCATGCCGTCCACGATGCGGTGATCGAAGGTGCCCGTGAGCGGCAGGATCGTGCGGATGACGACCTCACCGCCGCGCACGACCGGCTTGTCTTCCATTTTTCCCATGATGATGACGGCCGGAACCTTGGCGGCCGGGAACAGCGCGGCCATGCCGGTTGTAAGGCCGAAGCTGCCGATATCGGAAACGACGACCGACCCGAAACTGTCGGACGACAAGCCCAGGGCCGGCAACTCCAAACCGAGGTCGACAGTCAGCCACTTCAGGAACCTGAAAACGGGACGACGCAACGGCCAGGGAATCTTGTTGAGGACGTACTTGTTCCTGGAAGCTCTGGATTCGCTGCCGCCCCGGCTCTTTTTTGCAAGGATCCGGATGTCGCGCGCCAGATCGCTGACGGGTCGCGCGTGTGCATCATTGACGAGCACGGAACTCATTCCGGACCGACTATCGAGCATGACCGGGACCATGACGTTCAATTGCCTGCGGCCGACGACTCCACCCCGCCGGATGAAACAATTGAGTTCAGGCACGTCGAACGCGATCGCCCGGGCAATGACAGCCGTAGTGATGTGCACCATCGTCATTTTTTCGCCGGCCTTTCGTTTTTCGTCCATGAAACGCTTCGCGTCGGTGACATCTATGTCCAGGCTTCCATAGACACGCGAGTCTGACGGCGCCGTATATATCGCGGCGGCGGTGACACGCCAGGGTGTGTTGAACCGGTCCATGCAGGCGAGCATAGCCGATTTCTGGTACAAAGGGCCTGCCCATGGAATCGATCGTTAACCAGATCAACGCCTACGTATGGAGCCCCGCGCTGGTCTTTCTTGCGCTCGGCACCGGGCTGTTGTTTTCTATCCTGACTCGCTTTGTGCAGGTCCGTCTCTTTCGGGAAATGGTTCACCTGCTGTTTTCGTCGAAGGGATCGGACAGGGGCATCTCTTCATTCCAGGCATTGTCCGTGTCGTTGTCGGGCCGGGTAGGCACCGGCAATATCGCCGGTGTTGCGGCGGCAATCGGGTTCGGCGGGCCGGGCGCCGTTTTCTGGATGTGGGTGGTGGCATTCCTGGGCGCCGCGACCGCCTACGTCGAGTCCGCGCTCGGTCAGATATATAAGGAAGAGGACGAAGGTCAGTTACGCGGCGGCCCCGCTTTCTATATCGAAAAAGCGATGGGGCAAAAATGGTATGCGTGGATTTTTGCAATTACGACGATCGTAGCGACAGGGTTGTTGTTGCCGGGCGTTCAGGCCAACAGCATAACTAACGCCGCCGAAGTAGCACTGGGCGCGGGCCGGGTGTTCGAAACCGATCTCGGCTTCATCAGCATGACGAAGTTAACGACCGCTGGTGCTATCGTTACGGTTCTTGGCTTCATCATCTTCGGCGGCGTAAAGCGCATCGCCCATTTCACGCAAGTAGTCGTGCCGTTCATGGCACTGGCGTACATCGTCACTGCCGTCGTCATCATCATTCTGAACATCACGCAGCTGCCGGATATCGTCGGCTTGATACTTAAAGACGCGTTTACACCGATGGCGGGTGTGGGCGCGGCGATCGGCTGGGGCGTCAAGAGAGGCGTCTATTCGAACGAGGCTGGACAGGGCACCGGGCCGCATGCGGCGGCTGCGGCGGAGGTCCGGCATCCGGCGCAGCAGGGACTCGTACAGGCGTTTTCGGTATACGTGGACACGCTATTCGTCTGTTCTGCGACGGCTTTCATGATTCTGATTACCGGTGCGTACAATGTGCATACCGGAGAAGGCGGGTTCCATATTCAGAACCTGGGGGCCGACCTGCAGGCGAACAGCCCCGCCTTTACACAGTTTGCCGTCGAATCCGTCCTGCCGGGATTCGGCAAGCCGTTCATCGCGGTTGCGCTGTTCTTTTTCGCGTTTACCACACTGCTCGCTTATTACTACATTGCGGAAACGAACGTCGCCTATCTCAGGCGAACCTTCAAGATACCCGGTGAGATGCTCTTTCTGAAACTCGCGCTTATGGCGTCGGTGTTCTACGGCGCGGTACGAACTGCCAACCTGGCCTGGGGGCTGGGGGATATCGGCGTGGGGCTGATGGCCTGGTTGAACATCATTGCGATCCTGATCCTGTTCCTGATGGGCAGGCCCGCACTCAAGGCGTTGAAAGATTACGAAACGCAGAGAAAAGCCGGCGTCACGGCATACACTTTCGATCCCGACGAGCTCGGGATCAGGAACGCGGACTTCTGGAGTGACAGGGTCGAAAACCGGCAACGAGATGACTAG
>JBHHWI010000177.1:0-4093 GCA_046756445.1 Woeseia sp. | reverse complement strand
TCTCGAAGCTCGCTCGGCGAGGCGCTCGCCGCGTCCAAATCGTAAGGTCATTGGCTAGGCGAGCAACGACGTCCGACGGGCTTCGAGAGCGAGACCCGGATGGGCAGTGGCCTTGCGGGCGATCTGCTGCGTTGCTCGTCGCTCCAGTGGAACGACCACAGTTCGCTCCGAGCGCCTTGCAGCTCCTCCGGCAAGGCCCACTGTGCGGCCACGCGGTATCTTGAGATAGGTTCTAAATAATCGAAGCGCCATCGCTGGCGCCGGCCGGGGCAGGGCGCTCGTGCTTCGGCTGGTAGATGCCGAGCGTGCCGCCGCCGGGAAGTCTTACGTTGGTCAGCATTCCCCAGGGCATTTCCTCGACGCCGCTGCAGGCCAGGTCCCGGTCTTTCAGCTTCGCAATGAGTTCGTCGATATCGTCACAAATCAGGTGAAAGCCGTAGGCGTCATTTCTCTCTGACGGATGAACCGCGAGTTCGGCCGGCGGCAGTCCGAAAATGAGCCAGCCATCCCCGGCGTCGACGTGTGGAAAACCGAAAACATCGCGCAGGAACGCTCTGTCGGCAACCGGATCCGTGCTGAAGATAATCGAGTGGGCGCCGCTGATCATGGCTGTTCTCCTCTGATACCGCTTGTCGGATCACCTGCGCGGCCTGACGCGGGCACCGCCCGCGCTTACAGACCGGGCAACGCGCGGCCGGCAGCATGCTGATCGGGGATATTCGATGCCAGAAAGTCGGTAATTCGCTGCGGCAGGTAATACCTGGGACGCCAGGGCGTACCACCGCTTATGTACCCGACATGACCGCCGCGCTCGCTGACCTCTAGGGTAACGCAGTCGGACAACTGAGCCTCATCCGGAATGACCTCCGGCGACATGAACGGATCGTCCAGGGAATTGATGATCAGCGTGGGGCGCTGAATCCCCTTCAGGTAACCGATCGAGCTACAGCGATCATAGTATTCGGTCTTGCCGGAAAAGCCGTGCAGCGGCGCCGTCACGGCATCGTCGAATTCGGCAAACGTCCTGGCATCCATCGCTCGCTGCCAATCGAATGCTGCCGTGTACCGGTCGAATTTCCGGCGCACCGCATTCTTCATTCGTTTTATTAAGTATCTCTGATAAATTTTTGAAAAACCGCGAGTTAATGCTTCCGCTGATAGTTCCAGATTCAATGGCACGCAGACCGCGGCGGCCGCGTGCAGGGGCGTCGAGACCCCGCTTTCGCCGAGGTATTTCAGCAGCACGTTGCCACCCAGTGAATAGCCCGCCGCCATCATTGGGCCGCGATGGCCCTCGGTGCGCAGGCGATCGACAAAAAACCGCAGATCGTTGGTCTCGCCAGCGTGATAGCGCCTGGGAAGGCGATTCGTATAGTCGCCACAGTCCCTGAAATGCAGCACCGCAGCGCGCCAGCCCCGCTCGGCCGCCGCCTGCAACAGCATTCTCGCGTAGGAGGACTCTGCGGAGCCCTCGAGTCCGTGCAACACGATCAACGTCGGCGAGTCCGGATCCGGATCCGCTGATCCTGTCAACCAGTCCACCACCGTAACGTCGCCATCGGGCAGTTCGATATCCTGCGAGCGGCGCTTTGGCCATGGAGCGCCGGCCCACGGCAGGGCTGGATAGATCGTCTGGGCGTGGCGGTTCCTGAGCCAGCTCGCCGGGCGGAACCGGCTGCGGCAGATTCGGCCGTCCTTCGGGGCGTCTGTCATTCTTGCCGTATCTTGTGCTCAACGAAAAAGGCCCCCCGCTTGCGCAGGGGGCCGGCCATGGAGTGTGATAACTCCTTCAGGCATTCGCAACAGAGGGCGGGGGAGCGTGTCCCTGTTGCAACGCACAAGCTAGGACATCAGGCACCCTGCTGTCAAGCAGAATTTTACCGGCTTCCGGACCGTGATTATGTTCGGTGATGCCGTCACCCGACCTTCTCCTGATCCTCGGCCGCAGGGTTGTCACTGCCGGTGTCCCGAGCCCGGCCGCCGCCCGAAAAGCGGCGCAATACCTCGTCTTGCAGGGACTTCCAGCGATTGAAATTTTTCTCGGCAACATCTGCAACCGCGACGATCGGGTCGACGCCGACGACGCGTTTCACATGACCACGAAGGCTCTGTTGCTGCGTCATAAAAAGCTTCAGGCTCTGCTCGAGATAGTTGGCGATGAAATCCGGCATGACGTTGCCGTATGAACGAATCACCTGAGACAGGAAATCCCGGCTCATGATGGCTTCACCCTGTTGCTCCTGTTCGCTGATGACCTGCAGCAATATCGACCGCGTGATGTCATCGCCGGTTTTTTTGTCGATGACCTGGAACTCGATCTTCCGGATCACCAGATCTTTCACGTCCGCCAGGGTGATGTATCGGCTTTCCTCCGTGTCGTACAGGCGTCGGTTTGGGTACTTCTTGATTACGCGAGCTGAACTCATCGATGGTCTCTGTAAACTGGCAGCAAGACGCGGCGGCGATTTCGCGGTTCACGCGCCGGGATCCGAGCGAGCACGGTCCCAAATTTCCAGCGATAATACGTACTTACTACCGAGCCCTAAGGCGGAATGGCGCCTACGATAGCCCATTTTGGCCCCAAGCCAAAGCGTCTTGTTCCGCGGCGATGGCGGTCCGCCCGAGCAGGGCACCCGGATTCCAGTGCTCGATCGACCAGGCCCAGACATCATTCAGCGAGGCGACTGCAAGATCGGCCGGCGGTAGCTGGCCGAGCGCCTCGAGAGCATTGACGACGATCCGATTCACCCCGTCCAGAGGCAACGCCGGAGCGCCCGTCTGCTTGCTCAGCTTCTGTCCCCGGACGTTCTCGGCAATCGGAATATGTAAATACGCGGGAGTCGGAAAGCCGAGCAATCGCTGCAGGTGGATCTGGCGAGGCGTGGAGTCGAGGAGATCGATGCCCCTGACGATTTCCGTCATGCCCTGGTCGAAGTCGTCGATCACGACAGCCAGATGATAGGCGATCAGGCCGTCACGACGCTGGATGACAAAGTCGCCGGACTCCGATTCCAGACATTGACGCTGCGTTCCCTGAAGCTGGTCGACAAACTCGACCGCGGTATCGCTGGTACGCACGCGCACGGCCAGGGCGTCGCCTTTGCAGCCGTCGCGACAGGTCCCGGGATAGATGGCGCCGAGCGGGCCGCGCCTGGCCGTGGCCAGGTCCCTTCGCGCGCAGGAGCACGGATAGGCGTTGCCGGCCGCCTGCAGGTCGGCAACGACCTGGTGATGCCTTTCTGCATTCTCGCTTTGAAAGGTGACCGGCCCATCCCATTCGAAGCCAAACCGCTCGAGCGCGTTCAGAATCTCCTCAATGGCGCCTTCCTGTTGCCTGGGGGGGTCGATGTCCTCAACGCGTACATGCCACCTGCCGGACCGGGATCTGGCCTGCAGGTAGCTCGCCACGGCGGCGAGCAGCGAGCCGAGATGCAAAGGCCCGGTGGGCGAGGGCGCGAACCGGCCGACATACGGAGCCGGCTCGAGAGCTGCCATCCCGGTCAGCGCCCGAGCCCGGTGTCAACGGTACCGGTCGTCCCGATCGCGGAACTGGCGCTCTGCCATTTCGCGGCGTTCCTGAGCCTCCAGGCAGAGCGTGGCTACCGGCCGGGCTTCGAGACGCTTCAGGCCGATCTCTTCGCCGGTCTCGTCACAGAAGCCATAGCTGCCGTCCTCGATACGGGTCAGAGCGGCATCGATCTTGCGCAATAATTTTCGCTCACGGTCCCGGGTCCTGAGCTCGAGCCCGAATTCGGACTCCTGGGTTGCGCGATCGTTCGGGTCCGGGAAATTGGCCGCTTCGTCCTGCATGTGATGAACCGTACGGTCCACCTCGTCCATGAGCTCCCGTTTCCAGGAATTCAGAATTTCCTCAAAATGCTCGAGCTGCTTCGCGCTCATGTAGTCTTCGCCGCGGCGCGCCGTATACGGCGCTATGCCGTGAATCGGCCCTGACAGCAAATCGCTTCTGCGCCGTGGCTTTCTGTTCGCCGCCTTCCTGCGGGCCGGCTTTTTCCTCGCCGCCGGCTTCTTGCTGGATGTCTTTCTGGAGGCCGGCTTCTTCTTCGCGGCCGGCTTCTTCCTGGGTGTCTTT
>JBHHWI010000176.1:0-4150 GCA_046756445.1 Woeseia sp. | reverse complement strand
CAGTTCGTCGAGCTGTCGCGCGGCAGCCTGAAACGCGCCGATTTCTACCTGAGGCGACAAGCAGCACCCGAAGGTCGGGTCGATCTCGAGCTGTTGAGCTTCGGAACGGAAAGCACGGAGGAAGTCGCTTACGTCCTCAAGCTGCACGGGAAAGGCAATGTAAGCATAAGCAACCTGAGCCTGATGGTCATGCTGCCGGACGGCGTCAACTACATGCCGGGCACGATGCAGGTGAATTACAGTCTGGCCGATGATCCGAGAATCACGGGGCAGGCCCTGAACCTGCCACTGCCCGAACAGGAGGGCGACTGGCAAACGGAGATCCGCTTCGACGCGAGCATCTCGGTCGATGTTCATGGCGAGCTCGTTACCAAGGCGCGGGCACGGTTTGATTCACCGATCGAAGCGGATCAGATGACACCGGTCGCCGAAACCAAGATGGTTCGCGAGCCTTCAGTGAGCGAAAACGAAGGCTACGTGTTGAACCTGAAGTTCGACGTATTGTCCGCGGAGCTGTCGCTCGAGGACCGGCTTGAACTCGACCTGCTCATCGAGAGCTGGCGGGGCGTCAGGGAGATACGGATCGCCGCCGTTGGACACAGCGACAGCCAGAGGATCGCGCCGCGCAATCGGCACAAATTTGCCGACAACTATGTGTTGTCCGAGGCGCGCGCGCGTTCGGCCGCGTGGTATGTCGCAAGCGCGCTGAGGTTGCCGGCCGAAAGTATTCAGGTGGAAGGTCGCGGGCCGGATGATCCGGTGGCCGATAACGCAACAGCAGCGGGCCGGCAGAAGAACCGCCGTGTCGAGATGATTCTCAGCGGCATGCGCCCGACGCGACCCTCGTTTCTCGAAGTGACCAAGGCCTCGAGTGGCGCCCAGATCATTGAGACACAAGGCGAGACGCCCGGCCTCGAAGCCGAGCGGCAGGCGATGGCGGAACGAGCCGCCCGGGACGACCTGGACGATGGCACCGAAATTGAAGCGGACTTCGAATCGCTGACGCCCGGCATCGAAATGCTGTTGCCGACGCGCGAGTACCAGCCTGCGGTTCCGGTCACCAGAATCTCCGTCAAACACGGGCCGACACAGACGGCCCACGCGTATCTCAACGGCCAGCCGGTTTACGCAGTCAACTTCGACGGCACCCAGGCGGACGAGGCGTCGGGCATCGCCGTGTCTCGCTGGCGAGGTGTCGATCTCCGTGACGGCAATAATCGGATACACGTCGAAGTCAGGAACGCCGACGGGAGCACCGCCTCGGTTCTGGAACGATCGATCCATTTCGGCGATGCAGCGTTTCGCGGCGAATTCGTCGAGGAATTGTCGGTTCTGGTCGCGGATGGCAAGACGCGGCCAGTCATTGCGGTGCGGCTCTATGACAAGTACGGCCAGCCGTCACGACCCGGCGCGATCGGCGCGTTCCGTATCGATCCACCCTATCGTTCCTGGTGGCAAGTCGAAAACGATCGCAGGAACAAGCTCGTCAGCGTCGGTTCGCGCGAACCGATTTACCGGGTAGGCCCGGACGGCGTCGCACTGATCGAGCTGGAGCCGACGACGCAGGCGGGCGAAGTCTCGCTGCAACTGAAATTCGACCGGTTGCGCCGACAGGAAATCCGCACCTGGCTACAGGCCAAGCCCCGTGACTGGATCCTGGTCGGCTTTGCGCAGGGCACCATCGGTCACAAGAAGATTTCGGACAATCTGGTCGCTGCTGCTGCGGCAGGCCACGACGACGGTTACTACGACGATGGCAAGATCGCGTTTTTCGCCAAGGGAAAAATAAAGGGCGAGTACCTGTTGACTGTCGCGTATGACTCCGAGAGTGACCGGCGCGAGAACAGCGACGGCTTCCGGACGCAGGTCGATCCGAATGCCTTCTATGCGCTTTACGGCGATCAGAGCGAGCAACGCTATGAAACGGCGAGTCAGCGAAAGCTCTATGTGAAGCTCGAACGCAAGCAGTACCTGGCGATGTTCGGCGACTTCGATACCGGACTGTCGGTGGCGGAGCTCGCCCGATACGAACGCCGCTTCAACGGACTCAAGATCGAGTACCGCGGCAGGAATGCCGGCTACTCGGTGTTTGCAGCCGAGACGGACCAGTCGTTCGTGCGCGACGAGCTGCGCGGTGACGGCACGTCGGGTCTCTACCAGTTGAGCAGCGTACCGATCATCGCCAATAGCGAATCCGTCAGGATCGAAATCCGCGACCGCTTCGATACCGGCCGCGTGCTGTCGAGCGACAAGTTGAATCGTTTCCTCGACTACAACCTCGACACCCTGGACGGGACACTGTACTTCAAGAAGCCGGTGCCGAGCCGTGATGCCAGCTTCAATCCCGTATTCATCGTGGTCGAGTACGAGAGTAACGCCAGCGCAAACGAAGACGTCATCGCGGGCGGGCGAATGTCGCTGCGTTCGAGCAGCGACGCACTCGAGGTCGGCGTCACGCACATCAACGAGGGTCAGCAGGGCGCCGAGGCCGACCTGTCGGGAGTGGATTTCCGATGGCAGGCCACTGACGCGACGCTGGTCAAGGCCGAGTACGCGAACAGCAATCGCAATGTCGCCGGCGCGGATCAGGAAGGCGCCGCGTATTCGCTGACCGTCGAACATCGCGGCGAAAAGGCCGACATTCGCGCATACGCCCGGGAAGTCGAACAGAACTTCGGCCTGGGCCATCAGTCCGCTGCGGAATCGGGCGTCAGAAAAGCAGGTCTTGACGGCCGGGTCCGGGTTACCGAGCGCGTAATCGTCGAAGGTGAGGCATCGGCGCAGCGTAATCTCGAGTCCGGTACCGAGCGCAGGGTTGCGCGCGGGCTGGTGCGGTACGAAAAGGGCGGCTTTGCGGCATCGACCGGGCTGGCGTATGCCGAAGACGAATATACCGATGGCGAGACTCGCACCAGCGAGCTGGCGGAGGTCGGCGTCAGCCACCGCATGTTCGACGGCAAGCTGACCCTGCGGGCCAATGGCAGTGTCGCGGTCAACGAGGATGCGGAGAACGCCGACTACCCGACCAACGTCGTCGTCGGCGTGGATTACCGTGTTGTGGATGGCGTCGACCTGTTTGCGGAATGGGAAGAATCCACCACCCGCGACGTCGACGCGACCATGACCCGGGTCGGCGTGCGCGCGACGCCCTGGAGCCGGGCGCAGGTCAACACCTCGGTCACCAGCGAGGGCTCGGAATACGGTCCGCGGGTATTCGCCAACGTCGGTCTGGTGCAGGGCTTCGAGCTGAACGACAAGTGGCTGCTGGATATCGGTGTCGACCAGACGAGTACGCTGTCGCGACCCGGCGCCCGGGTATTCGACCCGAATCGCGAGCTGGCGTCCGGATCATTGAGCGAGGACTTCCTGGCCGCCTATGTCGGCGCGATGTACAACGCCGGGTTGTGGAGCGCCAATACGCGCATCGAGCACCGCGATTCGGATTCAGAGCAACGCATGACTCTGCTGTCCGGCTGGTACCGGGAGCCGCAATCGGGCCACAGCCTGTCGGCCGGCCTGACGATGTTCACCAGCGAGAATATCAGCGGCGCACAGACGACTGCTGCCGATCTCAAGTTCGGCTGGGCGTATCGCGTGGCCGGCGGCCATTGGTCGTTGCTGGATCGAACCGATCTGGTCTACGAAGATATCGGGCTGACCTCGGGCAGTCAGGAGAGCTGGCGCTTCATCAACAATTTCAACGCGAACCGCCGCCTGAACGAGCACAGCCAGGTATCGCTGCAATATGCGTTCAAATATGTGAAGAGCAATTTCGATGGCGTGGAGATCACCGGCTTCACGGATCTGATCGGCGTTGACTATCGCCGCGGCTTCAGGCCGAAATGGGATGGCGGCGTCCACGCCAGCATCTATCATTCCTATCGGTCCGACGTCACGGATTACGGCTTCGGTGTCGATGTCGGCTACAACATCCGTGACAACATGTGGCTGACCCTCGGCTACAACGCCTTCGGCTTCCACGACAGCGACTTCGCATCCGCGCGCTACACGGCACAGGGCTGGTATCTGCAGATCTCGATCAAGGCGGATCAGCATTTCCTCAAGCGTATCGCCGGTCAGGCTAAATAGGCAGACCCGATAGGTGGCGGGGCCGGCGGGTTGAAAAAAAAAAAAAAAATAGTGTTAGTTG
>JBHHWI010000175.1:0-4189 GCA_046756445.1 Woeseia sp. | reverse complement strand
GTACTCCCCTATTTGGTCTTGCTCCAGGCGGGGTTTACCCTGCCGCGGCGTGTTGCCACCCGCGCGGTGCGCTCTTACCGCACCTTTTCACCCTTACCGGCGCCCAGGTCATAGACAAGCGGCGCTTGGGCGGTATCTTTTCTGTGGCACTTTCCATGGGCTCGCGCCCTCCAGGCGTTACCTGGCGCCCTGCCCGATGGAGCCCGGACTTTCCTCCGCGGCGCCCTGGCGACACGGCGGTTGTCTGGCCGACTCATACCTTCTCGGGCCGAGATTATATCGGTGCCGGAGCTAACTTTCCGAACTTATTGCCACCAGCGGCCGGTGCCAATAAGTTCGGAAAGTTAGCTCCGGCACCGTTAATAGGCGGGGCCCTCCTCCCCCGCCGCGTCCCGCATCTCCCAGGTGGAGATCATCGGGAAGACCTGGAAGAGCAGCAACAACGACAGCAGGAACCCGGCCACGAGGCCGGCAACGAGCGTCAGCTCTGTCAGGGATGCGAATGGCACATGGTCTGCCTGACTCGCGGGCACCACGATGAGATAGCGGTTGATCCACACGCCGACGTTGATGACTGCGCCGACCAGGAGCAGCGACCACCAGCGGCGCTTGGCCGGCGCGAATATCAGCGACCCGATGGGAATCACGAAGACACAGGCAATCATGACCCAGAAATACGGCGCATAGTGGCCGAACATCTGTGCCCAGAGCGGCCCGGTCTCGTGGGGCAGGTTCCCATACCAGGTAACGAAATACTGCGCCCAGAACATGTAAAGCCAGAGCAGTGTGAAGCCGGTAATCACGATACCCATGCTCTTCAATTGAACGGTCTTGAAAAACTCACCCAGACCCAGTGCGCGAGACATCACTGCAGCGAGTATCAATATGGCCGCAGTGCCGGCGAGCATGTTCCCGAGAATGAAATACATCGGAAAAACGGTGCTGTGGTAATGCGGGATCAGCATCATCCCGAAATCCCAGGCGATGAAGGTGTTCGCGACACCCGCGACGAGCAACACGACAGGCGCGTAGAGGAACATGTTCGATTTCAGGCTTGCGTCGTCGCGGCCCTGCTTCAGCGACCACAACCATTTATAGAAACTGCGGCGCCACCCCGGACCATTCTCCATCGACTCGCCGGTGACATCGGGTAGCAGACCCATCAGAAAGTAGACGATCGCAAGGCCGTAGAACAGCAACTGTGCCACCAGGTTTCTTGCCAACAGAAAGTCTGCATCGAGCCAGGGATTCAATTGTTCGCCGGGCTCGGGGGACAACCAATAGAACAAGTGTTCCTTGCCGTTGGCGTAAATCAGCAAGAACAGGACGATGGCGAACGGGAAAAACGCCAGCGTCACGATTTCTCCGAGCCGGTAGAAAGGCCGCGCCCAATCAGTCCTGCAGATCCGCATGATTGCTGAAAACGCGATTCCAAACTGACTCACTCCCAACAGGAAGACAAAATTTGCTACGAAGAAACTCCACGGTACTGCTTCAGGTGCGGTGGCGAGGAGGTAAACAAAACTCGCTGTGCCGACCACAAACGTCACTGCCAGGACAAGCAACGTCGTCAAGTAGCCTCGTCGTCCTTCAGGCACGCCTATCGCAATGTCGCGAATCGTGCTCATGGTCCTCCGAACACTTCCTTGATGAAGTTAACCAGATGCCAGCGGTCTTCCACCGCTATCGCTTGCCGATAAAAAGGCATCGCGATACTGCCATGGCTGATCGTATAGAAGATCTGTCCGTCCGGCTGAAGCTGAACGTAGTCGAAGTTGAGTTCCATGGGCTGGGGCACGAACTTGCGACCGACCGGGCCGTTTCCGCGTCCCTCCGGGCCATGACAGACGATGCAATGCGTTTCATACATTTCTCTGCCACGTGCAAGAGACTCGGGTGACTTCGGTATTGGATTGATCAGGGTCCGTCCCGCTTCCAGGCGCGCCCGGACGAGTTCGATGATGTCTTTCGGTGGCGGGAAACCATCCTTTCCGCCCACCGGTACCGCCGAGGAGACTGTCGAGACCTGCGATTCCTGAGGTTTCACGGACGGCTGATTCCGCATGTCCTTGTCCCAGGGCAATGTAATCCCGGTGGCCGGAATGGCAATCAGGCACAGGGCAATTGCCAACTCTGAAATCCGCCGCGCTGTCACCGGTCTTCCTCCACCTGCCGGATGACATCGGCGCCGGCCTGTCTGATGATCTGCTCCGCCCTGACCGCCTCGCCACCAATGGCTTCTTCGACGACCACGACGAAGCGGTCGACGTTCGCCGATGACAGGTACGGCCTGTCGCGCCACGCAGGCAGGCCGGACACGACGTGGAATCCCAGCAGCGTAAACAGGACTCCCAACAGGATCGTCATCTCGTAGGCGATAACGAGATACGGCGGCAAGGCGATGACGGGCCGCCCTCCCGTGGGCAATATGAACACGAGCGCGGTGCTGACGGCCATGGCAAATCCGGACATGCCCCCGATGATCGCCCCCGCAAGCGAGAAGCGCCTCACCGGGGACTTGCCGAGTCCGAGGAGTTCCTGCGCCTCCTCCATGGGCAGCGGCGACAGTAGCGAGAGCCTGTCAAACCCCGATGCCTTCAGTTGCCTGGCCGCTTCGAGAAAATCCTCCTCGAACGCGAACGAACCGACGACAGCCATCAGGCATTCCTCCTGAGGGGCTTCAGCGTCTCCTTGACTTCATATATCGATACAGCCGGAACCCATTTAATGAAGATCAGGAAAAGCGTGGCGAAAATCGCGAATGAGCCGACCGTGATCGAAATCTCGATCCAACTCGGGAAATAGAACCCGAAAGCGTCCGGCAGGAATTTTCGCGGTTGTGATGTCGCGACGATGATGAATCTCTCGGTAAGCATGCCGACATTGATCAGGATAGAGATAACCAGCATCTTGTTCCACGACAGGCGAATCTTATTGAAGAAGATCAACAGCGGCACGAATGCGCAGAAGAGAATCATCTCCCAGTATAGCGGCGCATAGAACCCGGTGAGCCTGAATTTCAGCGCTTCCAGCTCGAACGACGAACCGCCGTACCAGCTACTGAAGAGCTCCATAATGTTGATGTAGCTCCAGATAAGGGACAGTGCGATGAGAAGTTTGCCGAGATTGTCGAGATGCACCTGGCCGATGTAGCGCTCGAAGTTGAGAAACTTCCGCAGGCAATACATGACCGTGACGATGCCCGCCGTTCCCGAGTAAATGGCGCCGCATACGAAATACGGAGCGAAGATAGTATGGTGCAGGCCCGGAACGATGGATAACGCAAAGTCCCACGACACGATGCTGTGTACGGATACGGCCAGCGGGATGACGAAGACAGCGAAAAACGTATAGGCCCATCCCAGCGTATGCCATTCGCGTGCGGTGCCGCGCCAGCCGAATGAGAAAATTGTGTACAGCCTGCGCCGAATGCCTGTGCTCGCATCGCGGACAGCGGCAAAATCGGGCACGGACCCCATGTAGATGAATATCGAACTGGCCACGAGGTAGGTGGTGATCGCCATGACATCGAACATCAAGGGCGACCGGAAGTTCGGCCACAGGCCCATTTGATTCGGAATCGGGAAACTCCAGTGCACGAACCAGACGCGGCCGACGTGCACCATCACGAACAGCGCCGCAGTCATCAGAGAAAATAGGGTCATGGCTTCCGCGCTGCGATAAATCGACTTGCGCCAGTGGCTGTTGGTAATGTGCAGCACGGCCGAGAGCAATGTGCCGGAGTGGCTCAGGCCGATCCAGAAAATGAAGTTGGAAAGATAAGTGCCCCAGACGGCGTTGCGGTTCATGCCCGCGGCGCCGACACCGACAAACAACTGGTACGCCCACGGCATGAAAAAACAGAGTGCCGCGACGCTCATGGTGGTACCCAGCAGCACCCAGTATCGGGGCCCGGTTTCGAGCATGGTCGACAGGACGTCTTTGTTGACGTCCGCGTAACTCGGCTGTCCGTGGTCAAACATCGTCAGAACCTATCTCAACATCCCACATGGCCGCGAAGCTGCCTTTGCGGGATGAGATGCAAGGAACGAGGAGCGCCGTGTGGTAATTCAACTCAAGCGACGAGTGACGCAGCAGATCGTCCGCGAAGGCGCTTCCCTCCGGGTTTCGTCTCACTGGCCCGACCGCTTTGTTGCTCGCCTTGCGAATGATCACCGACATTCGACGC
>JBHHWI010000174.1:0-4229 GCA_046756445.1 Woeseia sp. | reverse complement strand
CGCACCTGCTCGGCACTGGGCGTATGCACGGCGCGTTCCGTCTTATGATAGTCGATACAACGCTGATCGAAAGGCAGGCCGAGGAATTCCAGCAGCCGGCGTACCTCGGCGTCGAGGTCGGCCACGACGTCCTCGTATTGCACGCGCAGGATCTTGCCGGGCAGCAGGCGCTCCCAGTGCGCCATGAGCGACTCGTAACCGCGGTAGTAGCGGCCGAGCTCCTCGAGCCCGTAGGTGAAGTTCTGGCCTTCGCCGAACAGCTGCTTGAAATTGCTGAAGCAGCAGGCCATTGCCTCGCGCCGTGCATCGATGATTTTCGCGTTGGGGAACATCAGGTGGATGAGACCGATGTGGCGAAAATTGTTCGGCATCTTGTCGGTGAAATAGGGCGCACCATGACGATAGACTTGTGTCGATTGGAAATAGTCCAGTGCGAAGCGCTCGAATTGCCCGGCCTCGAGCGTCTCGAGGATTGCCGGGTAGCGCGGCGTGTCATCCACGCTGCGGCGGCCGGCCAGCTTCTGCGCAAGCGCGAGGACGTTCGGCAATTCGATCGTGCCGTCGACCATCGGGTGCGAGGCGAGGATCTGTTCGATCAACGTCGAACCGGCCCGTGGCATGCCGACGATGAAGACGGGCGCACCGTCGGCCACACCGAAATCGCGCCTTTGCTCGAAGAATTCCTTCGTGCAGACCTCCTTTTGCCGTGCAAATTCGGCCTCTGTGTATTCGGCACGATAACCGCTTTCCCCGAGTTTGAGGGCATTACCGCGCGAGTAGTAATCAAAAGCGGTAGCGATCTCGTCGCGATCCTCGAAACACTTGCCGAGCGCGAAACAAAGTTGATAGCAATCTCGCGTGCTCGTCATCGGATCGGCTTCGGCCGAGCGCATCTGCTCGAGCTCGGCATCCGTGAATGCATAGGTCTTGATGTTGGCCAGGCTCCACCAGGCGTCGCCGTGATCCGTTCTTTCTGCGGCCACCTGCCGGTAAGCGGCGATCGCCTGCGCTGCATCGCCGTATGACTTGAGCGCGTGACCTTTCAGAATCGGCAACTCGACATTGTCCGGATGCGCGTCGATCAGTCGATCATAGATCGCGAATGCCCGATCGAAGTCACGGACGGCGGCTGCCGCGTTCGCGCAGACGAGCTGGAAGTCGGCATTGTCGGGCTGCTCGCGAAGCAGGCGCCCCGCCTGTTCGAGCGCTTTGCCGAAGCGCTGCCTTTTGTACAGGATTTGGGCGTAATCGTAACGGGCCGCGGTGAAATTCGGCGCGAACTCAAGACAGCTCTCGAGCAGGAACTCGGCATCATCGAGAATGTCCTGTTCGCTGCCGATCTTCGCCAGCAGCCGCATGCCGATGACGTTTTTCGGGTGTTTTTGCAGATACGCACGGCACAGCGGCTCGGCCTCATCGAGCTTGCCCTCGTAGATCATGCTCATGACCGCAAGCAGTTCCTTAGGCTGCGCCGAGAGTTCGTCGGCGTGCTTTTGACTGGCAGCCACGCGGCGGGTTCGCCCTTCGCCCGCCTGCAGCTTTGCGAGGTTTTGCCACGACGACAGCAGCGCCGGGTTCGAGCCAACGGCCTTTTCGTAGGCTTCGATAGCGGCGTTCGCGTTACCGCTGTCTCTGTAGAGGTGGCCGCGCTCCTGGTAGCCCCTCGCGCAGGCCGGGTTCAGTTCGAGAAGTCGATCGAGTGCCGCCACGGCCGCATCAGCCTGCCCGGCATATCGCGAACACACGGCGAGCATATAGAGCGCTTCCTCGTTGCCGGGCTTGTGCTCGAGCAGCGCCTCGAGCTCCTCGATCGCCGCAACAAACTCGCCGCGCGTCAGGGACTGCTTCGCCGAACTCAGGGCGGCGTCGACATCGGGCACGACACCGCGATCCGCCGTCAATGCCATTCGGCCACGGTTTGCAGGCCGCGCCTCATCCGACCGGCGGGTGCTGGGCTAGAAGTCGCGTGACAGTCTCAGGCTCAGCGTCCGCGGCCGGGAAGTGACCGTCCGCCTGATCTCGTCCTGAATGGTCTTGAACAGTTCGGACCGTTCGTCGGTCAGATTGCTGAGAAACAGACTGACTCGCCAGCCTTCGAAGTCCACCCCGAAAGAGGCATCGGCGATCGTGTACGAGTCGAGGTTTTCGGCATTGGCAGCCACGAGCGTGGTAAAGGAACCGCCGCTGTGTCGAACGGACACTTGAGCGTAGGCATCCCTGTCACCAATCTGAAAATCATAGCGCCCGGTGAGGTTGCCCTGGAATGACGGCGACAGGGGCAGGTCCGAACCGGCCGGCAGCAGATTGTCCGCGCCGCTCGGGCGACTGGTCAGTTCCGTATCATTGAAGGAGAAAGCGCCCGTCAGCGTGAATTGATCCGTCGGATACCACGTGAAATCACCCTCGATGCCCTTGACTTCAGCCTCGCCGACATTGGCGGTAAACAGCAGGAAGCTTATCGCCGGATCGAAGATATCGATCTGAATATCGCTCCAGTCGATAAAGTACGCGGCGCCGTTGAAGCGTAAGGTGCCGTCCGCCAGGGTCGTTTTCCAGCCGAGCTCGTAGTTGTCGATCGTGTCGGATTTATAGAACGCCGGAAACAGCACGTTGCCACTCATATCGAGGACGTCGCCACCGCGGTTGAAGCCGCCACGCCGGAAACCTTCGGAAAGGGTTGCGTAAAGAGTCAGGTCGTCGTTCGGCGTGAAATTCACAGTAAATTTGCCGATCGTGTCACTGTCGTTGGCGGGCGTAAAGCTGTCCAGTGAACCGCCGCCGTCTCCATCAACCGGTCCCCTAGTCGCAAAGTTGAACGAGCCCCTGGGAACGATATCGATATCGTAATTTCTCAGCCCCAGCGTGGCGCTCCAGGAATCGTTGAAGTGGTAAGTCAGTTCACCGAAGAAGGCGATCTGTTCCGCTTCGTTGCTCAGGTCATTGAAAAATGCGACCTCGGGATCGCGAACATTCGGGTTGAAATGCGTTGCCTGGGAATGCGGCGCATTCGGCGCCCATTCCAGTCCAGGTGGTTGTATTTGCGGAGAATGATATTCCCACTCCTGGGATACCCCACCCTCCGATTTATCGTAGTAGACGCCGCCGATGAAATGCCATGCCCTGGCGGGATCGGTCGAGATACGAAATTCGTGTTGCGTGTCGTCGGAGTCCTGGATGCCGTGGAATCTCGCGTCCGGCGCGGCGCACAGCGTAATCTCCCCCAATGCATTGTAGACGCAGTTGTAAAACGGAAAGAACGACAACCTGGTACCGCCGACATAGTCCATACGCTGTTCAATCTCACGGTTGAGGAAAGATCCGGCGTAGACGATTTCCAGTTCGCGCACGCGGCCATTCACGGTCCAGTTGAACTGCGTGAAGTCGTCGTCGAGAAAATCATCATTGAAACGCTGCACCTGCAGATCACCCACACCTGGTGAATAGTCGAACACGCCGTCGGCTTCGAGCTCCTGTGTCATGACGCCCACGTTCACATCCCAGTCGTCGTTGACGAAAAAAGTTCCGCTGACGCGAGCGCCGGTGTAGGTGGAACCGTTGATATCGTCTTCGACGAAGCTGTCATTGTTTGCTACACGAATTTCAGCGCCCGGAGCCAGCGGCAGGCTCCCGTCCGCGATTGCCGGATTGAAGTTATATGAGAGCGTGCCGGGAACATTGTCGATATAGCCGCCGCTCTCAATATTGTAGGCCGCGATGCGGATCGCAAACCTGTCTTCGACGACGGGAATATTGAGATAGCCCTCGGCACCCCAGCTTTCCTCGCCCTCTTCGGTGGCCGAGACCGAGACATCGAAACCCGAGCTGAATCCGATCGGATCCGGCTTGTTAGTGATCAGGCGTACCGTGCCTGCCTGGGAGCTCGCGCCGTACAGGGTCCCCTGAGGCCCGGGCAGTACCTCTATGCGTGCGATATCGGTCACGTACACGTCGACGTTTCGACCGGAAGAGGTCAGCGGTGCTTCGTCGACATAAAAAGCCACGGTAGGGCCGGCGCCGATACCGCCGGACTGGAACAGGCTTCCTCTGCCGGTCGTGATACCGCGGATATAAACGTCGTTCTGACCCGGACCGCGGCCGGCAAACGTCACATTGGGCAGCTGCTGGACGTAATCGGCGAAACTGTTGATGTCCAGGCTTTCGAGTTCGTCTTCGCCCAGTGCCTGCACCGTCACCGGGATGTCCTGCATGCTCTCGACGCGCTTGGTCGC
>JBHHWI010000173.1:0-4255 GCA_046756445.1 Woeseia sp. | reverse complement strand
GGAGAGGGTGGGATTGATTCGGCCCGGCGGGCCTCACCATTGGCGGAGAGGGTGGCTATTTTCGCACATCCGAAGGAATCCGAGGAGTTCCGAAATTCCTTTAGTATCTTGCACTTAGCAAACGCACTGCGCTAGGGTGAACCGAGGTAATCCGGCTGAAGCCGAGTCACAAACGTGGGCCCGATCGTAGGAAGGCCCAAATCGAAGTGCAGGAGTTGCGTTTGGCGGAGAAAATCACCGCGTTGTTCGTGAAGCATATCAGCCGTCCCGGCAAGTACGGCGACGGCGGCAATCTGTATCTCCAGGTACGTAAGTCGACTCGCAAGATT
Source organism: Woeseia sp. (assembly GCA_046756445.1). Classification (GTDB taxonomy): domain Bacteria; phylum Pseudomonadota; class Gammaproteobacteria; order Steroidobacterales; family Woeseiaceae; genus JACZWL01. The sequence goes on along the minus strand of JBHHWI010000173.1, from coordinate 3,926 downwards.
GTGAGCGACGCCGTGACCAAGTCATGGCTGTTTCGCTACTCGCGGTTCGGCAAGGAAGTCTGGATGGGCCTCGGGCCTTACCCCGACGTATCCTTGTCCGAGGCACGCAACCTGGCGACGCAAGAGCGCAAGAAGATCCTCAATGGCATCGATCCATTGAGTGACAAACGGGCACGCCAGATCGCCGCTCGGGCCGCCCACGACAACATGCTGAGCTTTGCCGACTGCGCCGAGTTCTACGTCGTGTCCCAGGCGCCAGGCTGGAGTAACCCCAAGCACACCGAGCAGTGGCGCAGCACCCTCAAGAACCTGGCAGGACCGGTCATCGGCCACCTGTCTGTCGACCAGATCGACACAGCGCTGGTCATGCGATGCATTGAACCGATCTGGACAACCAAGACCGAGACCGCCAGTCGACTGCGTGGCCGCATCGAGGCTGTGCTTGACTGGGCTTCGGTCCGCGGCTACCGAAAGGGAGACAACCCGGCCCGCTGGCGCGGGCACCTCGACAAGCTCTTGCCGCGGCCCAGTCAGGTTGCGAGGGTGAGGCACCACCCGGCACTGCCCTACACCGACGTCGGGGCGTTCATGCAGGAGCTGCATGACGACGCCGGCATCGCCTCCCGTGCACTCGAGTTCACGATCCTCACCGCCGCCCGGACCAATGAAGTGATCCAGGCCAGCTGGTCGGAGTTCGACCTGGATCTGAGTACCTGGATCGTGCCGGCCGGGCGCATGAAGTCGAAACGCGAGCACCGGGTCCCGTTGTCCGATGCTGCCGTTGCCGCACTGAAAGCCGTCAAAGGACACAGCAAGCGCTACGTATTCCCCGGCCATAAGCGCGGCAGTCACTTGTCTAACATGGCGATGATGCAGGTCCTCAAACGCCTGGACCGGACCGGCATCACGGTGCATGGCTTCCGTTCCACCTTCCGCGACTGGTGCGCCGAGTCGACCAACTATCCCTCGGACGTGGCCGAGATGGCGCTGGCCCACACGCTGCGCGACAAGACGGAAGCCGCCTATCGCCGCGGCGATCTTTTCGAGAAGCGTGCCAGGCTCATGGCCGACTGGGCGAGCTACTGCAGCAAGCCGACGACACCGGCGAAGGTTGTGGCGATCCGACAAGGTACGGGATAAAGACGTTGCCGATGCCGCCCTCATCACGGCATCGGCCTGCCCGACATAGGAAATTACGACTGCTTTGTCGGCGATTGCAGCCGCCTGAACGTCAGCTTTCAGGTTACAATCGAGGTCTGTTGATGACCTATTCTGTTGAAAAACTCCGTTTTACGATGAGCGGAAAATTCGTGCGAATTTTTCGTTCCCGGGACGCGCATATCACAGTCGCGTTGTCAGCTTCTGAGGCGCTCCTGGGGAGATTTTCATGTGCTATCTACCACCCCCTCGTATCTAGGGTACGGAATGACGCTCAGATCGCAAACGAATCTCTGGCCATTTTCAAAACAGAGTTTTTCAACAGAATAGGCCCTTTGGAGACGTTCGCGTTGTTGCAACCACCGGTTGAATCCCCAGCCGAAAGTGGCCCCTGGGCCAATTTGAACTAGACTATCCGGTAAAGGGCCATAGCGGACGTCTGCTCGCTTTCTATTCCGACTCGCGGTAACGATCCTGGGGGGTACCAAAATGCCTGACCAATGGGAGTTCAAGAGCCATACGTACGACAACTGCAATTGTTCGGTCAGTTGTGGGTGTCAGTTCAACGAACCGACGACGCATGGCAACTGTCACTTTGCGTACACCGGGACTGTCGTGGACGGTCATTTCAATGGCACTCCGCTAGCCGGACTGAACTGGTCGCTGATCTGTCTGTTTCCGAACGAAATCGCCGAAGGAAACGGTAAGCGGCAGATAGTCATTGACGAACGGGCAGATGATGCGCAGCGAAGCGCGCTCGAGACAATCATTTCCGGAGAAGCTTGCGCGCCGTTGAGCAATCACTTCTCGGTCTTCGGTTCCCTGTGTACGGAGTTTTTCGACACGCTGTTTCTTCCGATTGAACTCGAGGTAGACCTCGTGGGTAGGACGGCCAAGGTTGAGATTCCGGGAGTCCTGGCGGGCGCTGCCGGCCCGATCACGAATGAATTCACTGGCGAGCCCTTTGATATTGGGCTGGCCCGGCCGGCTGGCAGTTTCGAATTTACCGCTGCAGCGATAGGGCGCGGTTCGACCGAGGCAACAGGCGACATCGAAATGGCATTCGAAGACTCTTGGGCGATGTTTTGCGTTCATCACTACAACGAGAACGGGCTCATTCGATCGGAATCAGCGCTCACCAATTGGATCGGCTCTTGAGCTGATTCGGAGGCTACTCTTATGGCAGAACAGTGGCTCTTCAAGAGCGAAACCTACGACAACTGCAATTGCGCCGTAAATTGCGGCTGCCAGTTCAACCTGCCGAGCACCCACGGTTACTGCCAGTCGGCTTTCGTCGGCAATATCGTAGAAGGATATTTTGAAGATACGCGGCTCGAAGGCCTGAACTGGGCGGGACTCTTCAAGTGGCCGGGCGAAATAGCTGACGGAAACGGCAAGCGACAAATAGTCATTGACGAACGGGCAGATGACGCGCAGCGATCAGCGCTTGAAACGATAATATCCGGAGATGCGTGCGCGCCGCTCAGCAACCTGTTCGCGGTATTCGCCTCAACGTGCACTGAATTCTGTGACACCTTGTTTCTGCCAATCGAACTGGAGACGGACTTCGAGGCGAGGTCTGCGAGCGTTGATATTCCGGGTGTCATGACGAGCAGTGGCAAACCATTGATCAATGAATTCACTGGCGAACCGTTTCACATTGCTTTCGCTCGCCCAAGCGGGAGCTTCGAATTCTCCTACGCAGAGATAGCTCAGGGTTCCACCACGGTAACCGGCGACATGGACATGGCCTACGAGGATTCGTGGGTTCACTTCTGCGTTCATCACTTCAATCAGGATGGTCTGGTTCGTGAAAGATCAAGGCTTACGGCGTGGCTTGACGCGTGATCGACTGATTGTCGTTTCCGCGTTGCTCATCGTCGTCGGCTTGGCGTGGGCGTACCTGTTGTCCGGTGCGGGGATGTCCATGATGATGCCGGCCGTCTGGACGCCCGGTTACGCGGTCCTGATGTTCTTCATGTGGTGGATCATGATGGTGGCGATGATGCTGCCCAGCGCCATGCCGATGATCCTGATATTCGCACGGGCCAACCAGCGGCAACTCGAACCCGTTCCTGCACGTGTTGCTACCGGCATTTTTGTACTGGGTTACCTCGCCACATGGGCCGCGTTCAGCCTGCTCGCAACGCTGGCTCAGTGGGTCCTCGAGGGGAAAGGGCTGCTTACGCCGGCACTCGATTCGACTAGCATTTGGTTGAGCGCAGGTATTCTTATCTCGGCGGGCTTTTACCAGCTAACGCCCCTCAAACGCGCTTGTCTGCGCCACTGCCGCTCGCCGCTTACATTTATCAGTACGCATTGGCGGCACGGCGTGCGTGGTGCGCTTCGTATGGGTTTCGAACACGGCGTATTCTGCGTTGGATGCTGCTGGTTCCTGATGGGGCTCCTGTTTTTCGGCGGCGTGATGAACCTCTACTGGATCGCAGGTCTCGCCCTGTTCGTATTTTTCGAAAAGATCGTCCCAGCTGGCCACTGGCTCGGTTACACCGCCGGAATCGTTTTGCTCGCTTGGGGTGCCGGGATACTGGCACTCTCGATCTGAGTTGAAAGTCCACTTCTGGGCGATACTGTTGAAAAACTCCGTTTTATGACGATCGGAAAATTCGTGCGAATTTCTGGTTCCCAGGACGCGCATATCACGGTTGCGTTTTCAGCTTCTGAGGCCCTCCTGGGGGGATTTTCATGTGTCTTCTACCACCCCCTCGTATCTAGAGTAAGAAAGTGGGCGTAAATCGCAAATGAAATCG
>JBHHWI010000172.1:0-4267 GCA_046756445.1 Woeseia sp. | reverse complement strand
GCTATGGCTCGAGGGAAGAGCCAGTCAGGCGCGACGAGATCCGGCCACAAACCGGACAGCCTGCGCAATGTACCAAATGTCATCATTTCGACATTCACGGGGTCGTAATCAAACATTCGTGTTCAACGACTCGGGCGATCTCATGCAACATTCGGGCTAATCGGTCGGATCGTTGACTGTGGCGATACTGATTTGCACGAACCCGAGCCTGCCGGCGACGTCCATCGCCGTTACCACATACTGATGCCTGGCGTTTGCGTCAGCGCTGATTGTCAGCGGCAGGCTGGTGTTGCCGCCCGAAAGCTTCTGAAGCGCGTTTCTGATCGTCTCGGGACGGTTGTTGACCAGCTCTCGCCCGTTAATCAGATACGTGCCCTGCTCCGTGATCATGATGTCGAGTTGATCGGGAATCTCCTCGACGATCGCCGTGCTTTCGGCTTCCGGTAACCGGATCGCGATTTGCGATTGCTTGACGAAACTCGTCGAGACCATGAAGAAGATCAGCAACAACAGCACGACGTCGATTAACGACGTGAGGTTTACTTCGGGTTCCGCGCGCTGTCGAACGTTCAGGTTCATCTTTTCTATCGATTCACTTCTTTTTCTTTCTGCTCGCCGATCCCTGACGGCGATGCAGCGCCTCGACCAGCTTGATCGCTTCCTTCTCCATGCTGACAACCAGCGTATCGACGCGATTGCGGTAGTAGCGATAACCGATCAGTGCCGGTATCGCGACGGTCAGGCCCGCGGCGGTCGTGATCAGTGCTTCGGCGATTCCGCCCGCCAGGACCGTCGGGTTGCCGACGCCATGCGTCGTGATTGCCGTAAAGACCTTGACCATGCCGATGACGGTGCCCAGCAGTCCCAGCAACGGCGAAATTGCCGCCACCGTGCCCAGCGTGTCCAGGTATCGCTCCAGCTCATGCACGACATGACGACCGGTATCCTCGATACTGTCTTTCATAACGGCGCGATCGCAGTCGCGGTTGATCAGGCCGGCAGCCAGGATCTGGCCTAATGCGGAGCCTTGGTACAGCGTCTGAATCTGGCTCTGATCGAGCTGCTCTTTCCTGACCCAGCCCCAGACCTTGCTGGTCAGGTCCTCCGGTATCACGCGCTTCTCCTGAAGCGTCCAGAACCGCTCCAGGATGATACCCATTGCAATGATCGCGCACAGGATTATCGGCACCATCAACCAGCCGCCGGCTTTGACGATTTCGACCATAGTCCTTACTTCTGAGGAAAATCGGAATATACAGGGGCCGGCCGAAAATTGCTCCCCGGCTTATTCTTCAGGTAAATCATGCCAGTACCGGCGATTTTCCCGCCGGTGTTCGGCCAGGCGTGTCACGCCTGTGTCGCGGCAGATCCGGTAGCTGATGGCGCCGGATGTGGCCGTGTTCAGCACCTCGGCGCCGGCATGCCGCCACAGCTCGACGACATCTCTTTTCGGGAATCCCCAGCGGTTGCCGTGGCCGGTGGAGACGATCGCGACTCGCGGCGCCACCCGCCCGACAAACCGCCGGCTCGACGAGGTTCGGCTGCCATGGTGGGGAACGAGGACGATCTCGGCCGGCTGAACCGCGCCGCTGGCGGCCAGCATATTCTCCACGGGCGATTCGATATCGCCGCTCAAAATGACGCGGTGCCGTGCAGCGTGAATCTCGAGCACACATGAGGCGTTGTTGCCCTGCCATCGACCAGCTTCGGCAGGATGGACGATTGCAAAGCCGACGCCGTCCCATCGCCAGGTCTCGCCCAACAGGCACCTGCCCTGAGGCGGGCCGACATCATCGAGCGTTTCCCCGGTCAACAGCCTCGAGACCGTCATCGCCCCGATCAGAGACCGCGCGCCTCCGGCGTGATCCTGATCCGCGTGGCTGACGATCAGCAGATCCACGGAGTCAATCCCCTGCGCCCTGAGAAACGGGACCAGTACCAGCTGACCGGTATCGGCGCCTCCGCGAAACGACGGGCCGGTGTCGTACACCGCGGCGTGATGCTCTGTCTGCATGACCGACGCGAGACCCTGACCCACGTCGAGCACATGCAGGTCGACGCAATCCTCCGGCGGACCGGGTGGCCTGTAGAGAATCGTCGCCAACGCCGCGACGATGGCCAGGTTACGGCCCGGCCATCCTGGCGGGAGCACGCACATCAGGGCAGGCAGAAACACCGCGATGACCGACAGACCGCGGAATTCGGCGATCTGAAAGCTGGTCAGTGGCAGCTCGGCGACCTCGCGGACCAGCCACAGCACCAGGGTCACGCTGCGATAGGCGATGTCCAACGCAAGGTTCCCTGCCGGTTCGAACGGTCCGTCGAGTGCCAGGGCGACAAGGCATGCGGGTATGGTCAGAAAATTGAAGACCGGTAATGCCAGCAGGTTTACAAGCGGCGCGAGAACCGCGACCCGATTGAACAGCAGCGCGGTCAGCGGCATGAGACCGAACAGGAGTGCCAGTTGTGTCGTGGACAGAGTCCGTATGACTTTCCGGATCGCCACCGTGACCCGATTGCCCGCACAGCGGTCGGGAATCCTCCTGACACGCAGATGCCAGAACAGGATTGCGACAGCGGCGAACGAGAGTTTGAAGCCCGGCGCCAGAATTGCGAGAGGATCCGTTACGAGGATGACCAGGCAGCAGGCGGCAAGCAGCCTCGGGGCACTGATCCGGCGGCGCATCAGCCCGGCCAGTACGATGACGATCGTCATCAGCAACGCGCGCTTCGCCGGTACTGCGAAGCCCGAGATCTCGGCATACGAATATGCGGCAATCATCGCGATGACCGCGGCGCGGTCCCTGATATTGCCCCGGCGGCAGAAACAGGAAAGGAGACACCGGCTCAGGAGGAAGACGCCGCCGGCGGCAAGACCGATGTGAAGTCCCGATATCGCCATCAGGTGGCTCGTCCCGGTTGCGGCGTAACGGCTCCATTGCTCGCGCGTGATGGCGTGTCGCGCGCCTACCGCCACCGCCATGACGACGGCCGATGCGTCGTCTCCGGGCAATCGCGCGCCGACACGGTCGACGAACCTCTGACGCAGACGGGATATTCCGTCGGCGGCTTCGGACTGCCGGAGATTGTTGGCTCCTTCCACGACGTAACCGGTTGCGCCGATCGACTGCCGGAAGAGCCAGGCCTCGTAATCGAATCCGCCCGGATTCGAGAATCCGCGCGGCCTTCGCAGACGCGCATCGAACCGCCATGTTTCCCCGACCCGCGGGCGCGAACTCGCATCGAACCAGCTCAGCCGGACCCGGCCGGGAAGATCGTCGCGCCCGAGCGGCTCCGCCGGGAAACTCAGGGCCGCGCCGTTGTCTTTCGGAAAATCGGCGATACGCGCAACGAAGCTGATCGTCGTTCCGGCGATCGCCGGTGAGAGCCTGTCGTCGATGACGCCGTGGGCGCAATACGCCAGGAGCACCAGGCCGGACAGGTACGCACCGGCAATACGGGTGCGGCGCAGGAAAAAAGCGCCAAGCGAAATGATCGCAAGAACAGCAAGCAGGGGCTTGCCGGGCAGCTGGTCGCAGAGTTGCAGCGTGTATGCGCCCGCCAATGCGCATAAGCAAAGCACTAACATGTTCCGCTTCCCTGCGGTTTGTCGTTATGATGCCGTTCTCAATCGAACCGGATTCAGTCACCAATGCCAAGGCGCTTTTTTCGGAAATTTGCGGTCAAACGCCACCACATCAGCCAGCGGTGGTTTCTGAGTCCTTTCCGGCATGTGTTGCACAACCCCGCATACTGGGGGATACGGCGCAAGACCGTCGTGCCGGGTTTTTCGATGGGGCTGTTCATCGCATTCCTGCCTTTTCCGGCCCACACGGCCATCGCAGTTCTCCTGGCGCTTATTCTCTACGTCAGCGTACCGGCTGCGGTAATCGGTTCGCTGCTCAGCAATCCGTTGACAATGGTGCCGATGTATCTGCTGGCGTATCGCGTCGGCGTATTTCTGCTCGGATTCGAGGCGGTACCTTTCGAGCCGGAATTGTCCTGGGCATGGCTGACGGACGGGTTCGTCACGGTCTGGCAGCCGTTACTGCTCGGCTGCGTCCTGCTCGGCGCGTTCGCGTCCCTGATCGGCTTTATCGGCCTCGATCTCTTGTGGCGCGCGTCGCTTGCCGAATACCTGACTGCAAGAAGGCAGCGAAAAGCCGGAAGGCGGGAGGACTAGCCTGAACGTTGCACGAGAGTCCGGGATTGTGGGCGCGAGATCGTTGTGGCTGACACCGCTCTGGACCGAGAGCCATAGCGGGCT
>JBHHWI010000171.1:0-4305 GCA_046756445.1 Woeseia sp. | reverse complement strand
GAAGACGACGAAGGTGACCTGACGCTGGCCAAAATCGCCGGCCGGGTCGAAAAAACGCATGAGGCGGATCCCATCGACCGTGAGTGGCTGAAGAACGTCACCGACCTGATTGCAAAACTGAACGACCTGAAGTGGCGCTACGAGAACGGAACCACCGGCAAGGGGCGCGCCAGCATGGGAATGTTGAACGCCACCGGGTGTACATCCGTCTGGGGCAGCACTTTTCCATTTAACCCGTATCCCTTCCCGTGGTCGAACCATCTGTTTCAGGACAGCGTGTCGATGGCCATGGGCGTCTTCGAAGGACATATGGCCAAGATGGCAGAGGGCTTCAAGACCATCCGGTTGGCCGAGCTCGTGCTCAAGGACCAGTTCGACCCGCAGCGCTCGGCGGAAGACTATCGTTACTTCAACTGGCAGGATTTTACCGACGAGGAATTCCACCTCTGTCCGCCCGTGGTGGCCGTCGGGGGCGACGGCGCGATGTATGACATCGGATTTCAGAATCTGTCCCGCGCCATGATGTCGGGGAAACCGGTCAAGGTACTCGTGGTCGATACCCAGGTTTACTCGAATACCGGTGGTCAGGCATGTACCTCCGGATTCTTCGGACAGATTTCCGATATGGCCCAGTTCGGCAATGCCATCAAGGGCAAGGAGGAGGAGCGCAAGGAGATCGGTCTCGTCGCCATGGCGCACCGCACGACCTACTTCCTGCAAAGCACGATGGCGTATTCCAATCACATGATCGAGGGCTTTGTTCAGGGATTGATGTCGCGCCGACCTGCTCTGTTCAATCTGTACACATCCTGCCAGCCGGAACACGGCATCGGTGACGACATGGGTAATCATCAGGCCAAGCTTGCCGTGGAGTCGCGCGCTTATCCGCTGTTCAAGTACGATCCGGACCGCGGCAGCACAGCGGCCGAATGCTTCGATCTGGACGGCAACCCGGCTATCGACCGCGACTGGCCGGTAACCAAAATCGCCTACGTGGATCGAGGGCGGCAGAAGGACATGGAGCTGCCGACCACATTCGTCGATTTCGCCGTCACCGAGACGCGCTTTCGCAAGCACTTCAGGAAAGTGCCGCGCGACGCCTGGCACGAAGACATGGTTCTGGTCAGCGACTACCTCGAGCTCGACGAGGACGAGCGCGACGGCAAAGTGCCGTACGTCTGGGCGCTGGACGCAAAACGGGAACTCAGCCGACTGCTGGTCGCCGAACCGATGATCAAATCTGCCGAAGAGCGGCGCGACTTCTGGATCATGCTCAGGGCCCTGGCGGGCGCCGAGGAAACCGATACGCGGAGCGATGAGCAACTGGAGTCACGGATACGGCAGGAGGTCGTGGACAAGATCACCTCCGGACTGATGGGACTCATGTCCGGTAACCAGGCGCTGGATCTCGAATCCGTGCTGGGCAAGGCCGAGGCGGCTCCGGCCATGGCCGGCGATGCCACGCCGGCGGCAGCGGAGGCGGCGCCGGCAGCCAAGGCGAAACCGGCGCTTGCAGCCGTTCCCGATGACTACATGGCGCCGTGGATTGATACCGAAGAATGCACCGCCTGCGATGAATGCATCATCATCAATCCGGACATATTTGCTTACAACGACGACAAGAAGGCCTACATAAAGTCCGCCGAGGCCGGCCCGTACCGGGACCTGGTCAAGTCCGCGGAAAAGTGCACCGCGGAAGTCATCCATCCGGGCCTGCCTCGCGACCGAAGTGCGAAGGACATAAACAAGTGGATCAAACGGGGACAGAAATTCAACTAGCCCTGAGCGGCAAGTACGGCAGGCACGGGAAGCTTGATGCTGGGCCTGCTACCTAGAGACTCGTTCAGGCACGGGGTGCATCCACCCGAGCACAAGGACGAAACCAGTCATCTGGCGATCCGCCGGTTTCCGTTTGCGCCTGTGTTGATCGTACCCCTGAGTCAGCACCTCGGAAAGCCGGCGGTTCCCGTCGTCCGGGAAGGCCAGGAGGTGGTGCGCGGCCAGACGATCGCGGAGCCGGACGGATTCGTATCGGTCGCCATGCACGCACCGGTTTCCGGTGTCGTCAAAAGAATAAGGCTGGCGCCGAGCATCAGCGGCGACATGGTGACGAGCGTCTATTTACAGCCGCATCCGGCCTCATCGCAGGAAGTCGACGATGGCGAGCCCTGTGATATCGGAACTGCCACGCCCGGCGAGATCATCACGGCAATCCAGCGAGCGGGCATTGTCGGCCTCGGCGGCGCGGCCTTTCCGACCCATGTCAAGCTGAAGCCCCCCGAGGGCAAGCGACTGGACACGCTCATCATCAACGGCGTCGAATGTGAGCCCTACCTGACCACCGATCACCGAGTGATGCTGGAGCAGACCGACGACATCTTCCTGGGTGTGAGATACCTGCTGCGAGCGACAGGCGCCGGTGAAGCGATCATCGCCATCGAGGCGAACAAGCAGGACGCGGCAAGAAAACTGCGGCAGAGCTGCCCCGAGGATCTGCCGCTCAGCGTTCGTGTCTGTCCGGTCAAGTATCCGCAGGGAGCGGAGAAGCTGGTCATCAAATCCCTGCTGGGCCGTGAGATACCATCCGGGGGACTCCCCGCCGATGTACACGCCATTTGCGTCAATGTCGCGACGACCGCCGAGATCGGACGTCTGTTGCCTCGCGGCCGTGGCATTCAGGAACGGGTGATCACGATCGGCGGTCCCGGCATCGTGCGCAAGGGCAACTATCGCACTCCAATCGGTACCACCGTGCGCTTCGCGCTCGAGGCGACCGGCGCGGCAAAGAATATTTCCCGGGTTTTTCTCGGCGGGCCGATGATGGGAGCTGCCGTATCCAACCTCGACATTCCAATTACCAAGGGCACTTCGGGAATCACCGCATTCACGTCTGCCGAAACGGGCGAGGCGACCGGACACAATAAGGTCTATCCCTGCATCCATTGCGCGCGCTGCGTGGACGTCTGTCCGCTGTTCCTCAACCCGTCACAACTGGGGCTGTTGGCAATAAACGAAGAATACGAGCCGATGGCGGAGGAGTTTAATCTGATGGATTGCTTCGAGTGCGGCGCCTGCTCCTATGTCTGCCCGTCGCATATTCCGCTGGTGCAGTATTTTCGTCTCGCCAAGAAGATGGTGAGAAAACTGAGCGAGCCGGCATGAGCGAGCCCGGCAGATACTTTGAAATCGGCTCGTCGCCTCATATAACGAGCGGTGACAGCGTCGAGATCATCATGCGCAATGTCGTCATCGCACTGTTGCCGGTATGCGCATTTGCTGTTTACGCATTCGGCGCCGCAGCAGCCTTGGTCCTTGCGACGGCGACCATAAGCTGCATCTTCACCGAACACGTCCTCTGCAGAGCAACCGGCCGGTCGAGCACGATCGGGGACTGGTCTGCGGCCATCACCGGACTGCTGTACGGACTGACCCTGCCGCCGGACCTGCCGCTGTGGATGGTGGCCATCGGAGGCATGTTTGCCGTCGGCGTCGGCAAGTTTCTGTTCGGTGGACTGGGCAGCAACGCCTTCAATCCGGCCCTGGTCGGGCGCGCGTTCCTTCAGGCCGCGTTCCCGCAGGCCATGACACACTGGGCGGTGCCGCTCGGAGACAACCGTTTCGCCGAATTGCCGGCTTCGACGCTGGCATGGCCTTTCTCGCAACCGGCTTACGATGCCGTGACAGCGGCAACGCCACTGGCCAGGATGAAGTTCGAAGGGGTATTTGCCGCTAACCGCGAACTCATGTTCGGCCTGACGTCCGGCTCCGCTGGCGAGACCTGTGCGGTGCTCATCCTGCTCGGCGGCATTTACCTTGTCGTGCGCAAGATGATGAACTGGCGCATTCCGGTTTCAATATTCACGACCGTCGCGGCAATTTCCTGGCTGTTCATGCTCTACGATCCCGGGACCTATCCGCGACCGGCTTTCATGCTGTTCTCCGGCGGCCTGATGCTGGGCGCGGTGTTCATGGCGACCGACCTGGTCGCATCACCGATCACCAATGCCGGCTGCTGGCTCTACGGACTTCTCATCGGCACCCTCGTGGTGGTTATACGCTATTGGGGTGGCATGCCCGAGGGCGTGATGTACGCGATCCTGCTGGCCAATGCCGTCTCGCCGCACATCGATCGCCTGATTCGACCGACGGTCTTCGGTACCGGCAAGGGGGTAAAGTGAGCATCCCGGGCCCCGTACAGCATCCGCCGACCTCCGCTTCGTCCATGTACCGCGCGATTGTCGGTATCGGCGCGATCTGCGCACTGCTGATCGTGACCGTCTACCAGACCACCGCGGACCGCATCCG
>JBHHWI010000170.1:0-4332 GCA_046756445.1 Woeseia sp. | reverse complement strand
CCGATCGCGCTTGGCGGTGCCGCGAATCACAACGTCGCCAATGCGCTGGCCGCGGCCGCCTTGACCCACTGCCTCGGTATCCCCATGCCCGCGATCCGCGAGGGACTGAAGTCGATGTCGCAGGATGAAAATCCGGGCCGGTGCAATATCTACGCCATCGACGATTACAGCGTCCTGGTGGACTTCGCGCACAACCCGCACGCGATGGCGGCGCTGTTCGACATGGCCCGCGCAGTCCCTGCGAAACGCAGGCTGCTCGCATTCGCGCAGGCCGGCGACCGCACTGATGCATCCATCCGCGAGCTGGCGAGAAGCGCCTGGACCATCGGCCTCGATGCGGTGATCGTCTCGGAGCTGGAAGCTTACGCGCGCGGCAGAGCCAAGGGCGAGGTGTTCGGCGTCATCCGCGACGAGCTGATCAACTGCGGCGCGCGCGAGGATCAGATCAGACACTTCGAACAGGAGACGGAATCACTCGACGCCGCACTCGACTGGGCCGAGCCCGGCGACCTGATCATCATGCTGGCGCTGAGTCAGCGCGACGAGATACAGGAAAAACTCGAATCGCTGTCGCATTGACCACGACCGGCGCTGGTCCTGCTCGGTGATTGTCGACCAGTTACAGCCAGCCTTTATCCCTTGCGATTCGGGCGGCCTCAATTCGATTGTTCGCGCCCAGTTTGCTGATCGCCTCTGAGATATAGTTGCGGACGGTTCCGTCGTTGAGCTTCAGGTCTGCTGCTATCTGCGAATTCGTTAACCCGTCCGCCGATAATCGCAGCACCTGGCGTTCTCTGTCGGTCAACGGATCCGACTCGCTCCACGCTTGCGCCGCCAATTCGGGATCAATGCTGCGGCCGCCGTTGTAGACGGTGCGAATGGCGTTTGGCAGGACATCGCCCGGCGAATCCTTCAGCAGGTAGCCGGAGACGCCGGCATCGAGTGCTCTCCTGAGGTATCCCGAGCGCGCGAAGGTTGTCACGATGATGACCCGCGTAGCCAGTTTCTTCTGCCTGATCCAGTCGGCGAGCTCAAGGCCGGTCTTGTTCGGCATCTCGATGTCGGCAATGACAATGTCGGGCTGCAGCTGCCGCGTCAGTTCCATGCCTTCGATTCCGTCTTCAGCCGAGCCGACCACATCGATGTCGTCCTCAAGCGCCAGCAAGACGGACAGCGCGGTGCGAAGCATCCGCTGGTCCTCCACAATCAAAACCCTGATCACGGCGCGCCCGCAGTTTTGACGAGGGACAATTGCGGCGGCTGTCGCGATGCTGCGGCCGGCAATGACGCTGTTACTTTCATTCCGTCCGTACTATCGATGCGAAGTGCGCCACCGTTGGCCGCCAGTCGCTCGCGCATGCCACTCAACCCGGAGCCTTCGATGAATCGTCCGCCCCGTCCATCATCACCGACTTCCAGCGCGATAGCGGCTTCAGATTGTGACAAGCTGACGTGGCAGCGTTTGGCGCCCGAATGTCGAATGACGTTGGTGATCGCCTCGCGCAGTGTCATGGCCAACACGCTGTCCTGTGTCGGCTCGAGCGTTATCTCGGCCGTCGAAAAGTCGGCGGCAATTTCTGCCGCCTCGAGCGCAAGCAGAGCGTTTTCCAGTTCGCCCGCCAACCCGACAGTTCGATAGCCTTGCACGGCCTCGCGGACTTTCTGAAGTGCGTCGTGCGAGATCTGTTCGATGTCGCTGATCTCCTGAACTGCTTTGTCGGTATCCCTGCTGATCAGTTTTCCGGCAAGCCGGGCTTTCAGGACATTCAACGACAGGGTGTGGCCCAACAGATCATGCAGATCGCGGGCGATGCGCTCCCGCTCGGCGATCTTCGCAAGCCGCTCGATCTCGTCCTGCTTCAGGCTCAGTTTTGCGTTGGTTCGCTCCGTTTCCGTCCAGTTGATGCAAAAGCCGCCGAATACCACTATCAACACAATGGTGGGCGCCCAGTAGTCCACGCTGAGTCCGAGTAACCAACTCTGCAGAGCGACTGCGGTAACGATAAGGGCCAATGCTGCAACAGACCGTTTTGCACTACCGAGGAACCCGACCACACCGCTGGCATACAGCACAAAAATGCTGGCCGTCAAATTGAACGGCACAGCCAGAAGGCCGAGGGTCGCCATGCCCCCGACAGGCAACGCCGCTTTCCAGCCACGAAGCCAGAATGACCAGAAATACAACGGCAGAAACATTGCCGTTGCCAGCCCGGTCGCTATCCATGTTTGCGGCGTCGAATCTCCGAAATACGCGTTAAGCGGGACCAGCAGGACCGGCGACAGGCACAGATACGGTACCCAGTTGATCCGGGAATTGTCGGGCAGTAGTCTCATCAGTTCAGTATCTCCGGTGGCTTGCGTCTTTCGACACGGCCGGTCGGGATCCGTCCATACTATTGTAGTATCCCGATGTGACGCTAATGAGCAACGGTGACTGACTCAAGTGACAAATGTCATGGGTTTACGCTGATCATCCTCACTGGCGACCGGTGGAAAGCGTATGCCAGGATTCCGCCAAATGGCCGACTGGAGGATTCTGGTGACAGAAGCACTTATCGAAACAACGCCCGTTGGTGCGCCACGCGCAGGACCGATCGGGCGGATCCTGCGGTTCATAACGGCTGGATTCCTTTTCGTGACGGTAGCACCGCATTACCTGACGGCGAGCTGGCAATCGAACCTGAAAATCGCCGCTGCAATCGCGGGGCTCGTCATTTTGTACACGACCATGCACCTGATCATTGCGAAGTACGTGCCACGCCTGAACCGTTGGCTGGGCGCTCTGCTTGCGGTCGCTCCGGCCGCGGCGCTGTTCCTGATCGGAGGCGGTATCGGGCAGATGGGCGCGCTGAGTTATGTGGGCGGGTCACTTTTCATCGATAGTCTGAATGGCGACTCCGGGTGCGAAGTGATGGCCGTGCCGGGCATCGTCTGTAATGAACGCACGCATCTGGCATGCATTCTGTTTTCGCCATTAGACTGGCTTGAGCAGAAGCTATTCCTCGAGAAAAAAGTATTTGGATGATGCAGCAGGAGACGATGACATGATGGACGCCGTAGTACACCGTACCGATTCAATCGGCGTGATCTTTGTTGTCTCATTTGTCGTCGCATTTGTTTTGAATCCGGCCCACACTGCAGAGAAAACGCCGGAGTACAAGTGTTGCGCCGAGACCGAACTTGCCTACAGCAACGGTGACACCGAGCTGGCCGGGGTGTTGCTTCGCCCGGTCGGCGGCGGTGAGTACCCGGCAGCAGTCATTCTGCAAGGCTCGGGTGACAGCGATCGAAGTAATCGCTGGGCAAGACTCATCGCGGAAACGTTCGTTTCAAAGGGGGTTGCGGTTCTGCTGACTGACAAACGAGGCAGTGGGCAGTCGGGCGGCAGCTGGCGTACCGCCTCATTCGAGGATCTCGCCGAAGACGGCCTGGCCGGTATCCGTGCACTGCGTCGAGTAAAGGGTATCCGGAAAGACCGTCTCGGATTCATCGGCCTTAGCCAGGGCGGGCATGTGGCGCCGTTGGCTGCGTCGATGGGCAATATCCAGTTCGTCATCAACATGGTCGGAGGCGCGCTGCCCATGAAGGATATGCTTTTCCATGAGTTGGAGCAGACCTACAGGCAATACGGGCTCGGTGATGCCCGGATCGAAGAACTCCAGCAACTGACCGAAGCGAGCTTCGTCTATATCGAGACCGGCCAGGGCTTCGATGAGTATCTGCAATGTCGGGAACAGATTGAAAACCGGTATGGTCAGGTGGCCACGGCAAGTTGGCCGAACACCCCGGGTGACAATTACTGGGTCTTCTGGCGGTCAATCTACGATTACGATCCGATACCGTACTGGCGCGAAGTTGTCGATGGGCAGGGCATTCCCGCTTTCGTCGCCTACGGAGAGTTGGACGAGGCCGACAACGTACCGGTCAAGGCGAGCACCAGACGACTCCACTCGGAGCTTGCCGGCAAAACTCTGACCGTAAAGGTTTATCCCGACACCGGACACAGCCTGATGGACGAGGCGCTGAGGAGCCAAGGCCGGTATGTGCTGGTGCAGGGGCTGCTCGATGATCTGGACGCCTGGCTCGAAAGCAACCTCTGATTTGGTTTCTTCCATTCAGAATCTTCGCCAAAGCGTATGTCAGGCCCTGTTGGTTCGTGCGACTGCCTCTTGGAGAGGTGCCGGCACTTCCTGGTTATTCGGTCAATCCCGCCGCATGAGAGATCCCCGTGCCGGCGGATGCCGGGGCGGTGAACACGGCTGCCAGCCCGCCGCCGTCGGTGCGAAAGTTGGTTGTCTGGCCACGGTACATGCGCGCCCCGATCAGCTGTAC
>JBHHWI010000169.1:0-4346 GCA_046756445.1 Woeseia sp. | reverse complement strand
AACCGCTCTGCCACCTCTCCGTGCCCAGGTCGATCGTGCGACGGCGCATTCTGCGCGCCGGCTGCCGCGGTTTCAAGCGGCGCGTCTGGAGAACTAATCGCGGACGCAATTGTCGCAGAAATTACCGGCCGTTACTGTTTAGAATAGGCAACGCAAGATCATGAGAACCCTGATAATTGTCTGTATTTCTTTCCTGGCCGCAGCATTCGCTGCAAGCGCTGGTGCCCCGGAATCCAGCGAATTCGATTCGGCGGCGGAGTATCAAACGGTCGAAAAGCAAAGATCCGGGGATGTTCAGGCATGGTACGAGCTCGCCGTCCGGGCTCGAATGGCCGGAGATCCGGAGACGGCGCTAAAAGCCCTTGAACGCGCTGCGCGGCTGCAAATGTCGCCGGTTCGGATCAGTCTGGAGAGGGCCCGTGTTCATGCGTCGCATGGAGATGATGGTAATGCGCTGAACGAATTACAAAAAGTATCGGATCTGGGATTCACGGCGGTCAGCGTCATTACGAGTGATCCGGTGCTGAACCAGCTCTCAGGACAGTCGCAGTACGATGAACTCGTCGCGAAGATGTCGGAACAGGCGTACCCGTGCAGGCATCATGAGCGGTTTCGCGATTTCGACTTCTGGCTGGGAGCGTGGGACGTGCATACCGCAGACGGAACGCTGGCCGGCAGGAACCGGATCGAGAAAGCGCAGGCTGGTTGCGTACTGGTGGAAAGCTGGATGAGCACCAGCGGCGTGCCGGGCATGAGCATGAATTACTTCGACATAATCTCGGCACAATGGGTTCAGGTGTGGACGGGTGCGGGCGGGACACAGATCGTCATTCGCGGGGGATTGACCGAGGACGGCATGCTGCTGGAGGGTCGGATACACTACGTGGCCAATGGCACGTCGGCGCCGTTCAGGGGATTGTGGACGCCGCTGCCGGACGGTCGGGTACGCCAGTACTTCGAACAGTCAAATGATGGCGGGGAAACCTGGGCAGCATGGTTCGAAGGCTTCTATACTCGGACCGATGCCGAAGATTAGTCGAGTGAGATCTCATTGAATCAGCGTACAGGTAACCGGCAACTCCCGGCCAGCGGGCCTATCGCGAATATCATCGTCGTCGTTGTCGGTGCATTGATAATCGGCGCGACAATCGTCCTGGGAGTCTTCGCGTTTCTGGCGCTTGGTGTCATCATTCTGCTCTCTGCAGCCGTGCTGGGCATTCGGGTCTGGTGGCTCGGTCGCAGGAAGCGAAGGTCGGGCGGGGCAGGAAGATCCGAGTCGGCTGGAAACAGCGTTATCGAGGGCGAATACCGGGTCGTCACCGAGCAACGGAACGAGCCGCGTCAGGGCCGGGGAATAGTCAAGCCACCGAAAACCCCGTAAGCTCGCGATTCATGCGAAACGAGAAAACCGAACACGACCGGCGCCGGAAACGCCGGCGCCGCCGCATCGTTACCCTCGTCGTTTACATCGGTATTGCTATCGGGCTTGCCTGGTTCTTCGAGTCGCAGGCGACTACGACAATCATTTTCGTCCGGCATGCCGAGAAAGAGCTGAATGTGGGCGATAACCCGGGATTGAGCGACGCTGGCCATCGCCGAGCCGCGGAACTGACCCGGCAGCTCGTTGACGCGGACGTCGTTGCCGGCATCGACGCAATCTATGCCACGCCGTTCAGGCGCTCGCAGGAGACCGCGCAGCCATTGTCCGAGGCGCTGGACCTCCCGATCAACATGTACGACGCGGCAGACAGGGAGACGGTATTGGAAACGATTCTCAAGAATCACAAGGGCAAGATAATCCTGGTCGTCGGGCACAGCGACACCTTGCCTGAGCTGATTGCGAACCTCGGCGCAAGCAAGAAGGTTCCTCCGATCGATGAGATGGAGTATGACAACATATACATTATTTCGATTCCGTGGTTCGGCAAGACCAAGACTATCCGGTTGCGTTTCGGTGCACCGTACCGGGTCCGCGAAGCTGCGGACGTGTCGACTTAGAAACGTGTTCTCACAAACAGAACTGGAGATCTCTACGAACGGCAGGGGTACCTACGACATCAGTCGCAAGGTCGGCGATTTTGTAGAATCATCGGGCATCATCACCGGTATGTGCCACGTATTCATACGACATACGAGCGCGTCGCTTATGCTTTGCGAAAACGCGGATCCGGCCGTGTTGCGAGACCTGGAGGCGTTCATGCAACGCCAGGTCCCGGACGGCGATGCAATGTTTACGCATACAGCAGAAGGCCCCGACGATATGCCGGCACACGTCAGGAGCATACTGACGCAATCAGACCTGAACCTGCCGATTACAAATGGTCGCTGCGCGCTCGGTACCTGGCAGGGAGTATATCTTTGGGAGCACCGATACGCGCCGCATCAGCGCAGAGTAATAGTGACATTGTCGGGCGATTGAGCCCGTTTCATCAGCGTGTTACTGATCCGTGTCGCCGCCTTTCATGCCGGCGGTCTCTCTCAAAATGATCGCTTTCTCGATGAACTCCTTGTGCCGGTTGATCAATACGTCGGCCTGTAACGCCGCCTGAATCCTCGCGCCTTGCGTAACCAAATAGGTCGCCCGCCTGACGCCGACGCCGAACGGGCCGTCAACGTCATACATCCTGATTGCCACCTTGTCGGGGTCGGAGAGCAGAGTGAACGGTAATTCGTATTTCTCCTTGAACTTCTTGTGGCTTGCAGGATCCTGCGGGCTGACGCCAATCACTCGCAGGCCGACCGACAGGATGTCATCGTGCATATCGCGAAACGAACAGGCTTCCTTCGTGCACCCGGGCGTAAAGTCCGCGGGATAGAAATAGAGTATCAGCGGACCATTGGCCAGCATGTCCGATAGTGATACTTCCTCACCTTGCTCGTTCGGCAATATGAAGTCCGGAGCCTTTGCGCCGGGTTCGAGCATTCGAGTACTCCCCTTTCTATTCAGAGTCCTTACGAAAATCGACTTCCATCACCAGATATCCTGGTTTATCCATGCCGAGTTCAAGATAGGTCTGCTGCGCACGCAGGTTCTCCTCCTCGACATACAGGCGGATGCCGCAGACTTCCGGATCCTTCCGCGCAAGCGATTTTACATGGCGAAACAGCGCCGAGAACACCCCTTTTCGCCGGTGTTCCCTGTGAACGTATACGCTCTGGATCCACCAGAGCCGGCCATTTCGCCAGTCGCTCCACTCGTACGTCACCATGAGCTGACCGACGGTTTTCCCGTCGACTTCAGCAACCCAGTAACGGCCTTTGGAGGGATCGGTCAGCACCGCTTCGACGCCCGGGGCGATCAGGTCCCGATCAAGTGAACGGCCCTCGGTTTCGATCGCCATGCACGAGTTGTATCCGGCGATCATCGCCGCATCATTCGGCTCCGCCTCGCGTATGTTGATATCCATCCCCGGATCATAGCCGAGGCGCCCCGAAACGGAAGAACGCCCCCGCAGCCGCAGAGGCGTCTTTCGTATCCGGGCCCGTCGGTCAGTCTTTGAACTTGATTTCCTGCAAGGTAATGGTGCTGCCGATTTCACGGAGTTCTTCTCGCTTGATGCCGAGTTGCCGCATATTCTCCAACGACCCACGAAGCTTGACGGACACTTCTTCGAAATACTCGACACCACGGTCAAATGCCGCCCAGTTTGCATACTCTACTGTGAGAATCAGGTCAGCCTCGCCCTCGCGGGAAGATGGATTGCCCCACATTCTATAGCCGACGACACTGCCATCTTTCATCTGCTCTTCAAGGAACAGTCGCCATAGGCCGTTAAGATCGTTGATGTATGCATTGAACATGCCCGGCTTGATGTGGACATTCGTTACCTGCAACACTGTCCCGTTTTCCCAATTCCGCTCATGGTCCTGAGCGCTTGCCGGCGCGCCGAACACAAATGCACAAAGAAGAACAGCCAGTGCTGCTGTAAACCTCATTTTCATTGAATTTTCTCCTGAAAAAATTGCTTGTTATTTTTCGCGCGGAGGATTCCGCTGGCGGCAGTATAGAGGAAGCGCCAGCGGAAAATAGACTGATTGGCAAAGTTCAGGTCTGATAGAATTCCCGGTTTTCAGGATGCCCCGGTAGCTCAGCTGGATAGAGCACCAGATTCCTAATCTGGGGGTCACAGGTTCGAATCCTGTCCGGGGTACCAATAAATAAATGGGGCATTTAGCCCCATTTATTTATTGGCATCCTGGCCTTTGGACGAGGACCTTGTTCGACAAATCTGCGTTAGCAGATTTGGACGCCGAAGGCGCCCGCAGGGCGAGTCTGCGGAGCAGACGAGTCAATCCTGTCCGGGGTACCAATAAATAAATGGGGCATTTAGCCCCATTTATTTATT
>JBHHWI010000168.1:0-4374 GCA_046756445.1 Woeseia sp. | reverse complement strand
GTCCGGTGCCAGGCGGCCGGTCAGCCACATCAGCTCGACGTTGCGCTGCGCTTCGCGTTCCAGCCGACGGCTCGAGTGCACGCGGTTGAGATACCCGTACACGTAAATCTTCAGCATCGTCCTGGCGTGGTAGCCCGGGCGGCCGGTATCCGCTGGCTCCGTCTTGAACCCCAGACCCGAGATATCCAGGTCATCGATGAACACGTCGATCACACGAACCGGGTTATCTTCGGCAACGTAATCATCGAGACGTTCGGGAAACAGGGTGGCTTGACTACGGTCTTGACCCTCGATAAAACCGCTCATCAGCACATCCTCTGGCTGGAAAACGTAATTATAAATCCCGCCGAGTTTTCACACAGCCTCGGCCGAGAAGCGACCTTTTTCGCGAAGCTCCGCGAGACATTTCAATGACCGCTTGGCCTGAGAGCAGACGTTGATTCGCCCGGATCTCGCGGAAACGTCCCCGACTGAGTGGAAACCCCAACCAACGGTGCCCATGGGCCTCCCGCAATCTAGGATGTAACCGAAAAGGACGATTCGACAATCGTCGCCACGATCAATCCCCGAATGAACGATGGCTACAGGTGGCAACTTGTAGCCAGAATTGTACCCGAAGCCTCTAAGTTACTGTTTCTAAAAGCACAACAAAATAATGCCCATGCAGACGAATAGCACACTAATTTTCGAACTATCTGTCATAACTGTTTGATAAATAGTATGTTAGTTGCTCGAAAACAGGCGGTCGATCCGGTCCAGATCGTGCTCGGCGTCGACCCCCGGCACCGGCTTTTCAACCGCGATGCCAACCCTGATGTCGATGCCGATCGAAAGCGCGCGGAGCTGCTCGAGCTGCTCGCAGGCCTCCAGCCTCGAGGGTTCCGCCGCCACGATCGTTCTGAGGGCACCGCATCGATAGGCGTAGATGCCCAGGTGGTGCATCGCGCTCTGAACCGCGAGTTCGCCCGTATCCGCACTTCTCGAGTAGGGGATCGGCGATCGGCTGAAGTAAATCGCGTTACCGCTGTCGCCGGACACCACTTTGACGAAATTGGGGTTATCAAAGTCGTCTCTCGAGGCAAACGGGGATGCAAGCGTCGCCATCGCAATCGAGTCGTCATCCAGCAAAGCTGCGCACTGGTTGATCAGCGCGGCGGACATCGCCGGCTCGTCGCCCTGCAGATTGACGACAATCCTGTCATCGGGCCAGTTCATTTGCTCGCTGACTTCCGCGATGCGTTCCGTGCCGGAACGATGCTCGCTTGCGGTCATGCAGACTGTTGCGCCGAAGGCTTTGGCGGCATCGAATATTCGCTGGTCGTCGGTCGCGACCAGGACCTCGCTGGCATCGCTTTCGGTGCCGCGTTCCCAGACGTGTTGCAGCATGGGCTTGCCGGCAATCATGCGTAGTGGCTTGCCGGGCAGTCGCTGCGATTCGTAACGCGCAGGTATGACCACGACGAATTCACTCATGTCCTATCCTGCGCTCCAGTTCATCGAGCCAGTCCGCCGGGCACTCGACCTCGACAGGCACATACCAGCATCTTTCTGTATTCATATCGCCGCACTTGACGGCATCCTTTTCCGTCATCAGGACCTCGAGCCCGTCATCGTACCGCAGATCATTCTCCCTCAGTTTCGCGTGGTCCGGTAACGCGTGCTCGATCACCTGCATGCCCTGCGACTCGAGAAACATGAAGAAGCGGCCCGGGTTGGCAATCGCCGCCACGGCATGTACTTTCTTGCCGGCGAAGCTGGATAGCGGCATGGCCTCGTGATCGTCAAGACGCCTGGCCATCGTGCCCTTGAGATAGAAGTCGGTTACCGCAACTCCCTCGGGCAAATCCTTCACGGCCCGCGCGCTTCGCATGACCGTCACGTTCACCAGGATTCGGTTCACCGATTCGAGGCGTGATAGCGGTTCGCGCAGCGGGCCTGCCGGAAGCAGATGACCGTTACCGAAGCCACGCACACCGTCGACGACCGCGATCTCGTGGTGCCGCGCCAGGCGATAATGCTGGAGCCCGTCGTCGGCGATGATCACCTCGACGCCCAAGCTACACAGTTGTCTCGCGGCTGCGACACGGTCCGGATGCACGACCACGGGACAGCCGGTTCGCCGCGCCATCAACAATGCCTCGTCGCCCACGATGTCGGGATCGCCGTCGGGCGTAACCTGCATCGGTCTTGGCCCGACAGACCCGCCGTAACCTCGGCTTATGATTCCCGGCTGCATACCGCGGCCCTTGAGGTGCTTCGCCAGCCAGATCGTCACCGGCGTCTTGCCGGTGCCGCCGACAGTGATGTTGCCGACGACGACCACCGGTGCATCGACCTCCACGCTCGGCAGACTACCGCGCTCATGGAGTCTTCGACGCGCGGCGACGAGACCGGCGAACAGCCAGCTCAACGGCAGCAAAAGCAGGTACGCGGCGGAGTCCCCGTACCAGATCCGTTGCAGCAAGCTACCGGGGTTGGCTGCTCTCTTCATCGCCGAATTGCATGCGATACAGATTGGCGTACAGGCCATCCTGTGCAATGAGTTCGCCGTGATTGCCGGACTCGACGACACTGCCCTTGTCCAGCACGATGATTCTGTCGGCGCTCTCCACGGTCGACAGCCGATGCGCAATCACCAGCGTCGTACGATCCTGCATCAGATGCCTGAGCGCGTCCTGTATATGGCGTTCGGATTGCGTGTCGAGCGACGATGTAGCCTCGTCGAGAATGAGTACCGGCGCATCCTTCAGCAGCGCACGCCCGATCGCTATGCGTTGTCTTTGCCCGCCGGACAACAGTACCCCCCGGTCGCCCACGATGGTCTCGAGTCCGTCCGGCATGTCCTTGGCGAATTCGATGATGTGCGCCGCCTCCGCCGCCTTCAGAAGGTCGGCCCGCGAGCATTCGCGGAGCTGGCCGTAGGCGAGGTTATTGGCGATCGTGTCATTGAACAGCACGACATCCTGGGTCACCAGGCTGATGTTGTCACGCAGGTTCCGGAGCTCGTATTCCTCTACTGGCGTCCCGTCGAGGAGAATCGAACCGGACTGGACGTCGTAGAAACGCGGCAGCAGACTGACCAGCGTCGACTTGCCACTGCCAGAATGGCCGACGATGGCCAGCGACTGGCCCGATTCGATCGTGAGCGACAGGTCTTTTATGACGGGTGTGTCTTCACGGCCATAAGAGAAGTCGACGTTTCTGAACTCGACGGTCCCTTCAACGCGGTCCTTTTTAAACGCACCCGAATCGACTTCTTCGGGCTCATCGATGACGGCGAACAGGCTGTGGGCTGCCGCGATGCCCCGCTGCAGTGATGCGTTGAGATTGGTCAGCCTTCTCAGCGGCTGCAGCATCAGAATCATGGCGCCGATATACGATATGAACGTTCCCGGACTCAACTGGCCCATCGCCGCTTCCCTGGACGAGACATAGATCACACCGGCGATGCCAAATGCGAACAACACCTGAGTGACGGCGACCCCGAGTGCGCGTGCGCCGATCAGTTTCATGTTTTGCATCCGGTTTTTTTCGTCGGCGTCGACAATGCGGCTCTTTTCGTAGTCGTGGCCGCCGAACACCTTGACGACCCGGTTGCCGGTGACTACCTCCTCTGAAACGCGGGTAACGTCGCCGATCGAGTCCTGAATGCGTCCGCTGTAACGCCGGAAGGCGCGGCTCAGTATGCGAACGCAAATCGTGATCAGCGGCACTACGATCGCGACAAACGCCGTCAACCGGACACTGTGCCACAGCATGACGCCGACGCATGCGAACACGGTCAACAGGTCTCGCACCATGACCGTAACGACATTCGCGCCGGCCTCGGCGACCATTTCGGCGTTGTAGGTCATGCGCGACAACAACGGGCCTGTCGAATGAGTTTCAAAAAAGCGTGTCGGCAAGACGAGAAACCTGTCGAACACGTCACGACGCAATGCGCTGATCACGGCCCGGCCGATCCAGCCCAGGAAATACTCCGACGTAAAACCGGCGAGACCTCTGAGAACGAAAATGCCGATGAACGCCCAGGGCATCCAACGTGCCGTCTCCAGATTGTGCTCGACCAGCGTCTGATCGGTCAGCGGTTTCAGGAGGATGATCAGCGTCGCCTCCACGCCCGCCGCGGCGGCCATGGCCACGATCGCGACCATGCCCGTTGCCCAGTACGGCACGACGTACCGCCAAAGACGCCGGTACACCGCCACGAGATGCGGATCGAGTCTTGCGATCACAGGCCCGAATGTTGCATGAGAGACCGGGATTGTGGACGAGAGATCGTTGCGACTGACGCAGTTCTGGACCGAGAGCCATAGCGAGCTATGGCTCGAGGGAAGAGCCAGTCAGGCGCGACGAGATCCGGCCACAAACCGG
>JBHHWI010000167.1:0-4417 GCA_046756445.1 Woeseia sp. | reverse complement strand
AAGTGTTCGGCACGCTCGACGCCGCATGCAGGCAGGGCGCCATCCTCGCGACCAACACCTCGACGCTGGACATCGACGAGATCGCAGCCGCAACGAAGCGTCCACAGGATGTCATCGGCCTGCACTTCTTCAGCCCGGCGCATATCATGCGCCTGCTCGAGATCGTGCGCGGCAGCAAGACCTCGAACGAGGTCATCGCCAGCTCACTCGCACTGGCAAAGCGTCTCGGCAAGACCGGCGTCGTGGTCGGCAACTGCTTCGGCTTCGTCGGCAACCGGATGCTCTACAGCTACGGCCGGGAGAACCAGCGCCTGCTGCTCGAGGGCGCGCCCCCCGAGTACATCGACCGGGTGCTCTACGACTGGGGCATGGCGATGGGACCGAACGCGGTCGGCGACCTCGCCGGACTCGACGTCGGCTACAAGGCCCGTCAGGAACGCGACGATCTCCCCGACGACCCGACCTTCTACCGAATCGCCGACATGCTCGCCGAGCAGGGCCGCTACGGTCAGAAAACCGGCAAGGGCATGTACTTATACGAGCAGGGGTCTCGTAGCCCGGTGCCCGACCCCGAAGTGCAGCAGATGATCAATGCGGAAGCCGAGCGGCTCGGCATTGAGCAACGCGAGATCACCGAGCAGGAGATCATCGAGCGCTGCATCTATGCGCTGATCGCCGAAGGCGCACGAATCCTCGAAGACGGCATCGCTGCCCGTGCCGGCGACATCGACGTGATCTGGATCAACGGTTACGGCTTCCCGCGTCACCGCGGCGGGCCGATGCATTACGCGGAAACGATCGGCGCCGAAGCAATCCGCAATGCGATCTCCGAATTCCGGAAACGTCCCGGGCTGGAATACTGGAGCATCCCCGAGTCACTGTAAAGAGAGTAAATGGAATGGCCCGATGTCGTAAGCAGGCGGGCCTGAGGCAAAAGAAAGCGAACACAGCGGGCACACCTTGCACTGCACTTGCTACCGGCACTCGGCTCCTGGCCGCTCTGAGACAATCCGCGTTTCTCCGGCCGGATGACTGCTTGCGCCGACCGCCAATGCTCGGATCCCCCAATACAGGCAAGCGCGCGTCGAACGGCTGGTTCGGGCCCCGGGGGCGCTGTTGCAGTAATTTGGAGTAAAATGACGGCCACTGCCCCACCGCGGACGTTTACCGCACCCGATGTCTCGCTTTACAGCGAGATGCTTGTGGGATGAAAACTGGATCATGGGTTCAACAACCGATGTCGAAACCGTATGGTCGGAATATGGCCAGGGGATCAAGCAGTTCCTCAATGCCCGATTGCCGCATAGCGCGGACGTTGATGACCTCGTTCAGCAGGTGTTGATCAAGACGCACGAGCACATCAGCGACGTTAGGGAGCCATCGAAGTTCCGGCCCTGGTTATACCAAGTGGCCCGGAATACGCTGAATGATTATTACCGTCGAGCGCGGCCGGATGCATCATTACCGGATATCCTGCTGCCACCCGAGGATGATGTGGAAGCATACGAGGAGATCCGACAGGAGCTGGCTCAGTGTATCCGACCCTTCATTTCGCAGCTCCCGGAGAAGTATCGAGACGCCGTGCAGGCCGCCGATCTCGATAATGTGCCGCAGACAGAATTGGCGGCCAGGCTGGGACTGAGTCACTCAGCAGCGAAGTCCCGCGTCCAGCGGGGACGGGCGATGCTCAGAGAGCTCTACCAGAAGTGCTGTGCCCTGGAGATTGATGCAAGGGGCAATCTGAGCGCCTATGAACCCAGGGACAAGGAGTGCTGCTGACGGAATTGCGTCTTTTTCGGGTATCTCGCGTCTCCCTTAATAGAGGCCGACAGGAGATACCGAATGAAAATCTACAGCTCGGAAATTTGCCCATTCGTACAAAGGGTCACGGCCCTGCTCGAGGCCAGGAACCTCCCTTACGAGATCGAGAATATCGACCTTGGCGACAAGCCCGATTGGTTCCTCGAGATATCACCATTGGGTCAGGTGCCGGTACTGGTAGCCGATGACGGTCGCGCTCTTCACGAGTCCGATGCCATCGTAGAGTACATCGAGGAGACTGCCGGAGAACCGTTGTTTCCTGGTGATCCCGTTGAGAAGGCACAAGAGCGGGCGTGGTCATACCTCGCTACCAAGAACTACCTTGTCCAGTGCTCCGCCCAAAGAAGCCCTGATCGAGTCACGTTTGTGGAGCGCGCGACCAAGCTGAAAAAGGCGTTCGCAGCCGTCGAAAAGAGACTGGGTGATAGTCAATTCTTCAGCGGGGACAAGGTTGGCATGGTCGATATTGCCTGGTTGCCGTTACTGCACCGCGCAGCCATCATTCAACAGCACTCCGGTTATGATTTCCTGGCCGAGTTCCCGAAGGTCAAAGCGTGGCAACAGGCCATATGCGCCACGGGCCTGCCGGAGAAGTCCGTCGCAGAAGATTTTGTGGAGAAGTTCACCAACTTCTATCTGTCCAGCAAGACGTATCTTGGCCAACAGCTGACAAGCGAGACTGAGCAGGTGTGCTGCGGACCATCCGGGCATTCGGTCACTCGGGCTTGCTGCTGCTGATGATCCTTTGAAATTAGCAGCGCATGATTCGGACGATTATTGAGGAGACAGAAAGTGGACGAACAGATGAAAGAACTTGTGGCCATGGGGGCTGCGGCAGCGGCAAACTGCCACCCGTGCATGGACTATCACCTTGCTAAATGCGACGAGCTGGGAATCGACCACGAGGAGGTTGCTGAAGCAGTCAAGGTAGGTTTGATGGTGAACCGGGGCGCGGAAAATGCTGTTCGCAAGAAAGCACGCGAACTCCTTGGCGAGACCGCGATAGAGAAATAAGCCTCAGCGAGATCGACTGACGTCCTCAAAGTATATGGAGCAAACAATGGCAGATACAGCACCAATGCCGACGTGCCCGATGGCAGAGACATGCAAGGGAATGATGGAGAAACCGGGCTCCGGATTCTGGATGATCATTCCCGGACTTGTCTTCATCATCCTGGGTGTATCCATCATTCTGTATCCGCAAATTCTGGTATGGCTCGTGGCGATCGCACTTGTCGTGATCGGTGTCGCCATGCTGGTGATGGTCAACTTCATGCGTAATATCGGAAAACGGATCCGGAACACGCACGGATAGGCTCGACCGCGACAGCCCGTCTTGGAGTTCATGAGCCATTCGACGTTTGCCATTGACCGATTGCCGTAATTCATAGGATGCTCGAAACTGGTTATTGGGCGACGGCTCTTGGTAAGGGCTGCCGTTCAAAATCGTCGGCAATCGAAATATGTCGCCCGACGACTGCCTTTCTTACGAAACCAGCACATCCATCAATATGCAGTAAAATGTTGGCTGATGACCCTATATAGACATCTGTATTCCTACAATCGGTAGTCTCGTCTGATTCTTCTATAATTAGAAGCACAATAGAAAAACTCAGGAGAGTCCCATGAAGAAGTTAATGATCTCGGCGTTTGTCCTGCTGATGGCGGGTTGTATGCAGGCCCCGCAGACAGATCTGGAAGGACTCAAGGCCATGCGAGATGTTTGGCAGTCGGCATTTGACGCCAGAGATTCAGCCGCACTTGCAGCTATATATGCAGAAGATGGCGCGCTGATGCCACCAAACAGCGATACGCTAATTGGCCGGGCAGCCATCGAGGCCTTCTGGGCGGACTTCCAGGCCAGTGGCATCGGTGGCGAGATAAAAGACACGGAGGCGTATGCGCACGGTGATGTCGGTTACAAAGTAGGGACCTACACCATTAGCGATGCTGATGGAGCGACCGTCGATGAGGGCAAATACGTCGAGATCTGGCGATATATAGACGGCACATGGCAAATGCATCGTGACATCTTCAACAGCAACCTTCCTCTGTCAGCACCAGAATCAGAAGCCGATAGTAAGCAAAAAACTCTTTATCAGCGTCTCGGAGGCTACGACGTAGTCGCCGCCATCTTGGATAACTGGGGACCCCGTGTGTTCGACGACCCGGAACTCAGTCTATTTCTCGCTGATATAGATGAAGAAATGGGGACGAAAGGTCGTGAGCTTGCGCTCGATTTGTTGTGTGACCTTACCGGCGGGCCCTGCGTTTACACTGGTCGTGATGTCAAGATGGTCCATACAAGGGTTGGGATTACCGACGAACACTGGCAATCAGTTCTTGAATATATGGAGCAAACGTTGGACGAATTGAACATAGCTGACGACGAAAAAACGGATTTTATCGCCATTATCGCAAGTTTGGGAGGCACATAGCAGACCAGCAGGAGGAATAGGCTTCACGATCAGTCCGACAGACATTGTTGTGCCAGCGCGCCCAATCTTAAACGCACAATGATATGCCCGTCCTCTGTGGCTGCTTTTGGCCGTACTGAGACGAATCGCAATACTGGAGACGACTGGCGGCGAAGGGT
>JBHHWI010000166.1:0-4463 GCA_046756445.1 Woeseia sp. | reverse complement strand
TGTTACTTCAAGTGAACACCCGGGGTCAGTATACGCAACCGGCTTGGGGTGACCGAGTTGCACGCCTGCCTAGGGAGGTAAGCAGGCAAGTGACAAAAGCACTCAGACTGTTTGAACCAGATCCCGGCGAAGAGTTCCCGGCCCCGGTAATTTGTTGTTTTATAAGAATTAAATCAAGGGTCTAGCCTGAAAATTGCACGAGAGTCCGGGATTGTGGGCGAGAGATCGTCGCGGCTGACGCCGCTCTGGACTGAGAGCCATAGCGGGCTATGGCTCGAAGGAAGAGCCAGTCAGGCGTAACGAGATCCGGCCACAGACCGGACAGCCGGTGATTCTTACAAAGTGTCACCATCAACAAGCATCGCCATTTGTATCAAAATCATGACCATGTCGGTAATCTCGGGCGGTCTCGTGCAATTTTCAGGCTAGTGAGCTTCGTCCCAGTTCGCACCGATGCCTGCGTCGACCTTGAGTGGTACGGCAAGATCTGCGGCGAGGCTCATCATGGCCACGATTTCCTCGCGCGCCGAATCGGCCTGGTCTTCTGCAACCTCGAATACGAGTTCGTCGTGAACCTGCATGATCATGCGCGCCTGTACGTCGTTTTCCTTTATCCAACCGTGAACGGCAATCATCGCTTTTTTGATGATGTCGGCGGCAGTTCCCTGCATCGGCGCATTGATCGCGCTGCGCTCGGCGTATTGTCTTCTTTGTGCATTGCGGTCGTTTATCTCGGGCAAATAAAGGCGGCGGCCGAACATCGTCTCCACAAAGCCCGAGTCATGCGCCTGCGCGCGTATTCCGTCCATAAATGCCTTCACGCCGGGGTAGCGCTCGAAATAGAGGTCCACGTACTCCTGCGCCTCTCCTCGCGTGATGCCGAGTTGCTTCGCAAGCCCGAAGGCGGACATGCCGTACATGAGGCCGAAGTTGATCGCCTTTGCCGAACGACGATGATCGGCGGTGACATCGTCGGGATCCAGTCCGAAGACTTCGGCCGCGGTCGCCTTGTGAATGTCGAGCTCGGCCTCGAAGGCGGACTTGAGGCCCTCGTCGCCGGACAAGTGCGCCATGATCCGCAGCTCGATCTGGGAGTAATCGGCGGCAAGCATCGTAAAGCCCGCGGGGGCGACGAAAGCCTGCCGGATGCGCCGTCCCGCCGGAGTACGGATCGGGATGTTCTGGAGATTGGGATCGGTGGACGAGAGCCTGCCCGTTGCCGCGACGGCCTGGTGATATGAAGTGTGCACCCGGCCGGTATCGGGGGAGATCTGCTCCGGCAGCTTGTCCGTATAGGTGCTCTTCAGTTTGCTGACGGACCGGAATTCGAGGATGACCTCCGGCAGCTCGTACTCCTCGGCCAGTTCGACCAGCACGTCCTCCGCCGTCGAAGGCTGGCCTTTCGGAGTCTTGCGAACTACCGGCAGGCCGAGATCGTCGAACAAGATCTGCTGAAGTTGCTTTGGCGAACCCAGGTTGAACGGCGCGCCGGCAAGCCCGTGTGCCTTTTGCTCGAGCCGGGCCATCGACTTCGCGAGCTCGCCGCTCTGTTTCTTCAGCATCTTCCGATCGATCAGTACACCGGCCTCCTCCATATCCAGAAGGACCGGCACCAGCGGCTGTTCGATTTCTTCGTAGAGTTTCCTGAGCGGCCTCGTCTTTTTGAGTTCTCCCCACAGGCATTCGTGCAGCCGAAGCGTAATGTCGGCGTCCTCGGCCGCATACGGTGATGCCTGCTCCAGGTCGATCTGATTGAAAGTAAGCTGCTTCGCGCCTTTACCTGCGACGTCCTCGTAGTGAGTCGTGTTGATGCCGAGATACCTGCCGGCGGTGGAGTCCATGTCGTGCCGTGTCGCCACGCTGTTCAGGACATAGGACTCGAGCATCGAATCGAATTGCATGCCCTTCAGCCTGATGCCGTAGCGCGCGAAGATATGCGCATCGAATTTGAGATGGTGGCCGACCTTCTTCTGATCCGGGTCCTCGAGGAATTCCTTGAGAGCCGCAAGCACCTCATGTCGCGGTATTTGCTCCGGTGCGCCGGGATAGTCGTGAGCGACCGGAATATAGGCGGCCTCGCCTACTTTCACGGCCAGTGAAATCCCGACGATCTCCGCCTGCATGTAGTTCAGGCTGTTCGTCTCGGTATCCACTGCCACAAGCGCTGCCCGATCGATTTTCTTTAGCCAGGTCCGGAATTGCGATCGTCGGAGTATCGTGTGGTATTTGCCTTTGCTGGTCGGGGGCTTCGGGGATTCCGTGTCGCCGGCATCACCACCGTGTTCATCCAACTGGCGAAGAAGCGTCCTGAGCTCGAGTCGCCCATACAGCGCTCTCAAGTGTTCGAGATCCGGTTCCCGGCGCCTGAGGTCGCCGGGTTTTCCCTCGACATCGATATCCTGTCGAATCGTCGCCAGCCTTTGCGACAACTCGAGCTGATCGAGATTGTCCCGCAGGCTCTCGCCGACCTTGCCGGTGATCTCGTCCGCGTTCTTTACGATTTCCGCCACGCTGCCGTACTGGTTCAGCCACTTGGCCGCGGTCTTTGCGCCTACTCTCGGCACTCCCGGAATGTTGTCCGATTTGTCGCCGACAAGAGCGAGATAGTCGATGATCTGTTCGGGATAGACGTCGAATTTCCGCTTTACGCCATCCCTGTCCAGCACGGTGCCGCTCATGGTGTTGACCAGTGTTACTTGCTCGTCGACGAGCTGTGCCATGTCCTTGTCGCCGGTCGATACCAGCACATTCATACCGTCCTTGACGGCGTTCTCGCACAAGGTGCCGATAACGTCGTCAGCCTCGACTCCTTCGATGCGCAGCAGTGGCAGGCCCATTGCCGATACCGCCTCGAGCACCGGGTCTATCTGCAGACGGAGCTCGTCCGGCATCGGCGGCCGGTTCGCCTTGTACTGTGCAAACATCTCATCGCGAAACGTCTTGCCGGGCGCGTCGAATACGACCGCAATGTGTTCCGTCTCCTGTTCCCGGATGAGCTTGTTGATCATGTTCAGCACGCCGTGAACGGCGCCCGTGGGGTCACCCCGGGAATTACTGAGGCTGGGCAGTGCGTGAAATGCCCGGTAGAGATACGACGACCCGTCGATGAGGACGAGCGTATTGTCAGTCATTCGTCTTTCGATTCTTTTTCTTTCTCTTCGTCGTCTTCCTCGGCCTGTGTCTGCTGCTGTGGCGGCACTTCCGTATTGATCCGGCTCGGATTGCCGGGCAAGTACAAAGGCCCCTTCTGGCCACAGCCTGCTATGAGGAAAAGGACGAGCACCAATGCCAGGCGAAACTGCATATTCATAATCTGTACCGAAGCGTAATCAGCGGGTGAGGGTTGGCCAGCAATATAACGCACCGGCTCATCTATTGTAACGCTCCGCGACGCGGCCATGCGTATCCATGAGATAGGTTCTAGATGTCGGATGCGTCCCCGAGCATCTCGTGCAGCACCGCCATCTGCGCCAGCATGCGGTTGCGGGCCTGCCCGATCACGACGCTCCGGAGGCCGTCGAGCACGCGTTCGCTGACCACTACGCCGCGACGCACCGGCAGGCAGTGCATGAACCGGCAGTCGTTTGCTGCGATCTCGAACCATGGCTCGTCGACACACCAGTGATCGAGCTCGCCACGAAGCTCGGCGTCCCTGGCCCGGTCACCATAGTGATCCGTCGAAGACCAGGACTTGGCGTAGATGACATTGGCGCCGTCCATCGCCAGCGTCCGGTCGCTGGCCTCGCGCACCGAGCCGCCGGACGCTTCCGCCGCCTTTCTGGCCTTTTCCATGATGGGTTCCGGCAGTGCAAAACCGTCGGGGCGCAGCACGGTTACGTCCATGCCGCGCATCGCCGCCATGTGCACGGTCGCCGCCGGCACGGCAAGCGGCAGAGGCATCGGATGGTACGCCCAGCTCAGCACGAATCTGCCGCCGCCTGCTGGTATCCCCAGGTCATCCAGTGTCTTCCAGTCGGCCAGACTCTGACAGGGATGATTGGTTGCCGATTCCATGTTGATGTACGGCGTGTCGATCAGCGCCGTCAGCGACGAGAATTCGGTCTCCGCAAGATCGTGCTCGAGGTGCCTGCGCTCCGCGAAAGCACGGATGCCGATGGCGTCGCCGTATGAAGCGATCACGGGCACGGCCTCGCGAATATGCTCGGCCGCGGCCCCGTCCATGACGATTCCGGGCCGCGTTTCGATCCCATGGATCGACATCTCCGGGGAGATCACGAACGAGCCCCCGCCGAGCCTGGTCATGGCGGCCTGAAAGGACGCCAGCGTCCTCAATGACGGACTGAGAAAGAGCAGCGACAGTACTTTGCCGCGCAATGCCTTCGGCTCGGGCTTCTCGTCGAGCCGGTTGGCAAGCGCAAGGAGCGCGGATATCTCTTCCGTCGAAAAGTCGGCAAGATCATTGAACGATTTCATCGGTATTCCCTTTGTGATTCCATCTCTGT
>JBHHWI010000165.1:0-4485 GCA_046756445.1 Woeseia sp. | reverse complement strand
CCGCATTGTCGCTGAAAGCATGCTTTCTTGAGGAGCTGCGTGTTGAAGACATTATCCCGCGGCCAGTTCTTGCGAGGTCACTGGGAAGCCAGGCAGCAAGTATACGAGCCGTCAGATACCTATAGAGCGGATATTGGACGCCGCTGCCTGGCCAAGAATCAGGTGCTGTGTCGGACCTGTGAGGATAGTTGTGAACCCCGGGCTATTGCCTTCAAGCCAAAACTGAACAGTCTGCCCGAGCCATTCGTGGATTCCGATCTGTGTGACGGTTGCGGGGAATGTTTCCGACTTTGTCCTGCCAGCGCCATACAAATGGTGGCTATATGATGAGTACCGAAACGGTGTTATCGGCTGAAAACTTGTCCGAATGTCCTGCTCATGAGAGGACCCACCTGTGACTGCCCTTCACATTAGCGGCGTGCTGGTTCACGCCAGACCGACAGAGGTAGATCAAGTCCGGAGCCGGCTGGCAACGATATCCGGTATCGATGTTCATTCGGATGCCGGTGACGGGCGTCTGATCACCCTTATCGAATGCCCTACTGTGGAGGACATGGCCGATACGTTTGCCGAAATCAGGAACGTAGAGGGTGTGCTGTCCGCTGCCGTCACTTATTACTTCAATGACGAACCAGATTCTCTGAATCAGGATACCCCATCATGAAGCTGACACGACGCGAATTCGTTAGAAACAACGCTATTGCGGCCACCGCGGCCGCTGCCGGTTCTTCGCTTATGGGCAATGCCCTGGCCAGGACTGATGACGGGATCCGATGGGACAAGGCGCCGTGCCGGTTCTGCGGGACCGGATGCGGCGTTCTCGTCGGCGTCGAGGATGGCCGGATCGTGGCGACCCAGGGCGATCCCGACGCGCCGGTAAACCGGGGACTGAATTGCATCAAGGGATACTTCCTCTCGAAGATCCAATACGGGGAAGATCGACTTACGCAACCGTTGCTGCGCATGACCGATGGCGAATACGACAAGAACGGAGAGTTCACGCCGATAAGCTGGGACAGGGCTTTCGACATCATGGCTCAAAAATGGAAATCAGCCTTGAATAAGAAAGGCCCAACCTCGATTGGCATGTTCGGCTCTGGACAATGGACCGTGTGGGAGGGCTATGCGGCCGTCAAGCTCATGAAGGCCGGGTTCCGAAGCAATAACATTGAGCCGAACGCGCGTCATTGCATGGCGTCGGCCGTGGCGGGATTCATGCGGACATTCGGAGCCGACGAACCCATGGGTTGTTACGACGACCTGGAGCACGCGGACGCATTCGTCCTGTGGGGAGCGAACATGGCGGAAATGCACCCGATCCTCTGGTCCCGCCTGACCGACCGCCGCTTGACTCATGAAGGATGCAAAGTCGCCGTGCTGTCGACATTCAAGAACCGAAACTTCGATCTCGCCGATATCCCGATCGTCTTCGAGCCGCAGACCGATTTGGCGATTCTCAACTATATCGCATCACACATCATCGCAACGGGCAACGTCAATCACGACTTCCTGAAAAGTCACGTGAATATCCGTGAAGGCAATCGTGACATCGGTTACGGACTTCGACCAGCGCACCCACTGCAAAAGCAGGCGGCCAACGCAGACGATGCGGGCGGTTCCAAGCCGATGACCTTCGAAGCCTACAGCAAGTTCGTGGCCCAGTATGACTTGGACTACACATCGAAGCTGACAGGTGTCCCCAAAGAGGATCTGCTGGCGCTGGCCGAGCTGTATGCAGACCCCAGGGTCAAGGTGGTCTCTTACTGGACCATGGGATTCAATCAGCATACCCGCGGTACCTGGGTGAACAACCTCGTCTACAACTTGCACCTGCTCACCGGCAAAATCGCCGAGCCCGGTAACGGACCCTTTTCGCTAACCGGTCAGCCTTCGGCTTGTGGCACGGCTCGCGAGGTGGGCACCTTCGCACACCGCCTGCCTGCAGATCTCGTCGTGAATAACGAGAAACACAGAACATTCACCGAGGGAATCTGGCAACTGCCGGCAGGAACCGTTCAGGCGAAGCCTGGGTTCCATGCGGTACTGCACAACCGCAAGCTCAAGGACGGTGACATCAATGCCTACTGGCTGATGTGCAACAATAACATGCAGGCTGCGGCCAACATTAACGAGGAGGCGTTCCCCGGTTACCGTAACCCCGACAATTTCATCGTCGTATCGGATCCCTACCCGACGGTTTCAGCGATGGCGGCCGATCTCATACTCCCCACGGCGATGTGGACCGAGAAAGAGGGCGCCTACGGCAACGCGGAACGCCGTACGCAGTTCTGGCGCCAGCAGGTCAAAGCCCCGGCACAGGCGAAATCCGATCTCTGGCAGCTGGTGGAGTTTTCCAGGCGTTTCAAAGTCGAGGAAGTCTGGCCCGAGAAGCTGATCACCCGGAAACCCGAGTACCGGGGCAAGACGCTCTACGATGTGCTATTTGCGAATGGCCAGGTGAACAAGTATCCAGCCCAGACGGTGACCGATGACCACGGTAACCGATACGACAACGATGAAATGTCGCACTTCGGCTTCTACCTGCAGAAAGGCTTGTACGAAGAGTATCGACGATTCGGCACCACCGGTCCGAAAATCGGCCACGACCTCGCAACGTTCGACGACTATCACGCCACTCGGGGACTCCGCTGGCCCGTCGTCAACGGTAAAGAAACCCGGTGGCGCTACCGGGAAGGTTATGACCCCTTCGTCAAGAAGGGTGACGGCGTACGCTTTTATGGCAAGCCGGATGGCAAGGCGATCATATTCGCCTTGCCCTACGAGCCCGCTGCCGAGCAACCGGACGAGGAATATGACATGTGGCTGGTCACGGGCAGGGTGCTCGAACATTGGCACTCCGGCAGTATGACCCAGCGAGTCCCCGAGCTGTACAAGGCCTTTCCGGACGCGCCCGTCTTCATGCACCCCGAAGACGCCAAAAAGCGCGGTCTGAAGCGAGGTTCCGTGGCTCGACTGCAGACCCGCCGTGGAGAGATCACCGCTCATGTCGAGACTCGCGGCCGTAACCAGCCACCGGTAGGCGTCGCTTTCGTGCCGTGGTTCGATGCCCGTCGCCTGATCAACAAGCTGACGCTGGATGCAACCTGCCCTATCTCAAAACAGACGGACTACAAGAAGTGCGCCATGAAGGTATCCGCGGCTTGAGGAAAATGACAGGCACAACGGATATGCCGGCATAGCAGGATGGCCAAAGCTTCGAGACGCCGATTGTTCCGGCGCTGGCGTGTACCGATTGCGGCTGTTGCATAGACGTTTGCCCAGAGGACGTTTTCAAATTCAGCACAGGATTAAGGAAACGCGAGGTGTCCAAGACCCCAGGAACAATGGAGATTGAATCATGAAAAAGCCGCTGCTTCCCTTTATGACAATCCTTGCGGTGATTTCGGTCGGTCCGCTCGTATCAGTCGCAGACGATCAGATCGAGTCTTTACGCGGGCCGATATCTATCGATGCAAGCTCCGAGGAGCCATCGGTGAAAGAATGGCAGCCCGCACAGAAAAAAATCGAACGGAGTTTTGCCCAACAACCGCCGCTGATCCCCCACAATACTGACGGCTACGAGATAACTCTACAGACCAACACCTGCCTCGCCTGTCACAGCAAGGCGACTTTCCAAAACACCGGCGCGCCGATGGTCAGTGCGACGCACTTTATGGCTTTTGAAGGAGAGATATTGGAGCGCGTGTCGGCAAGCCGTTATTTCTGCAACCAGTGCCATGTCCGACAGGTTGAGGCCGAGCCGCTCGTGGAAAACACATACCAGCCATCCGGGAAATGATGACAGGGTCCCGGGATAGGGCTCCAAATGGAAAACCATCACCCAATTTCTCGCGATCGCGCCCGAGTAACTCAGAAACCGAGTTTCTTTTCAACGGCATATGCCTTATCCGAGACGAAGCGCAATCATTTTACTTGTTAGCATTTTGTCAATGTCTAAAGTTGATGTCGGCTTATGAAACTCCGAATTCGCGGTGATACCTTACGCTTGCGCCTGAAACGTAGTGAGGTTGATCGGGTCGCCGCTGGCGCGAGCATTGTGGAAACAACCCGCTTTCCGGACTCTGTTCTGACCTATCGTCTGGATGTATCCAAAAACGACGATGTCTCTGCAAGTCTTGCTAACGGCAGTCTCGTGGTCAGTTTGCCGAAATCAATGGCGCTTGATTGGGCTAGCCTGAACATTGCATGAGCGTGCAATGTTCAGGCTAGTACCGATAAGGTGTCTTTTCATGCGGAGCAGAAACTCGCGGATACAGGCCGCCTTTCCTTGCTGATCGAAAAGGATTTCAGCTGTCTGCAGCCTGATCATCACAGGGACAGTGAAGACGATGAGGATACGTTTCCGCATCCAGCGCTCAATCCAAGAGTGCCTGACACACTCATGGGCAGAATTGTGACTAACGCCGAGGCTTAGCCTGAAAATTGCACGAGACCGCCCGGGATTGCCGAGATGGTCATGATTTT
>JBHHWI010000164.1:0-4569 GCA_046756445.1 Woeseia sp. | reverse complement strand
CGAATGCTGACACCTTGTCGATTTCACTGGCTGTCCGGATTGTGGCCGGATCTCGCTCCAAGCGCCTTGCAGCTCATCCCGCAAGGCGCACTGTGCGGCCAAGCGATATTTTGAGATAGGTTCTGGTTATTGGGTCGATAAAATCGAACTGGTTGCGGCCATCGAGTCGGGAAATTTTCCAGTGAGCAGAAACGCTTTGGTGTTTTCGATGACCTTGTCGCTGGTCATGATGTAGTGATGTGACTTCTTGACGACGAGGAAGTCGTCCATGCCTTCGACTTCTGTTTCCGCGATGGAGAGTTTCCCGTCGTCGGGGTCCGTCAACATCGCGGAGAAGAAACTCATCGTGCCGGTGCCGGCAACCACACCCAGCTCGAAATCGACCGGACCCAGTTGAGCCGGGATGCTCTGTGCATCGGTGCCGAGCTGCAGGCCCGCCTTCCCTGAAATGAGTTCGGCACCCGGCCAATGCCTGGTCTTGTCGACCAGCTCGCTGCCCCGGTTCGGCGGCGCAAGCATGACGACCCTGCCGAGGTCGGGAATCGGCGACTCATTATGCGCGTAGCGAAGCAGAATGCCGGCAATCGAATGGGTCACGAAGTGAATCTGCTCCGCGTTGGTATTGCGGCATTTATCCAGACCTTCCTCGACGACCCGGGGCGCGAGTTCCTCGATAGGACCTGACTGCGACGGATAATCGACATTTGCCGTCGAAAACCCGGCTTCCTGCAGCCCTCTGGCCATTTTGGTCATGGCGCGGTAGCTGCGATTGAGACCATGCATCAGGACCACACAGTCCTTGCTGTCCGCCGACGGCACCAGGACCGTCCGCGTCGTCGTCGCACAGGCCCCCAGCAGGGCGAGCACGACTGCAAGCCCGCCGGCTTCGATCAGGATTCTGCGCGATTGGTATCTCATGAGGGGCCTTTGGCTGGTCAGTCCACTATTCTGCTGGAAATGCACGATGTAGGCGAGTGCCGGATCGACTGTCACGGACATGCCGGGCCGCAGACGGGCATTAGGTCAAACGGGACCGGCACCGACAAAAACGCGGAAATCCCGAGGCGGCAGAAGGGTCATACTGCTGATGAACTGCTAGAATCCGCACCCATGCGTACCCGGCATCGATTCTGCGAGAGACCGCTGTGCGTTCTGCTGACGGCCGTTTTCCTGGCCGCGCAAACCGGGGCGCTCGCACATGCGTATCAGCACGAACCCGGCAGCCCGCAAGTCCAGGTCTGCGCGAGCTGCCTGGCCGGGCATGCGCTGAATTCGGCGTGTATCCAATCGAAATCGGGTATCGAGATCCAGTACTGCCTTGCCGGTATCGACGTCGAACCGGAAATCGCGTCAGATTCAGTTCAACTTCCCCTCGCCCGCCAGCGGGCACCTCCGGCAGCACACTAAGCAGTACCGGCGCCTTCGGGCCATTAGAATTTCACGAATCTGGCGATCACGTGCTTCTGGCCCATGAGGAATGGGACCATCGCACGCGGACGCCGGGGCGGTATTCATGGGTGGTGGAACATCATGCTGAAACAAAGACTGGCGTTATCTCTGACGTTGCTATTGCTGTCGACGCAAACGCTCAATGCACAGGACCTGTCGGGCGAGGTCGCGGAGCTTCGGCAACTGCTGGCGGAGATGAAAGACGACTACGAGAGCCGCATTGCGGCTCTCGAGAACAGACTGGACCGCGCGGAACGCGCGGCACTGGGCGCAAGCCGTGACGCGGACCAGGCGATGGACATCGCCGAGCAAACGGCGATCGACCTGACCGCCGGGGCGTCCGCGCCCAATACCTACAATCCGGCCATCGGCGCGGTGCTTGTCGCCCGTTTTGCGGATATCGGTCCCGGCTGGGAGGAGATCCCCGGCTTCATCCCGGGTGGCGAACTCGGCCCCGGCGGCTCGGGTTTTTCGCTCGGTGAGTCGGAGCTCAACATGAAAGCCAGCGTCGATTCGCGATTCTTCGGCAATCTGACGCTGGCGCTGGAGGACGACGACGGTGAGACCGAGATTGCCGTCGAGGAAGCCTGGATACAGACAACGGGACTGTCGAACGGACTGACGCTGCTCGGCGGGCGCTATTTCTCCGGAATCGGTTACCTGAACAAGTTTCACCGGCACGCCGACGACTTCGCCGACCGGCCGCTGCCCTACCAGGCGTTTCTCGGCGGCCAGTACGTTCCGGACGGCGTGCAGCTTCGCTGGATCGCGCCGACCCCGCTGCTGCTCGAGTTCGGCGCCGAGTTCGACTGGAGCAGCAACTTTCCCTCCGGCTCGCACAACCGGTCTTCGGCGGACACCATCGCCCTGTTCGCCAAAACCGGGGGCGACGTCGGCGCGAGCCACAGCTGGCAGGTGGGCCTGTCGCATCTGGCCGCCGACGTCGCCGAAAGAGCCGCAGGCACGGCGATTTTCACGGGAGACAGCGACCTGTCCGGCGTGGATTTCGTCTGGAAGTGGGCGCCGCAGGGAAATCCGACGGTGCGGAATTTCAAAGCCCAGGGCGAATACTTCCGCCGCGACGAGAGCGGCGACTTCGCCGGGCTCCCGTACGACGGCGATCAGGACGGCTGGTACCTGCAGGGTGTCTGGCAGTTCATGCAGAACTGGCGCGTGGGGTACCGGCACGATGAGGTCGACGCCGACAACGGAGCGTCGTTCGCGGGCACGATTCTGGAGGATCCGGGGCGGAGTTCGTCCAGGGACACGCTCATGATCGACTGGTCGCCCAGCGAGTTCAGCCGGCTGAGGTTGCAGTTCATTGAGGACCGGGTGCTGGCTGGAAGCGACAGCCAGTTGCTGTTGCAGTACCTCATGAGCGTCGGCGCCCACGGCGCGCACGAGTTCTAGGAGGTCCGGCAATGAAACGATTCATCGCGACGCTGTGTCTTCTGCTGCTGCCGTGGGCAGCGAACGCCATCGAAGTATTCGCCTGCGAGCCGGAGTGGGCTTCTCTGGTCAAGGAGCTGGCCGGCGACGACGTGACAGTCACCGTCGCCACCACGGCTGCTCAGGACCCGCACCGGTTACAGGCAAGGCCCAGCCTGATCGCCGCGACGCGCCGCGCGGATCTGCTCGTGTGCACCGGCGCCGATCTCGAAATAGGCTGG
The DNA here is from genome assembly GCA_046756445.1 of Woeseia sp. Taxonomy (GTDB): domain Bacteria; phylum Pseudomonadota; class Gammaproteobacteria; order Steroidobacterales; family Woeseiaceae; genus JACZWL01. The sequence continues at coordinate 1,450 of JBHHWI010000164.1, read as the reverse complement.
CTGCCCCTGCTGCTGCGACGGGCCGGGAATCCCGACATACAGCCGGGCCGGCCGGGTTATTTCCTGGCGGCGGACTTCGTCCGCAAGCTCGAGATTCCGAAGATGATCGACCGGTCGCAGGGCGACATCCATCCCCAGGGCAATCCGCATATTCACCTCAACCCGAGCAACGTTGCCCGGATCGCGGAGAAACTGGCCGAGCGACTGACCGTGCTCGATCCTGCCAACACCGGCGACTACCTCGGTCACCTGCAGGGATTCCTGGAACGATGGGAGGACGCGGCCATCGGCTGGGAGCAGCGCGGTGAGGCCTTGCGCGGGCTTCGGCTGGCGTCGCACCACCGCAGTTTCAGTTATCTCGCCGACTGGCTCGACCTCGATATCGTGGCCACTCTGGAGCCGAAACCCGGCATCCCGCCGAGCGCCGCGCACCTCGCCGGTCTTCTGGAACGATTGTCTCCGAATCCGCCGGCCGCCGTTGTCCGCACGCCATACGCAAACGAAAAGCCGTCGGCGTGGTTGTCCCGGCGGCTGAAAGTGCGAGCCATGCAATTACCGTACACCGTCCACACCTCGGACGGGCCGTCGGATCTGTTCCAGTTGATCGATGCAACGCTGACGATTCTCGAGGAGCTGGCCGGATGAACACCATTGAATTGAGCATCATCGGCCCGGCACTGCTGGCAGGCCTTCTGGTGCTTGCCACCCATGTGCCGCTCGGCGCCGAGGTGCTGCGTCGCGGCATCATATTCATCGATCTGGCCATCGCCCAGGTCGCAGGCCTCGGCGTCATCGCCGCCGACGCCATGGGTTGGGACCAGCATGGGTACATGGTTCAGACAGCCGCGGTGTCCGCCGCGCTCATCGCGGCGCTGATACTGAACTGGACCGACAGGCGCTGGCCGAGAATTCAGGAAGCGCTCATCGGCGTCTGCTTCATCCTTGCCGCGACTGCCGGCATCCTGGTGCTGGCCGGAAACCCGCACGGTAGCGAACACCTCAAGGAGCTGCTGGTCGGCCAGATACTGTGGGTAACGCTCGACGGCCTGCTGCCGATCGCGATCGTCAGCGCCGCCATTCTCACCCTGTGGTACCTGTTTCGCGACCAGACCCGCGGTATCGGATTCTACGTCTTGTTCGCTTTTGCAGTCACTGCATCGATGCAGCTCGTCGGCGTCTATCTGGTTTTTGCCAGCCTGATTGTCCCGGCGCTTGCGACGCGCAAAATCGACGCCCGCGGGACGCGGCTGGCATGCGCCTACGGCGTCGGAATCGTGGGCTACCTGTCGGGGCTTGTCCTGTCATCACGAATGGATATGCCTGCCGGCGCCGTCATCGTCTGGGCCCTGGCGGTGGTCGCAATCCTCTTCGCGTGGTTGATTCGGCCCGTGATTTCGAACAGCGCATAATGCCGGGGACGGACTTGCCGGCAGTGGTGCATGCGCCTAGC
>JBHHWI010000163.1:0-4612 GCA_046756445.1 Woeseia sp. | reverse complement strand
CCGCCCCCCTGGAGCAAGAGCTCGAGAACCTGCAGTCCGATCTGGAAAAAGCCAGAGAAAACGTCGAGCGGGACCTGCGCCTGAGCTTTTAGACAGGGGGACGGACCCCTCGGGGTCCGTCCCCATGAGTTAAACTGTCAGGCCTGATGGGCAGGGCGGTCATTCTGATGATGGATTCGCTCGGCATCGGCTCGACCGCCGATGCCGAGCGCTTCGGCGATGCGGGATCCAACACGCTCGGCAGTATCGCCCGGTTCCGGGCATCGGGCGATGACGGCGGCGGCCTGGATCTGCCCAATCTCTCCCGGCTCGGCTTGATGCACGCGGCCTGTGAGAGCAGCGGCGAGTTCCCGGCCGGTGCAAAGAAGGACATAGAGGTTGTCGGCGCTTACGGATACGCCAGGGAAATCAGCAGCGGAAAAGACACGCCCAGTGGTCACTGGGAGATTGCCGGCGTTCCCGTGTTGTTCGATTGGGGTTATTTCACGGACAAGACCGAGACCTTTCCCGCCGAGCTGCTCGACAGACTGATCGAGCGTGCGGGATTGCCCGGGGTTATCGGCAACTGCCATTCATCCGGGACGGTGATCATCGCGGAACTGGGCGAAGAGCATATGCGGACCGGGAAGCCCATCGTGTATACGTCGGCCGACAGTGTCTTCCAGATCGCCTGTCACGAGGAGTCGTTCGGACTGGAACGGCTATATGCGCTTTGCGGCATCGCCCGGGGATTAGTGGACGAGTACAACGTCGGCCGGGTCATTGCGCGCCCGTTCGTCGGCACGAACAAGGACGATTTCGTCCGCACCGGCAATCGCAAGGACCTGACGACGCCGCCGCCGTCACCGACCGTACTGGAGAGGCTTGTCGACAGCGGGGGCGAGGTAATCAGCGTCGGCAAGATTGCGGACATCTACGCTCACCAGGGTGTGACAAAGAAAATCAAGGCGACCGGCAATGCCGCGCTGTTCGACGCCACGATCGAAGCGGTCAGGGCTGCACCCGACCGGTCGATCGTGTTTACCAACTTTGTCGACTTCGACATGCTCTACGGACACCGGCGCGACCCGGCCGGATATGCCGAAGCGCTCGAGTATTTCGATTCACGCCTGCCGGAACTGCTCGGAATCCTGAGTGACCGTGACCTGCTTGTCATTTGCGCCGACCATGGATGCGACCCGACCTGGCAGGGAACGGACCATACGCGTGAGCACATCCCGGTGCTGGCCTACGGCGCCGGTATCAGGGCCGGTTCGCTGGGCCAGCGTGAAACCTTCGCAGACATCGGCCAGAGCCTGGCGGACTTCTTCGGTTTGGCGCCGATGGATTACGGCGAGAGCTTTCTGAACAACAAATAACAGAATCCGATGCCGAAACCACTCCTCCGGGTATTCGCGATTGCGTTTGCCGTCGGCTGCGCGCCTCCCGCCGACGATTCGCTTGAACTGAGACGATATCCGGAGCCGGGCAGTGGCCTGTCCGAGGCCGTTACGGCCAACCCCCTTCCGGTGCAGAGAGAATCGAAGTACGTCACCGACCGATCACGCTGGGGCCGGCTGGTGTTCGACCGGTCGGGGATAGTAGTGAATTCCGGCGCAAAAGAGCAGGCGGAAATTCTGGCGGACCTCGTAGAAAGCTACCACCGACACTGGCTGGACCGAAGCGACGGCGGGCTGCAAGCGCTGTTGCATGAGAACGTTGCGCGCTTCCGGCAGGGCCGGGCCGCCTACGGCGTGGCCGACGTCATGGCGCAGCTCTCGGCCGAGTCGCGCGGCGAGCGCCCCGACGGATACGTGTCGTCCATGCAACTCGAGATCAGGGACCTGCGGCTTCGCGTCCACGATGACTTCGCATCGGCCCTTTACCGGGTTGCCATCCACGGCGGGGCGCGCTGGGAGTATGCCGATCTGGCGACGATCCTGCAGCTGTTTCGCAAGTCGGCCGGCCGTTGGAGAATCATCGGACACACGGAGACGCTGAGACTGGGTGACGCCGGCGCGCCGCCGCCTGCAGATGAGGTGCCGAACCGCACAACGCCGATTCGCTTCGACTTCGTCTATCCGGTCGAAGACCTGCATCGCGCGATCGACTTCTACACGCCGCTTCTCGGTCCTCCTCTGGAGGTTACGGCGACGCGCGCCTCGTTCCGGACGTGGGACTCGTACTTCGAACTCGAGACTGCGCCAATCGATCCCAGGATGTCGATCCTGGGAGGCTATGCGAACGGCTACGCCATGATAGAGGCCGATTCCCTGGCAGGCATCGCGCGCAGGCTGTCCGAAACAGGCTCGTCCCACGTCGAGCTGGTTGCCTGCGAGAATGACAAGTGCATGGTCACGGAAGACCCGTCCGGAAACGTGCTCGTATGGCGTGAGCACCAGGTCGCGGAATCATCGAAGCCCGTGAGACCGACCGTTTCCTTCGGGGCCGGCTCGCGTCCGGCAATTGCCATTGCAGCGGATTTGTTCCTGACCATGACGGCGTGGATGGCGACCGATCAGGCGAGCGTCACGAACCAGCTCACCGACGACGCCGTCTGGGTGGACGATGCGCTGAGTATTGCAACGGGAAAGGCGCAGATCGAGCAGGCGCTTCGGTCGCGCTGGCAACTGCTCGATCAGGGCACCGACGGGCTTGACGGCGATCTGGTCATCGAGAAAGTGAACGTGCAACCAGCCGGAGCTCGTCAATTGGTGACGTTCGAGGCGGCGCTTGAAATGCGAAACGACCGCAAGAGCGGATATCCGCTGTTCGTCACCCAGGTCTGGGTCGCCGTCGGAGATGCCCTGAAACTCGAGCAGTGCTTTCTTGCCCGTGCGAGAGAGGCGAGAGACGTGCCCGTGCGCGGCATGGACTACACCGCCTATCCGGCGGCCGATCTCGGCGTGGCCGGACGGTATTTCAAGATCGTCTTCGAATCCGAGCCGTATCGCGACGACAACTGGTTCGGATTCTGGTCGACCGCCAGCGTATTCGGTCTGGTCGGCGAATACGCGGACGTCAAATCGTACAGCCCGATTCCCCACCGGAGCAACGGCTACGCCGACATGGCCGTTCGTTCGGCCGACGAAGTCTATGCCTACCTTCGAAGCAAGGGAGCGGCATTCCCGCTGGTCGAGGGAATCAATGACGTGCCGGGAATCGACTCGCAACCCGGGTACAGGCAGGTCCTCGCAGTCGACAGCGAGGGAAATCTCATAAATTTCAGCCAGTATCTGGAGTATTGATCAAAGTGGCAGCCGCATGCCCTCGGCCGCGAAGCGGAAGCCGAGTGATCTGACCCTCTTCTGTGCGTCGCTGCCGTCGATCAGCAAGGGGTTCGTATGATTGAAATGTATGAAGATAACCTTGCCCCTGTCCTCTTCCGGAAGCTCCTGAAACAATGTCATGCTCTCCTCCACAAACGGGTGCAGTATCGTGCTCATGTCGCGGTTGGGCAGCTCGCCATCGGCGAAAAACGTGGCGTCCAGCAAGGCATAATCGACTTTCCTGACCAGGTCACGGATGTCGGTGTCCCATTTGTTCCATTTGTCGATATCCGGAATAAACAGCGCTGACCTGTTCGGCCCGGTGATTCTGTAACCGACGGTCTCGGTATACTCGTCCCTGTGCGGTACCGGCAGCGGTTCGACGGAAAGGCCGTCATTCAATGCGACTGTCTTCCCGTCCTGGATGGGCACGAGCTCGATGTTCCCGAAACCGACGAGTTGGCTCCAGGGGCCATTATTGCGGAGGAAGTCGTGCATGCGGGGCATCGCGAATACACGCACGCCGCGGGCGCCGATCGCCTCGTGGCCGAAATGCATGAGGCCTGTGTAATGACCGATATGGCCATGGGTCAGGAAGACGCCGCCGAGTTCGTACGTGTCATCGGGCGCCTCGATATGCAGGTTGTAGAGTTGCTCCCGCATGTCGGGCGTGGCATCGAAAATATATTTCGAGCCATGTGCGGGATCGATCACCGCTATGGAAGACGTCAGACGCTTCAGCGCAGGATCTCTCCAGGCCCGCAGGCAATGTGGACGGTAGCAGCCCGCCTGCGGATACCCTGCGTCCTGGGCGACGCCGAGAACAAACAGGTACGGCGCCTCGTCAGCCGAAGTCGCATGTAATGTCAGGCCGCAGGAAGATATCAATGCAACGATGAAAGTCCGGATAATCATGTCGCATCGCCAAAAGCTTCGTGATACCGGATCGTGCCTTCGGCGCCGGAAAGATAGTCCTTGGTGAGCTCGATAATCATGAAGGTATCGTCCGGCACGTCATACTCACACCTGATGTTTCTCTCCGATGCGGGCGCAAAGCCGAACCTGGGATAATAGGTCGGATGCCCGAGTACGACGACCGCGCCGGCGCCGGTATCCTTGCATCGGACAAGGCCCTCGCTGACGAGTCTTGCGCCGATTCCGCGGCTTTGCTCGTCCGGGGACACTGCCATCGGGCCCAGGCCCATGATCTTCAAATCTCGATTCGAGCGCAGCTCGACCGGTGAGAACATGATATGCCCGACGATTCTGCCGTCCTGAACGGCGACCAGTGAGATGACAGGATCGGCATTGTCACGCAGGACATCGACGAGGTCGGCCTCGTCCCGTGTCGGAAAGGCGCTCAC
>JBHHWI010000162.1:0-4776 GCA_046756445.1 Woeseia sp. | reverse complement strand
ACCGATCCGGGCGATGCCCGGGTGCTGGTATTCACGCTTCTGATCGGCCCGCTGATCGCGACTATAGAAAGGTCCGGCGGCGTCCGGGGATTCGTACACTACCTGGAAACCAGGCGCTGGGTCCACAACGGCTTTCGCGCGCAGATTCTCGCCTGGGCGACCGGCCTGGTCATCTTTGTCGAATCCAGCATCACCCTGCTGGTCGCCGGCTCGGTCAGCCGGCCGCTGTTCGACCGCTACAGGGTGTCCCGGGAGAAACTCGCCTACCTGATCGATGCGACCTCGGCGCCCGTCTGTGTGATGATCCCGCTGAACGCATGGGGCGCCGTTATCACCAGCCTGGTCGCCTCCACGGGTATCGATCAGCCCCTGAAGATTTTCATCGCCTCCGTTCCCTATAACCTCTATGCAATCATCGCGATCCTGCTCGCCGGCGTCGTCATCTGGAAGAACATCGATCTCGGTCCGATGAAAAAGGCGGAGGCGAGAGCCCGGGGAGGCGATGTCCTGTGGCCCGGCGCCATACCGCTGGTGGACGTGTCCGCGGAGCGGCAGGACCCGGCCGAGCGCGAACAGGACATTCCGTCCGCGTCGCTGATGCTGGTGCCGATCCTGGCGATGGTGTCGATGATGCCGGTCGCGCTCTACATCACGGGCGATGGCGACATCATCGAGGGCTCGGGCTCGGTGTCGGTGCTGTGGTCCGTCTGTTTCGCCATTGCCGTCGCCTGGCTGATGACGCTGATGCAGTCGGACTGCTCCGTCAACGAGCTTATGCGGGTGTTCATGAAGGGCGCCGGCGACCTGCTGCCGATCGCCGTGATACTGCTGCTGGCGCTCACCCTGGGCGACGTGGCCGCAACCCTGGGCACCGGCGCATACGTCGCCGGCCTGGTCGGCGCACATATCCCGGTGGCCCTGCTCGCGCCGCTGGTGTTCCTGGTCTCGGCTTTCATCGCCTTCTCGGTGGGCTCGAGCTGGGGCACCTTCGCGATCATGATCCCGATCGCGGTACCGATAGCGACCACGCTGGGCCTGCCCGCGCCGCTGATGCTCGGCGCGGCCGTGTCCGGGGCGATCTTCGGCGACCACGCCTCGCCGATCAGCGACACCACCGTGCTGGCTTCGATGGCCTCGGCCACAGACCATATCGACCATGTGCGGACCCAGCTGCCCTATGCCCTGCTCGCGGCCGGGATCGCGGCGGCGGGATTCCTGATCATCGGCCTGGTCGCGATCTGATTTTTTGTGTCTTTTGCGCAACAGTTGGGTATTCAGGCACACATGCTGCGGTCATTACGTATCGGCAGAGATATCAATATCCGTGCGGTTTCAGTACCATACAGGCTAAAAATAAGAGCTGGCGTTACGTCCCGGCCGTACTAAAATTGTGGTGGACGAAACCACAGCTCGGTCACCTGAAGATCTCCAGGGGGATTTGATCATGCAAACTTCCGCAATGAAGAAATTTCTGTCTTTGTTGGCCACAAGCGTGGCCGGACTGGCGATTAACGGTACTGCCGTTGCTCAGGACGCCGCGCCTGAAAGAGCGCTCGAAGAAATCATCGTCACCGCACAGTATCGTGAGCAGGGCTTGCAGGACGTCCCGATCTCTGTCTCGGCGGTGACCGGCGACACGCTGGTCGAGACCGCGTTACAGAAAGTCGAGGACGTTCAGTTCCTGGTGCCGAACTTCAACATGACCGAGACCGGCATTTCCACCAGCGTGTTCATTCGCGGCATCGGTTCCGGCATCAACCAGGGCTTCGAACAGTCCGTCGGCTACTACGTCGACGGCGTTCACTACGGGCGCGGTCAGCAATCGCGCATGCCGTTTCTCGACCTGGCGAGGATAGAAGTACTTCGAGGACCGCAGTCCATCCTGTTCGGCAAGAACTCGGTCGCCGGCGCCCTCAACATCACGACCGCCCGGCCGACCGATGAATTCGAGGGCAGCCTGTTCGCATCCAACGAATTCGAGGACGGCGAGACGATCATCGAAGGCGTACTGTCCGGCCCGTTTTCTGACCGGTTCCGGGCAAGAGTAGCCGGCAGAACGCGCGACTCCGACGGCTACATCTTCAATGCGACTCTCGGCAGGGATGAGCCCGGTCGCGAAGACTGGACAGCGCGCGCCACGCTGGAATTCGATGTCACGGATACATTTACGGCGACCGTCAAGGCCGAAATCAATGAGTTCGACGTCGAAGGCCGGCATGTGGAAGTCATCAATGAACAGCCGTCCCTGTTTCCCGTGCCGCCGCCGGCCGGTTTCGGGGGGCTTACCTGGAGCCAGATACTCGTAGGGGTGTTCGGTCAGGATCCGAGTGTCCTGAACAATACCAAAGACGGCATCCGCTCCTCGAATGACGATTTCAGTTTCAACGAAATGGAAACTTATGCGGTGACGCTGGATTGGGAAATCGGCGAATTCAATCTGCAATCCCTTTCGGCCTGGCAGTCATTCGAGTACACCGAATTCTGCGATTGTGATTTCACCGGCGCGAACGTGTTCGGCGCCGCGCTCCAGGAAGAATACGATCAGTTCAGCCAGGAATTTCGTCTGACCTCACCATTGGGTGATGACTTCGACTACATCCTGGGGCTCTATTTCCAGACCAGCGATCACGAATACCACGATCAGATCATCGTGGATCCCGGCTCGATGCTGATACCGGCGATCAATTCACTGACGGGGTCCACCGCCGGTCTGTTGGTGGCCGGAACGGAAGCGAATCGAACCGCGTTGGTCGACAATGAGGTGATCAGCGGGTTCGCTCAGTTCAACTGGCACGTGAGCGACGTATTCACGGTGCAGCTCGGCGGCCGATTCACACAGGACGAGCGCGACGGCAGCCGGACCCTGTCTATTCTGGCCCAGGGCGGCGGCCCGCTGCCGCCCGCACAGGGACCGGGGGCGTTGATTTATTCCCTGTTGTTCGGCATCACGTCGACCAATCTCGCAACGCTGCCCGTGATTCCCGGCTTACCGGACCCTCAGGCTGAACTGGCGCGATTGGGCACGTTGCCGGTATCAGGCACGAGAGACAAGACCAAGTTCTCGCCCGACGTAAAATTTGTCTGGGACGTCAGCGACGATGCGATGTACTACGCGAGCTGGGCCCAGGGCTTCAAGTCCGGAAGTTTCGATTTCCGCGCCAACAACCGCAACTTCTACCCCGATATGGCGACCTCGTTCGAGTTCGAGGATGAAGAAGCCACCAACTGGGAGCTCGGCGGCAAATGGACAGTCGGCGGCGGCGCTGCCGAGATCAACGGCACGGTGTTTTTCACGGACTATGAAGACCTGCAGGTATCTCTGTTCGACGGTGTTCTGGGCTTCAACGTCGGCAATGCAGCCGAGGCCGAGATCGTGGGCGTCGAGCTCGATGGGCGTATCGCGGCGGGCGACTACGTGACGATCTCCGGCGGGATTGCCTATCTCGACTTCGAGTTCACGGACTTCAGAAACGGGCAATGCTATTTCGGCAGGGCAGCCACGGAAGATCTGGACGGCGACGGGTCGCCCGACACCTGCCCTTACACGGGGTTTTCCAACCAGATGGTCTCCGACTGGCAGGGCAACGTCGCTTTCGATTTCGAGTATCCGATGACGAGTAATCTGGTGTTCAGTGGACTGCTCGACCTGTTTTACAAGGGTGAGCATCACACGGCGAACACCTTCGATCCCGCCCTGATCCAGGACGCCTACACCAAGGTCAATGCCCGAATCGCGATCGGTTCGGAGTCAGGGAGCTGGGAGCTCGCCGTACTCGGCAGGAACCTGACCGACGAGGAGGTGTTGCAATTCGGCGGTGACCTGCCTCTGGCGGGCAGTACCTTTTTTGCAAAGGGCAACTACGCCTTTTACGCCCAGGGCAGGACGCTCAGCCTGCAGGGCACCGTCAGATTCTGATCGACTATCCTTGCAAAGGCCGCTTCGTCGAAGCGGCCTTTTTCTTTGCGCTCGGGTTCAGCAGGCGCCGTCGAGGCCGTCGATCCACTGCCGCACCGCGGCGACGCCCTCAGCGTGACTCGCGGCCCGGCCGATCTCGGGCATCGCGATCGCAGGATTCGTGCTCTCCATCCGGTATACGAGTATCGAGGCGTCTGCCCTGCCCGGAACGATGTCGTAGCCGCGGTTCCCGCTGCCCTGACCGACCGCGACCGGCGGCTTGCAAATACCGAAGCGGCGGTCGACTTCCGCCTCCAGGTTCAGGTTGAGCGCGGAGGTGTCCGCAGCGCCTTCGGGGTTGTGGCAGTGGCCGCAATTCACATCGAGATAGGCGCGGGCGCGCTCCTGGGGCGTGGCGTCGCCCGGGGTTGACCAGTTGGCGATAGCGGGCGCCGTGGCCGGATCGCTCATGCCCTCGAGCAGGCCGGCAGCCGTCCAGGACTCGAGCTGGTTTGCAACGCCGCTCGTATAAGCGTAGTCCCGATTGAGCTGGCGCCCTTTCGGGCCCAGCGGGCGCAGCGCTTTGGAGCCGTGATCGGGCGTGTGGCAGGACGCGCACTGGTTGGTGTCCGGAACGACATAGACGATGGATTCGCTTTCGCCCTCCGCCGGGACGAGCTCGAGGTTCAGCAATTCACCGGCAGGCTCGAGAAAAGCCTCCGTCTGCGCGGCGTTCCAGACATAGGGCAACGCCTTCCAGCCCTGCTCGTATCTGATCAAAAGCCGCGTCTCGGCGAGAAAGTACCGGTCGAGATCGAGCGCGCCGTCTTCATCGAGAACCGCCTCCCGATCGGCCTTGACGACCCTGGTGAATCCGCCGG
>JBHHWI010000161.1:0-4884 GCA_046756445.1 Woeseia sp. | reverse complement strand
AGCCCCGGCAGGTGGCGCGGACCTGTCGGTATTTCGGTATCTCTCGCACGGCTTTTTACCGCTGGAAATGGCGATTTGATGAGTTCGGGGAAGCCGGCGGGTACGAGCCGCGCGCGTTCCCGCAGGCGTCGCTGTAGCGCCACAGCCCCCCAAGGCCACCCCCCAGCACCTTATCGCGCTCGCCTGAAATAAAGCTGTCAGCGATCCGATCTTATAGTGTAGGCAAATGTCGCAAATGTGAATTGCGTGATTGCGCGGGGGTGACACTTGCAACACACTCCGGCGCTGAATCGCCAGGTCGGCCGCGCCAAAAAGGGTCAATTTCCAGTCGAGGTTATGCAGTGAACGACGAGGCACAGGCACCCCACGAGTCAGACGACGACATTGTCTTGTCCGAGCTGCCCGATGATGAACTCGTCGCGCAGATGCATGACGATCTCTACGATGGGCTTGAAGAAGAGATCGAAGAAGGCACAAAGATTCTTCTCGATCGCGGCTGGAGCGCCGAAAAAGTTCTCAACGAGGCGCTCGTCGAGGGCATGCGCATCGTCGGTATCGATTTTCGCGACGGTATACTGTTTGTCCCCGAAGTATTACTCGCCGCCAATGCGATGAAAGGCGGCATGGAAATACTGCGCCCGCTGCTTGCGGACACCGGCGTGAAGCCGATCGGCAAGATGGTGATTGGCACGGTCAAGGGCGATATTCACGATATCGGCAAGAACCTTGTCAGTATGATGATGGAAGGCGCTGGTCTCGAGGTCGTCGACAACGGGATCAACAATGCCGTCGAGGACTATTTCGCGGCACTCGACGAACACCAACCGGACATACTCGGCATGTCGGCACTACTGACGACAACGATGCCGTACATGAAGGTCGTCATCGACGAAATGGTTGCCAGGGGCATACGCGACGATTACATCGTGCTCGTCGACGGTGCGCCGCTCAACGAAGAATTCGGTGCCGCGGTCGGCGCTGACGCTTATTGTCGCGATGCCGCACAAGCGGCCGAAATAGGGCCCAGGCTCATCAATGAGCGTCGCGAGGCAGCAGGCAATGTCTGAGCATTTTCTCGTTATTACCTAGGTCACGTTGGCTCGCTAGATATCGGTGATGCGCCGGATCAGGGAAAACGCAATGGCGGTCGAGCCGAATTTGCAAAAATACTTCGTCAGCGCGATGGCAATTCCCCACAAGAGCGACGTGCATCCGATCCTGTTCTCGACGGTATGCCAACCTGCCGCGAAGCAGGCCTACGGCAGGCGATTGACGATGTCTATCGTATCGGTTTCGTAGGGGTCACCCGCGAAGTCCTCGGGCAGCGGCCAGGCCTTGGCGAATCGCAGCGAGGTCATGCCGTTGGCATGCAGGATCGCCAGCACACCCTGGTGTCCGAGCATCGTCGGCGCGTGACCCGCAGTGCCGTCCCCGTGGGTGTACGGAAGTAACTGGAAGCCCAGCTTGTAGACCTCTTGCCCGGTGTACTCGGCGGGATCGGTCGGCCGCGAGAAGGCGGCGTCGAGCGAGTGATCGTATTGCTTGATCAGCCCACCGACCGGCGTGAAGATTTCGGTCGTAACACCCGCGTGCAGCAGCTGCTGGTTACCGGCGCGGCCGCGGTTCTGATACAGCGTGGCAATCTTGGCCATGTCATCGACGCTCGGGTAGTACCCGGCGTGAAACCATGGCAGTCCTTTCGCCCCGTCGGGCTCGACGGTACGAATGATCGGCGCGTGATAGATACCGATCGGGCGCAGCACTTCCTCTTCGATCATCTGCCAGATATCGGCATCCGCACCCCTGACCGACTTGAGGAACCGGTCCACCGCCATGCCGAGCAGGTGATGATCACGGTCGCGATAGCGGAAGACGACACCGGGGCCCCACGGATAAGGTCCCGTATCGCGTGTGATGAACGCCACTTTCTCGGCGGCGGACCTGGCGCTGTTGTACCAGTCATCGTAGGTATCATCGACATTGGCGCCGAATCCGGAGTTCGGTACGGTGGACAGGCTGCCGGAACCGCCCATGCCCGTTGCCATGTTCGCAGCGTCGATGAAGCGCACGTCATCATAATCCGGGTGCAAGCCGTCGACGTAGTCACCGATCTTGAGATTGAGCACATACGGGCCATAGACTTGTGCGAGCCTTGCGAGCGACAGCGGGACCGTGATCGATTTTGTCGCCGAGCGAATCCCGAAACGCATCTCTTCGGGGTAGGGATAAGGTCCGAACGGCGTGCTCGATTCCCGGTAATACACGACGCTGTCCTTGACGGCTGCGAGCATGGCGATCCAATCGCCCGGTAACGGCCCGCCGAAGCCATCCAGTGCCCCATCGGGATACTGCGCCTCCAGCACCGGCCACGGCAGCATATCCAGCCGCTCACCGAGCTCATCGGCGGCAAGTATCCGTTTCCGCTTGAGGTCGTCAATATCATCGATTCGCCGTGCCGTCGATTCGGCTCTGCCCCAGGCGACGAAGTGTTCGGGTGTGTTCCACGGCGTCGATTGCTGCACGAATTGCAACCACACGTCGCTGACCCTGTCGCCCCTGTATAGGAACGTCGCGAGACCCTGGTGCGCCACGTTTTCAAAGTCATGCACGAGCATCAGCGGAAACGCGGCCCGCGACCAGTCACCGTCCGATGCCTCCCGCCATACGCGCCCGTATTGCGGGATGACGTGCCAGTAACTCATCCTGTCAGCGCCCGGCTCCGTTTCGGCAACCATGACGCCGATCTGCGCCGAGCCGAGCCGGGTATCGTCATCGAAACTAAAGAGCTCGAGCGTGATGCCCGGGAACAGCCTTTTGTCGGTGCCGCCGCGACAGGAGCCGCCGATTTCAACCGGCCGGCCATCACAGACCGGTTGCGCGAGTTCGGGCTGGAGTGCGAGTTCGGTTTGCCGGATAGTGAACGTCAGGTGCAGCGGCTCGGCGGCCAGCGCATCGCCCCCAGGAACATAAGCGGCGTTTGGTACCGCTGTGGCGGGACCCCGGTCTGACAATAGCAGGGCTTTGGGGAGGAGCTGCGCTGCAGGCCCGGCCAGTGCCGCGCCGTCGAACAACAGCAGCGACAGGAGCGCGAGCAAGCAAAATGCGAACCGCTGGATGAGGCGGTCGAGATCTGCCCGGTTCAAGGCCTTACCGCCTGTCAGCCAACTGGCTCGAGCATGGGTTCTTCCGCACCCAGCTCCTCTTTACGCCGGGCAACATAGCTTTCGAGTTCCTCTCGGACCGCCGCATCGATCGGCGGCGGCGCGAACTCGTCGAGTATCCGCGGCCATATCGTCGTGGCCCGTGCCGTCGCGTCCAGGCCGCCGCCGAGCTGCCAGTTCTCGTAGTTCTGCCAGTTGCTGAGAAACGGTTCATAGAATGCCGTCTTGAAACGCGCCTGCGTGTGTTCGCAGCCGAAGAAGTGGCCGCCCGGGCCGACTTCTCGCATCGCTCCGACTCCGGCTTCTGTGGCGTCGATCGTCGGCGGCTGCAACAGAGCGCTCAGCTGTTGCAGCAGTTCGCAGTCGACGATGATCTTTTCGAAGGATGCGACGAGCCCGCCCTCGAGCCAGCCGGCGGCATGGTAGACGATGTTGCCATGGCCCAGCACGGCGCCCCAGAGCGCCATCTGGGTCTCGTACGTCGCCTGTGCATCGACGGCATTCGATGCGTTACAGGCGCTCGTGCGGTACGGCAGATTGTAACGGCGCGCGAGCTGGCCGCCGGCCATGTTCGCGAGGCTGTTCTCGGGCGTGCCGAATGCCGGCGAACCGGAGCGCATGTCGACGTTGGATGTGAATGCGCCGTAGATGACCGGCGTGCCGGGGCGCACGAGCTGCAACATCGCGACGCATAGCAGCGCTTCGGCATTCTGCTGGGCCAGCGCACCGGCCATCGTGGCGGGCGTCATCGCCCCCATCAAGGTGAACGGTGTCACGGCGACGGGCTGACCGTAGAGCGCCATCTGTATTGCCCCGTAGGCCATCGAATCGTCCAGTTTGCGGGGCGAGTTGACGTTGATGTTCGTCATCACGGTTGGCCGTTCGTGCAGCTCCTCCAGGCGGAGGCCGCAGGCGATCGCGGACATTCTGATCGCGTCCAGGCTGCGTCCAGCGCCGATGCCGATTGTGAAAAAGGCCTTATCCGCGAGTGTCAGGTTGACGAACAGAGTGTCCAGATGCCGCGAGTTGACCGGCAGATCGGTTGGCGGTGTCGCCTGGTTGCCGAAAAACGTCAGCACGTTGAAATACTGGCCAAAGCTGATCAGCTTCCTGTAATCCTCGATGTTACCGACACGCCTGCCATTGATGTTGTCGTGGACATTCGGTGGACCTGATACCAGGCCGAAATTGATCGCATTGCCGCCAATGTGGATCCGCCGATTGGCGCTGCGCGGCGTCACCGTGAACTCGGCCGGCGCTGTCGATACGGCCTCGAGCAGCAGGTCGCGGTCGACGCGCACGACACCGGCATCGTCAACCTCGGCGCCGGCTTTGCGGAACAGGTCCAGCGCAAGTTCGCCCGCGACCTCGATGCCCTCGTTCTCGAGGATGTCGAGTGAGGTTTTGTGGATGAACTCGAGCTGTTCCTCGTCGAGCGGCTCGACGGGCGCCAGCCGGTTGCGCAGCTCGCGCTGCTCGATCTGGCGAATTGCGACGGACGGCGCGTCAGCTGTCCGACGCCTCCCGCCTCTGCGCTTACGTTTGCCCATGCTCAGTCATCCCGCTCGATCGCTTTGTTCCTCGGCCGGCGACAATGCGTCTTGCAGCGGCCCGAGAAACGCTTCGAATTTCCTCCACTGCTCGATGCCCGTCCGGTAAATCGGCTGACGCACCTGCTCGGCACTGGGCGTATGCACGGCGCGTTCCGTCTTATGATAGTCGA
>JBHHWI010000160.1:0-4911 GCA_046756445.1 Woeseia sp. | reverse complement strand
GGGCGCGCTACGCGCGTCCAAATCGGCAGTCCTGCCGATTTGTCCAAGCAAGCGCGTTACGTCGGGCATCCTGCCCTCCGCCCTGCGGGTCGGCTTCGCTACGCTGCGCCGATCAAAATTGTTCCCAACAATTTTGTAAACCGCTCGGCCACCTCTCCTTTTCAGTTGCTGCTTCCCGAGGATATCGGCGGCGGCATTTCCAGGCAGCGGTTCGGGGAGTCATTCTGCTGTTGCGGCGAGGCCTCGGGGATGGTCATTTCCTTATATGATTGCAGATCGTTGAGGTCCTCCGGTACTTCAATTCGCTCCCCGCCCTCGCTCAGCTGATAACCGGCCTCGGTGTCACACTTCGGCGGTCCACCGAAAAAACACGATGTCAGCAACGATGCGCCGCTGAGAAGCAATATGAACCTGCTTTTGCCGATCAACGACTTCACTTAGTGATTCCCGCCTGTGCCATCGCCTGCCTCATCTGCTCGTGATGCTGCTCGGCGTAGGGTGTGAGCGGCAGGCGAATACCCGGCGAAATCAGCCCCATCTCCGCCAAGGCCCATTTCAATGGAATCGGATTGGACTCGAGAAACAGGGCCTTGTTCAGCGGCTGCAACTTCTCGTCCAGCGCTTTCGCTTTGTCGCGCTCGCCGGCCAGGGCCGCGCGGCACATGTCCGCCATCAATCGCGGGGCAACGTTGCCGCTGACCGTCACCACGCCGTGGCCGCCGTTCTCCATGAATTCCAGGGCCGTGAAATCGTCGCCGCTGTACAGCATGAAATCGTCGGGAACCAGTTTCTTTATCTGCTGCAATCGTTCGATGTCTCCGGTAGCCTCTTTGATGCCGCAGATCCCCGGATGCGCGGCGAGTCTCGCCACCGTTTCGGGAAGAATATCGGCCACGGTCCTGCCGGGAACGTTGTAAAGGATGATGGGCTTGTCCACGGCATCCGCAATCGTTGAAAAGTGCTGGAAAATGCCCTCCTGCACGGGCTTGTTGTAGTACGGCGCAACCATCAGATAGGCATCGATCGCGAACTTGCCGACCTCATTCGACAACTTGATCGTCTGCGCAGTCGAGTTCGACCCCGTGCCGGCGATCACCGGCAGCCGGCCGCCTGCGATCTCGACGGCCTTGCCGATGAGTTCGGCGTGCTCCGATTCCTCCAGCGTCGCCGCCTCGCCCGTCGTGCCCGCGATGACCAGCCCGTCGCTACCCTCGCTGACATGAAAATCAATGAGCTTTTCCAATGCCCCGTGGTCGACGCGATCGTCGGCATCGAATGGAGTCGCCAGCGCGATCAGGCTGCCTTTAAACACATTTGTCCTCGCCTAAGACAAGGCGGCAATGCTACTGTTCGCCTGGGCCGGTGGCAAGAACGGAGCCGCCGCCGTTCTCACGGGGCCGTTTTGCGAAACGAGCCGCCCATAAAATTATAGTAGATTCTCGATAAATGACACAACTTATTGTTTTATCGGTAATTGGCACCGATCGTGCGGGTATTGTTCAGGAAATCACCAGGGTGATTCTCGACTGTGGCGGCAACATCGAGGAAAGCCGCATGGCGGCGCTGGGCGCAGAATTCGCGATGCTGCTGCTGGTCTCCGGCAACTGGCATACGCTGACCAAACTGGAATCCGGCCTCGACAAACTGACCAAAGACGGCTCGCTGACCATCAACCTCAGGAAGACGGGGCAGCCGGCGAGCCGGAAAGACTGCATGCCCTACGCCGTCGATGTCGTCTGTCTCGACCACCCCGGCGTGCTGTTCGGCCTCGCCGATTTCTTCGCGAAGCGGGACATTGAAATTGCCGATCTGGCGACGCGACGGTATGCGGCAGCGCACACCGGAGCGCCGATGTTCGCCGTCCAGATGACGATCAATGTCCCGGGGTCATTGAATCTGTCTCAGCTACGCGACGAGTTCATGGAATTTTGCGATCACGAGAATCTCGATTCGATTCTCGAGCCGGTCAAATCATAAGTTATTGGATATCATCGGAAGAAACGAGTGGCTGCACCTGCACTGAACCGGGTCGTGCCCGACTTCAAATGCCGGGCAACGGGCGATCAAGTGATCCAATTGAAGTCCTTGCGCGGCAGAAAAGTCGTCATCTATTTTTATCCCAGGGACAACACGCCGGGATGCACGACCGAAGGTCAGGACTTTCGTGATCTCCATTCGGAATTCGAACGCCAGAACGCAGTAATACTCGGCGTGTCGCGTGACGGCCTCGGCTCGCACGAAAAATTCCGGGCGAAACAGAATTTCCCGTTCGACCTGCTGTCCGACCCCGACGAGGTGCTGTGCAGGCGGTTCGATGTCGTCAGGGAGAAGACCCTGTATGGTCGCAAGTTCTTAGGTGTAGAGCGCAGCACGTTTCTCATCGATGAAAAGGGCAAACTGAGGCGGGAGTGGCGCAAGGTCCGGGTAAAAGGCCATGCGCTGGAGGTGCTCGAAGCGGTCAGGGACTGTCGGGCGTGAATCGGGTTGTGATTCAATGGCTTATATCAAAGCGTACCGATGCCCGGGCCGGACTGGCAGACTTCACCGGCTTGCCGGGAGGTATCATTGGGAACGGAAGGAAGACCCGGTAGTCGGAACTGATATGCCCATGCAAGAGAGTCTCCTGGTTCAGCGCTGTCGCAGCCGCCTGTTGTTGCCGTTGTCTGCGGCGCTGCTGGTCGTCTCGGCCGGGGCCGCGGACGTCGATCTGCCCGATATCGGCAGTCCGGCGGACGCCACGCTATCGAAGAATGTCGAGGCGCGGATCGGCCGGTCGATCATGCGGGAGATCCGGGCCGGCGGAGTCCTGGTGGATGATCCACAGGTCACGGAGTACATCAACGATATCGGCCATCGAGTCTCGGCGCACGCCAATTCCGGCGAACAGAAATTCACCTTCTTCGTCATAGACGATCCGAACATCAACGCCTTCGCCCTGCCCGGCGGTTACGTCGGCGTGCATACGGGCCTGCTGGAGGCAACCCGCAGCGAAGACGAACTGGCCGGCGTGCTGGCACACGAAGTCGCCCATGTTACGCAACGGCACATCGCAAGGGCCATACACGCAAATTCACGCCAGGGCATTATCAACACGGCGATCATGCTGGGCGCGATCCTCGCGGGTGCGGCCAGCGGGGCCAGCGGCGATTTCATGCAGGGAACCATTGCGGTAGCCCAAGGTGCCGCGATACAGCAACAAATCAACTTCACCCGAAGCAATGAATACGAGGCGGATCGAATCGGAATCTCGGCGCTGGCCGAAGCGGGATTCGATCCACAGGGCATGGCCTCGTTCTTCGAGGTCATCTCGCGAGGCGCCGGGTCTCCCGAGCAGAGAGTGCCCGAGTTTCTCAGGACCCATCCGGTGACCAGCGCGCGGATCGCGGAGGCGCGCGGGCGTGCCCGCGATTATGCCCCCGCGCACACGTCGGACACCGTGAATTACGGGGTCGCGCGCAGTCGCCTGATCATCAGGCGCATGGACACGCCGGAACAGGCAGTCAGGCATTTCGAACGCGAGGAATACGAAAACCAGTCGGTCGCAGAGCGATACGGGCGGGCCGAAGCCTATATGCGGGCCGGGAGATACGCCGAAGCCAACCGCATCTTCGAGGAACTGGTGGACAATGACCAGGAAGTCATTGCCTATCACATCGGCCTGGCGCAGTCCGAACTGGCGCTGGAGCGGACTGGCGACGCCGTGGCAACCTACGAGCGCGCCAGGGAATTATTTCCGCGGAACGTGCCGCTGGTCGTGCACTACGCCGAGTCGCTGTTACAACTGGGCCGGGCCGCGCTGGCGCACGAGATTCTGCTGGACCTGCTGAACAATGTCCCACCGACGCCGGAGCAGGTGCGGCTGATCGCTCGCGCGGCGAACGAAGCCGGCGACATGGCGGAATCGAACTACTACATGTCGGAATACCGGGTCATGATCGGGGACCTGGTCGGCGGCGTGAACTTTCTACTGCAGGCGCTGCGCGCACCGGATCTTCAGGAGATTCAGCGAATCCGTTTCGAGGCGCGCATCGATTTCCTTCAGGAATTCATGACCGAAGAACAGTTGCAGCAGATGCGAAGAAGCCGATCCTGATCGGACACATCGGGCTGAAGGTCGCCCTGCATCGGGTATCCTGTCGGCTTGCATAATGGAGGCAGAACCATGCCGCGACCCGTATTTCGACTTTCCGCGTGTGTGCTCTCCGCAATACTCAGCCTGCAGCTCGGTGCCTGTGCGACTTCGGGGAATGCAACGGACTCATCCCAGCCTGCGCGATCACCGGCCGATCCCTGGGAACCGCTGAATCGAGTCTCTTACGACACCACCGTTGCGATCGACAGGGTCACGCTCAAACCCCTGGCGAAGGGTTATCAGACAATCATTCCGGGTTTTATGCGGCGCGGTATTGGAAATTTCTCGCAAAACCTGAGGGCGCCCCTCAACATCATCAATCATTTCCTGCAGGGCAAGCCCGGCGACGGTTTCGGACAGACCGGGCGCTTGTTGATCAACAGCACCATAGGACTAGGCGGGCTGATCGATGTTGCGGCAATGGAAGGACTGGAACAGAAAAACGAAGACTTCGGCCAGACCCTGGCAGTCTGGGGTGTGCCCGACGGACCCTACGTCGTCATTCCGTTCCTGGGCCCGAGGACGCTTCGCGACGCGACCATGACCCCGTTGAACTTCCTCGCCGATCCCCTGCTGCATTACGAAGACAGCTCGGTCCGGGACAAGGTCTACGGCGTCCGGCTGATCGACGCACGCGCGCGATTGTTGAGCGCCGAATCGCTGACCGAAGGCGCGTACGACCCCTACATCAGACTCAGGGAAGCCTATCTGCAGCGTCGGAGATACGAGATCCATGACGGCGATCCGCCGGAGGAGGATCTCTACGAAGATTTCGACGA
>JBHHWI010000159.1:0-4953 GCA_046756445.1 Woeseia sp. | reverse complement strand
GTGTCAGCGTTATTCAATGGTGGTTATCACAGGTGCAGGCAATCAATCAGCTAGCTCGCTTCGTTCTCGCCTTCTTCCGCTATCGCCTTCTCCGGGGGCACCCTGTCTTCGAGCCACCGGTCGATCTGCTCCAGGTCCTGTACCTGCAAGGTGCCCGCGGCCTGTTTGAGTAAAAGCACATTACCGATGTAGACATAGCGGCTCTGATAGTAGTTGGTGATCGCCTGATATAACGCGCGCTGCGAGTTCAGCACGTCGACAATGGTCCGGGTTCCGACGTCGAAACCGGCCTGGGTGGCTTCGAGGGCGGTCCTGCTCGAAGCCACGGCCTGTTCAAGCGCCTTTACCCGGCTTATTTCGGAAAGCACACCCAGATAGGCGTCGCGCGTGGCCCGCTCGGTCTCCCGCGTCACGCGCTGCAACTGTTCGTGGGATGCGCGGTGCAGATACACTGCCTCGCGAACTCTCGACGATGTTCGGCCACCGGCGAATAACGGGAATGTAACCTGCAAGGCGATTGAATCGCTTTCGAAATCGCTATCCGCGGGGAAGAAACCGGAGTTGTCTATGTTTCGGTCTGCCTTCGCATCCGTGCCGCCGGTACTGGCGACCAAATCTATCGACGGAAAGTGGTCGTTTCTTCGAAAAGAGATCTCGTGTCGCGCAATCTGTTCATCGAGACGGCTCGAGACCAGTGCGAGATTCTGACCCATCGCCAGGTCGATCCAGCTTTTTTCGTCCGCGGGACTTGGTGATGGTAGTGGAAATTCCTCGACCGGGGCAGAGAGCGAAGAGACATACTCGCCGGTAATCTCCCTCAGGAACTCGCGTGCCGTTGCGAGCTCCCGTTTGGCCTGTATTTCCGCGGCGACTGCCTGGTCGTATGCCGCCTGGGATTCCTGCACATCCGTGATCGCTATCAGACCGACCTCGAATCGCTGTTTCGCCTGCTCGAGTTGTCTGGCGATCGCAAGGCGGTCGGCGTGGATCGAGGTCAATCTGTCTTCCGCGCCCAGCACCTCGAAATAGCGGGTCGCCACTCTGACGATCAGGTCCTGCTGCGCCGCTTCCCGATCAGCCTCGGCCTTGGCCACGATTTTTCCGGCCCGCTTGAGGTCAACAATCTGGTTCCAGCGGAACAAGGTCTGCCGCAGCTCGACATTCCATGCCGTGGTTTCGGACTCGGTATCGACGGTCGCCGGGCGGAATCGTGGCGGCACAAGGTTGTTGTCGAACACCACGTTCGAGCCGGATCCGCTGGTGTCTTGCCACGAGCCGCTGGCATTGATCTGCGGCAACAGCAAGCTGCGCGCCTGCGGCATCGCCTCGAGCGCCGCGAGCCGGCGCGCCTCGGCCTCGTGTATCAGCGGGTCGCTCTGTATTGCCTGCTGATACACCTCGAGCAGGGATGCGGCACCCCCCGGCGCCGGCATGACAAGAACTGCGAGAGCAATAGATAAGGCATTGAATCTTATTACTTTGTTCATGTTTTTGGATCCCGTGTGGCGGACGAAAAGAGGTCACTGTCAGGTGTTATGGTCAACTATATCACTAAATCAGTTGAAATACGTCAAGGCCATTGTGTCAGTAACGCGGGATCGAGTCATGGACGGTGCCAGGCCATGCATCGATACCGCCGGCAATATTGGCGACGCACTCCATACAGATGCCGCAGCGTAGCGAGCGGTTTCAGGTACTGCTAAAACGAAAAGCCCGGCGGTCCGGATGCGTTGCGCAGAGGCAAAACGTCGGTCTCGAAAAGGCTGCGCGCCGTCCAGTCGTTTTTGCGGCCTCTCGTGACAATGCGCGCATCCATCGTCGGCGATTCGCCGACGATGACGAACAAGCGTCCGCCAGGCTTGACCGCGTCGATGAATCTCGTGTCGAATACCGGCAATGATCCGGTTACCGCGACGGCGTCAAACAGGCCTTTGGGCAACTCCTTTGTGGCGTCCATGCAAATCAGTTCCACGTTTTCGACCTGCGCCTCCTCGAGACTCGATTTCGCCATCGAAACAAAGTCAGCGAAAATATCCACGCTCGTGACCGCGTCGGACAGTCTTGCGAGACAGGCTGTCAGAAAACCCGTGCCGGTACCGATCTCGAGAACGTTGTGCCGTGGGTCGAGTTCCAGCGCCTGAAGCAGCCGGCCTTCGACAATAGGCGTCATCATCTTCTGGCCATGCGGCAGCGGAATCGCCATGTCGGCGAAGGCAAGCTGTTCGAAACCCGCAGGGACGAAATGCTCGCGATGAAGCTCGCCGAGTACGGCGAGTACCGAGGGGTCCGCAACGTCCCACGTGCGGACCTGTTGCTGCACCATCTGTCGTCGGGCAAAGTCGCTGTTCATCGAATAATCGTAATATAAGTATCTGAATATGTTATAATTTTTCTTTGTGTCCGCAACAGGCCGGTGGCAGACGGCGTCCTCGGCCCGACATGGATATAGAATTATGGTGAATCGGAGCAAGGCGCTCCCATAGCTGGGATATCCTTAAGCCGTACACACAATGTTGCTCAACACCACCCCGAATCTCCTGCGATGGAGATGTACCGCGAGCATCTAATAATAACAAATGATTGTTTCACGGCATCATTTGAACGTGTGTCGGAAAGGGATCCGGCATTGGGTGATGCATGTCATCGGAAATCTTGATAATCACTCTGATAGTCCTGCTACTGCTGGCGATATTCGGCAGCGTTATTTCGTGGCTGAAAAAAAGGCGTCTGGCCCGACGTCTCACGACGTTAAACGATGAGTTGATTGCAGTTTCCGGGGATGCGTCGGTGGGGCGACGCCTGGACGTGCCCGGAGACGGGGATATCGCACGGCTGGCGGAAACGATCAATCGCCTGTTCGATGCGCTGGGCGAGCGTGATGAAAAGATTCATGACAGGGACCGCTTGTTCACCGACTTCGCCCGCACATTGCCCGAAATCGTCCTGGTACATGACGAACGCATACTGCTGGCCAACGACAGTGCGGCAGGGCTGATCGGACTCAGCCCCGATCAGCTGGAGGGTAGAGAGGTTGCCGATCTGGTCAAGCCTGCCTACCGGGCGCTGTTTCGCAAGACGGTGACCAAACGACTGGCCGGCGAGAGCACACCCGGCGTCATCGAAATTCAGCTGATCAACGGCAACGAGCAGGGGCTCTGGGTCGAGGCACAGAGTTCATCGATCGAATTCCGGGGAAACCCGGCAATTCTGACCGTGGCGCGTGACGTCGGTCATCGCAAGAGCCTGGAGGTGTCGCTGAGCCGGAGCAAGCGCCAGGCGCAATATACGCTGGAGTCCATAGCCGAGGGCGTGATTACTACCGATAACCGGGGCCGTGTCGACTACATGAACCGCGCGGCCGAGGTCATGACAGGAGCGAACAGGGATGAGGCTTCCGGACACAAGATTGGAGAAATCTTTTCCCTGGTCGATGAGGCCGACCGGCGGCCCCTCGGTGATCCCGTGGAACGCAGTCTGGCGGTGCGCCGGCGGGTCAATATGGGGCGGCGCGCATTGCTGGTAAGCCGCGACGGCGAGCACGAACACTCTATCGAGATCACCGCCTCGCCGATCAGGGGGCCGGGCAGCAGCATATCCGGCACCGTGGTCGTATTTCATGACGTGAGCGAAATGCGTGGCCTGACGAAGCAGATGAGCTACCAGGCGACCCACGATCCGCTGACCGGACTGATCAACCGGCGAGAATTCGAACGGCGGTTGCAGGAGGCCATGGATTCCGCGCGCGCCGAGGAGGGCGTTCACATACTCTTTTATATGGACCTGGACCGCTTCAAAGCCGTCAACGACAGTTGCGGCCACCTGGCGGGCGACAACATGCTACGGGAGGTGGCAACGCTGATTAAGGATCAGGTTCGCGACTCCGACTACGTCGGCCGAATCGGCGGCGACGAATTCGGTACGCTGCTGATCGGTTGCCCGATCGACAAGGCGAGACAAATTGCAGCGGACATCTGCAATGCGGTCGCTGATTACCGGTTCGTCTGGCAGGACAAGATCTTCAATATCGGCATCTCCGTCGGCCTTGTAGAGATCAGCCATCTGAGCGGCACGCTGCAGGACATTATCAGTGCGGCGGACTCCGCCTGCTACGTCGCAAAACAGCGCGGCCGTGGCCAGGTACACGTCTATTCGGCGCGGGATGAAGCCATCGCCCGCGAACGGGGCGACATTGAATGGCTGCGCCGGCTGCAATCGGCCCTGCATGAGGACGGTTTCGAGCTGGCCGTGCAGCCGATCATCGCCACCGGGAGCGGCGAGGACACGGGCCCGGCGGTCGAAGTACTGATCCGCATGACAGATGAACGGGGCGCGTCGGCCAACACCGCCGAATTCCTGAGGCCGGCAGCGCGTTATCAACTGATGCCCCAGATCGACCGCTGGGTTGTCAATGCAGCGCTCGCGGCAATCGGCGCCGGCGAGATCAAGATTCCAAGCAAACGGAGTTGCGCAATCAATCTCTCGGGCCAGACTCTTGGCGACGAGGGCTTTCTCGGCTTCGTTGTCGATGCCCTGGATCGAAGCGGCGTGGCGCCGTCGAGCATATGTTTTGAAGTAACCGAGAGCGCCATCTCAAGCAACATTCAACACGCACAACGATTCATCGAGGTGCTGCACGGCATCGGCTGCGAATTCGCATTGGACGATTTCGGTAGCGGATTGGGTTCGTTCTCGAGTCTGAAGACGCTGCGGGTCGATTACCTGAAAATCGATGGCACCTATACGCGTAATCTGAGTACCGATCAGATTAACCGGGAAATGGTATCGGCAATGATCAAACTGGCGAGGACATTCGAGTTCCGCGTCGTTGCGGAACAGGTCGAGAGCCAGCAGGATTTCGACTGGTTGCGCAGCGCGGGCGTAGACTTCGTTCAGGGCAAATTCGTGGAGGCACCCGTGGCGCTGGGATCCGCGACCACGGGCACGTTTCGCATA
>JBHHWI010000158.1:0-5113 GCA_046756445.1 Woeseia sp. | reverse complement strand
CGGCAAGGCCGACATTCACACCGACATGCTGGACGAGGCGGGTTTCGTCGCGGGTGTCCAATACGCCGTGATCCCGGCGGCGACGCTGCTCACGATCAACGCTAACGCCTGTTTCACGATGGTCGGTGAGCCGCACTGGAAAACGACCGACAACGACACCGAGACCGATGCGGTTCGCTAGTTCACCGCGAGCGGCGGCAACTTCCTGGCGCAGTGCGCGGCCATCGAGAGTTACGAGAACAACACGACCTTCGGCCTGTTCCAGACCACGCTCGGGGTCGTCGAGAACAATCTCGACGATGCGAGCCACGTCTATCCCAACCCCGATCTCGCTTTCAGCCAGTTCCAGGGGGCCCTAGACGATGCCGGCGGCTCGGTCACCGACTTCGAGCTTGCGGCCGGCTCCGTATTCCAAAATGGCGGCCACAGCCACGCCCACAACGCGACCGACCCCAACCTGTTCATCGCCACGGCCTCCAAGCTGGCCGGCGGGAACGGCAGCAACGTCATGTACCTCGGCGGCCACAAGTACGACGACGCCGATCTGGGCAACATGAACGGCAAGCGCATGTACATGAACGCCGCCATGATGCCGTCGGACCGGCCGGCCAGTTGCGGCTTCGATATTCCGACAACGCCGCCGGGCGCTGTGCCCGCCTTGCTGGTGCTGAAGACCCCGCTGACGGTTGCCGATCCCGTCAACGGCACGACGGCGCCGAAGGCCATTCCGGGCGCCACCGTGCGTTACCTGGTCGGGGTCAGCAACACCGGTACCGGCGCGGTCGACGCGGACACGGTGTTTGTCGCCGACCCGATCCCGGCCAACACAGTACTCCGGGTCGCCGATTACGACGGCGCCAACCCCGGGCCGGTGGCATTCGTCGACGGTGCGACGCCCAGCGGCCTGAGCTATACCTTCACGAGCCTGGGCAGCACGACAGACGATGTCGAGTTCTCCGACAACAACGGGGCGACCTGGACCTACACCCCGGTCGATTCCGGCGACGGTACCGATCCGGCCGTCACCGACATCCGGATAAATCCGAAAGGCTCGATGGCGGGATCTTCCGGTGCCGGTGACCCGAGCATTCAGATGCTGTTCAAGGTCGTCGTGCAGTAGATGACCGGCGCCACCAAACGGGCAGGCGCTTTCGCGAACACCTACACGACATAATCGATAAACGCCAGGGCCACCGGCTCATTTACCGGTCGAGAATTGCGTGAACAGCGGAATCGGGGTACGGTTTATGCTCTCTCTGGAGACCTTATAACAAGAACGAGGGAGGTCTTTTCAATGGGGAAGTTTTCCACAACGGTTCTTGCCGTGACCTTTCTGGTATTGGCAGTATCAGCGTCACCGTCGACGCCCGACATAATTGATGCAGGCGCCCTGAACCGGCAAAAAGGGTTCGACCGTCCCCAAGCATCCGTCCGCGATATAGGGGAACCATGGACCGGCGCTTCCAAGAGAATACTGCTCGCCTGATCGCCGGGAAAAAGGGCCGATATCGCTATCAACCCCTGTTTATCTGGCTCCCCGGGCCGGACTCGAACCAGCGACCAATTGATTAACAGTCAACCGCTCTACCAACTGAGCTACCGGGGAATATTCGGTTCTCGCTGCGGGGCGGCATTCTGGGCCAGCCCCGATGTCAAGTCAAGCAAGCCTCCGAGCGCCTATTCTAGTACCTTCCTCATCCTGCCGACCGCCTCCTCGAGTTCTCCGAGGGAACAGGCGAAGGAGACTCGGACGTAGCCGGGGGCGCCGAACGGGGTGCCGGGCACCAGCACAACGTCGGCTTCATTGAGCATCATCTTGACGAGTTCGGCGTCGTCTCTGAGCCCTTTTGCCGCGATGGCGCCTGTGACGCGGGGGAATGCATAGAAGGTACCTTGGCCCTCGCGACATTCGAAGCCGGGCATCTCGTTCAGTGCCTTGACGATGTAATCGTTGCGTTCCCTGTAGGCAGCGACCATCTTCGTGACGCATGACTGATCGCCGTCGAGTGCGGCGGCCGCCGCTCCCTGGGAAATGCTTGTCGGGTTGGAGGTTATCTGGCTCTGGATGGTCTTCATCGCCTTGATGATCTCTTTCGGGCCGCCCGCATAGCCGATGCGCCAGCCGGTCATGGCGTAACACTTGGATACGCCATTGACGGTGACGGTCCGGTCAATCAGATCGGGGCAGGCAGTCGCGATGCTGCAGAAGGGCTCGTCGGCCCAGTGGATGTGCTCGTAGATGTCGTCGGCCAGTACGACGATCTCGGGATGATCTTCGAGTACTGCGCCGAGTGCATCGAGTTCTCTTCTGGTGTAGCAACTTCCGGTCGGGTTGGACGGGCTGTTCAGGAACATAAGCCGTGTCCTGCCCGTGATCGCCGCTCGCAGTTGCTCCGGCGTGACTTTGAAGCCGCTCTCGATGCCGGTCTCGATGATGACCGGCACCCCCTCGGCAACGCGCACCATGTCAGGATAGGAGACCCAGGCGGGCGTGGGGATGATCGCCTCGTCACCGTGGCCCAGGATGGCCATGCAGGCGTTGAATAAGGAGTGTTTGGCGCCACAGGAGACCAGGATCTGCTCGGGCGCAAACTTCAGGCCGTTGTCTCGTTCGAATTTCCGCTGAATGGCCGCCTTGAGCTGGCTGGTGCCGTCGATTGCCGTGTATTTGGTCTGTCCGTCCCGGATGGCCTGGACGGCTGCCTCCTTGATGTGATCCGGAGTATCGAAATCGGGCTCGCCCGCGCCGAGGCTGACAACGCTGCGGCCGGCTTCGCGCAGTTCTGCAGCCAGGCCGAGCACGGCACTGGTCGCCGAGGGCATGACGCGGCTCATTCGTTCTGAAACTGATAGACTCACTCGTTTGTCTCCCGCAACGAAAGCGCATGGTACGCGAATCAACACGGCTGCCCAAGAAGTCTCCGCCGGACGACCGCGATCAATTGACGCTGGTGTCGAAATACAATCCGGCAGGCGACCAGGGGGCGGCCATTGCCGGGCTGGTCGAAGGACTGAACGACGGACTCGCCCGACAGACGTTGCTGGGCGTGACCGGGTCGGGCAAGACGTTCACGATGGCCAGCGTCATCGCGGCCGTGCAGCGGCCGGCGATCATTCTCGCGCCGAACAAGACGCTTGCGGCGCAACTGTACGGCGAAATGCGTGAGTATTTTCCGAGGAATGCGGTCGAGTATTTCGTTTCCTATTACGACTACTACCAGCCGGAAGCCTACGTACCGAGCTCCGATACTTATATAGAGAAAGACGCCTCTATCAATCAGCACATCGAGCAGATGCGGCTGTCGGCGACCAAGGCGCTCATGGAGCGCCCGGATGCGGTCATCGTGGCGACCGTCTCGGCGATTTACGGCCTGGGTGATCCCGAAGCCTACTTCGCGATGGTGCTGCATCTCGTTCGTGGCGATCGCATCGATCACAGGACGATTCTCAGGCGGCTCGCCGAGATGCAGTACAAGCGCAACGAGCTGGATTTCTCCCAGGGCAGCTACCGGGTCCGCGGCGACGTCATCGACATCTTTCCGGCCGAATCGGAACGCGACGCCGTACGCATCGAGCTGTTCGACGACGAGATCGAGTCGCTGTCCTGCTTCGATCCGCTGACCGGGGAGGTCATCCGCCGGGTGCCGCGGCTGACGATCTTCCCCAAGACCCACTACGTGACGCCACGCGAGACGCTGCTGGCGGCCGTTGATCAGATCAAAATAGAGCTCTCAGAGCGCCTGAGCGTTCTCAGAGAGCACGAAAAACTTCTGGAAGCTCAGAGACTTGAACAGAGAACTTTATTTGATTTAGAGATGATTCAGGAGCTCGGCTACTGCGCCGGCATCGAGAACTACTCCCGTTACCTGTCGGGCCGGCAGGAGGGCGAGCCACCGCCTTGCCTGTTCGATTATGTGCCCGATAACGCGCTGCTGATCGTCGATGAAAGCCACGTGACGGTGCCGCAACTGGGCGGCATGTACCGCGGCGATCGCTCGAGGAAGGAGACGCTGGTCCAGTATGGCTTTCGGCTGCCGTCGGCGCTGGACAACCGCCCGCTCAGATACGACGAGTTCGACCGGCTGTCGCCACAGACTATCTACGTATCGGCGACACCCGGCGACTACGAATTCGAACACTCCGGAAATGTCGTGGAACAGCTCGTCCGGCCGACGGGTCTTGTCGATCCCAAGGTCGAAGTTCGGCCGGCCAGGACACAGGTCGATGACGTGCTGTCGGAAATCCGTGTCCGGGCGGCGTCGGATGAACGGGTGCTGATTACGACCCTCACCAAGAGGATGGCCGAGGATCTGACCGACTACCTCGATGAGCACGGCGTCAGAGTGCGTTACCTGCATTCCGATATCGGCACGGTCGAGCGTACGGAAATCATACGTGACCTCCGCCTGGGCGCCTTCGATGTGCTGGTCGGTATCAATCTCCTGCGCGAGGGCCTGGACATGCCGGAGGTATCGCTGGTGGCGATCCTGGACGCCGACAAAGAGGGTT
The DNA here is from genome assembly GCA_046756445.1 of Woeseia sp. Taxonomy (GTDB): domain Bacteria; phylum Pseudomonadota; class Gammaproteobacteria; order Steroidobacterales; family Woeseiaceae; genus JACZWL01. Next base: position 604 of record JBHHWI010000158.1, on the reverse strand, counting down.
TCCTGAGATCCGAGAGATCGCTGATCCAGACGATCGGCCGTGCGGCGCGGAATCTGAACGGCACGGCACTCATGTATGCGGATACCGTGACCGGCTCGATGCAGAGAGCCATCGATGAGACCGATCGGCGCCGGGACCGGCAGGTCTCCCACAATCAAGAGCACGGCATCAAACCGGCGACGATCGTCAAGCAAGTGGCCGATATCATGGAGGCCGCGTATCCGGTCCCGGGCCGGGGCCGTCGCCGGGTCGCCGAGGACGCCACGCCGTATGAGTCGCTTACCCCGGAGCAGCTCCTGCAGAAAGCGCTGAAGCTCGAAAAGCGCATGCTCAGGCATGCGCGGGACCTGGAATTCGAGGAGGCGGCACGGCTCAGGGACGAGATCCAGCGAATCCGGAAAGTCGGGCTTGGACTCAGCGACCGGCTCGCGAGCTAGCTATTGCGAACGGACCGATGCTTGAGTATCGTTGTCCGCCCGATTTATGGCTGTCATTTTTGTGGGCGATTAGCTCAGGGGACGAGCAAAGGTACGAGATGGCCACGGATTGTCGCGTGAGAGTGTTAAGAATAGGGGTCGTGACCCGGATCGAAGGCACAAACCAT
>JBHHWI010000157.1:0-5185 GCA_046756445.1 Woeseia sp. | reverse complement strand
GGCGGATCCACCAGGTCGCGTATGTCGAAAACTTGTAGCCGCGGCGGTACTCGAATTTGTCGACGGCTTTCATCAAACCGATGTTGCCTTCCTGAATCAGGTCGAGGAACTGCAGCCCACGATTGGTGTATTTCTTGGCGATGGAAATGACCAGCCGCAGGTTTGCCTCGACCATTTCCTTTTTCGCCCGGCGGGCCTTGGCTTCGCCGATGGACATCTGCCGGTTGATCTCCTTGATTTCGGCGATCTTGAGGTTCGTCAGCGTCTCGACGGCACGCAGCTTGCGCTGCGCCCGTAAGACGTCGTCTTTGAGCTTCGCCAATGTCGAGGAATGCTTGCGCTTGGCACGGATATGTTTCTCGATCCACTTGAGATCGGTTTCGCGCTTCGGAAAGCTCGCCAGAAAATCCTTTTTCGGCATCCCGGCGTCGCGAACGCAGATCTGCATGACTTGCCGTTCCTGGGTACGAATGACGGAAACCGAGCCGCGCAGGTTGCGAACGAGCATGTCGAACATCTTGGGCGCGAGCTTTAGCTCCATGAGCCTGTCGGCGAGATCGGCGCGGCACTTTATCGTTTTCTTGTCGGCGCTGCCGTGTTTCTCGAGCAATGTAAGCGCTCGCTTGTAATTACGTCGAATCGCTTTCATGCGAGCAGCAACTTCCGCGGGGTCTGGTCCGGTATCGACGACATCATCTTCGTCGTCGTCGCTATTGTTGTCAGCACCGGACTTTGTCACGGGTGACTTGATTTCGTCCGGCGCATTCGGGTCGATGAAACCAACCACGAAGTCCTGCATTCGGGTCTCGGCTGCGGCAACTGCATCGTAGATGTCGAGCAGTTTTTCGATCGAGGGCGGAAAGTGCGCCATGTGATACTTGACCTGGTTCAGGCCGTCTTCGATGCGCTTGGCAATTTCGATCTCGCCCTGACGCGTCAGGAGTTCGACCGTGCCCATTTCGCGCATATACATTCGGACCGGATCGGTCGTCCTGCCGAATTCGGCGTCGACGCTCGCCAGGGCCGCCTCGGCTTCTTCGGCAACGTCTTCGTCATTGGAGACAGCGGCGTCAGACAGCAGCAGAGACTCGGCATCTGGCGCCTTCTCATGCACCGCGATACCCATATCGTTGATCATGTTGACGATATCCTCGATCTGTTCCGGGTCGACGATGTCGTTGGGAAGGTGATCATTGACCTCGGTGTAGGTGAGGTAGCCTTGCTCCTTGCCGCGGGCAATCAGGTCTTTCAGTTGTTGTGCCTGCTTGTTGCCGCTGATCATTGCGCGTTTGTCGCTCAAGACGGTCGGGCCTCCATGTGAAAAATACAAACGATTAATTATAATATTTTGACCGAGTCTAATCCATAAATCAGCCGCTGATCTCGGGTCCCCGGCGGTGCTCCCGGAGCTCGGCACGCTCGGCTTCCGTGAGCGAGCTAAGCCTTTCTTTCTCAATCAGATGCTCGACTCGTTCCCGCTGCCGCAGAGCGGCCAGCTGTTCCAGGCTGTCCTGCAACTCCGCCACCGGGTCGAAATCCTCGTCATCGGGCACCTCGGACGCCGCCAGTTTGCCCAGATGCCGGCCCTCGTCGCGGTCTCGCCAACGCTCCAGGATGCCGGCTGTCGTCATATTGGGTTCGGATTGCAGTGTTTCAATGATTTCCCGCAACAGATCCGTGCCGGGCCTGGTCACGCCGGAGAGTTTTTCGCTATCCAGCTTCTTGCCGGCTTCGGGATGATTCAGCAAGAGCGTAATTGCCCGCCTGACTACCGAGGGCTTGCCGGCACCGGTGGTTGGTGTCGCGCTGCGGATACCCGCGATACCGCTGCTTGCCTCACGTCCCGAGCCCGCCTGCCGGCCCTTCGACAACAGTGCGTCTAGCTTCGCTGCCGACAGGCCGACGAATTCCGCGAGTCGCTCGGTCAACAGCTCGCGGTAAACGCCGCGCGGAATGCGTTGTATAAGCGGCCTGGCCAACTCGGCGAGCCTTGCCCGGCCATCGACCGTCTTCATATCGACCTGCCTCGCCAGCTCGTCGACCAGGAAATCGGACAGTGGAACCCCGTCGTGCAGCGCTTCCTCGAACGCCCCGGGGCCGCGGCTTTGCACGAACGAATCCGGATCCTGGCCCTCCGGCAGGAACACGAAGCGAATCTGCCGGCCCTCGCGAATCTGAGGCAGAGCGTTTTCCAGGGCGCGCCAGGCGGCGGCCCTCCCTGCGCTGTCGCCGTCAAATGAGAAAAACACCTCGTCCGTCAGCCGGAACAGGCGGTTCAGGTGATCGTCGGTGGTAGCCGTGCCCAGGGTGGCGACGGCGAACTCGATGCCGTGTCTTGCGAGGCCGACGACGTCCATATAGCCCTCGACGACAACCAGCTTGTCGAAGTTTCGGACCGCCTGGCGGGCCTCGTACAACCCGTACAGCTCGCGGCCTTTATGAAACATGGCCGTCTCGGGGGAGTTCAGGTATTTGGGCTCGTCCGTGCCCAGAACCCGGCCGCCGAATCCGGTGCATCTGCCCCTCGCATCCCGTATCGGGAACATGATGCGGTCGCGGAAACGGTCGTAGTGACTGGAATCGTTCTTGCGAATCACGAGACCCGTGGCAAGCAGGCGTTCGATCAACTCCTTCGATTTACCGAATTTGTCGAGTACGTTGCTCCAGCCGGGCGGCGCGTAACCCAGGCAGAAACGCTTCGCAGTCGCCCCGTCGATACCGCGGCTCTTCAGATAGCCCTTGGCGGTTTCATCGTCCTTGAGGTTCGCCTGGTAGTAACGCTGCACCTGCGCGAGCAGCTCGAACAGTTCGTCGTACCGCCGGGCCGGGCGCTGCCCCTCTTCGCGGGGTACGTCGATTCCCATGGAGCCGGCCAGGCTCTCGACCGCCTCGACGAAGCTCATATGGTCGTATTCCATCAGAAAGCCGAGTGCCGTGCCGTGGGCGCCGCAACCGAAGCAATGATAGAAACCCTTGGCCGGGCTCACGGTGAAGGAGGGCGTTTTTTCGTCGTGAAACGGGCATCTCGCCTTGAATTCGCGACCGGCCTTCTTGAGCTGAACACGCTTGCCGATGACATCAACGATGTCGGCGCGCGCGATAAGGTCGTCAATGAAATGCTGAGGAATCAAGCCGCTCATGGTCTCTATTAACGAGTACTCTCGCTCTCGGGGTTTGAACCCGATGGTCTTGTTGCTTGCCGGACTGACTAAAAGAATAGCCAATGAGGCTGGCGGCGCCACTCAATCTGCGTTCAGACAGCCCCGAGCCGCTTTTTCACGCTGGCACTCACCTCAGCCATGTCGGCACGGCCCGCGGCCTTTTCCTTGACCCGGGCCATGACCTTGCCCATGTCCCGCATGCTTTCGGCGCCCGAGTCGGCAATCGCCTGCTCGACGATCGCGTCCAGTTCGGCCTCGCCGAGCTGTTCAGGCAGATAAGTCTGCAGAACCTCGATTTCCGCGAGCTCGATATCGGCAAGATCCTGCCTGCCGCCGTCCCTGAATTGACTGACCGAGTCGCGGCGCTGCCTGACCATCTTGTCGAGCACGCCCAGCACACCGGAATCGTCGAGCTCGGTCCGTGTGTCGACTTCGATCTGCTGAATCGCCGCATGGATCAGGCGCAATACCTTGAGCCGGTCCTTATCGCCGGCCTTCATCGCGCTTCTGGTGTCTCCTGAAATCCGGGACTTGAGCGTCATACCGTATCTGCCGCAATCGGTATCCGGGCTGCGACTCGGGCAGGGTCCGGTGCCTAGTAGAGGCGCTTGCGCCTCGAGTTTTCGCGGGACAGGCGCTTCAGATGGCGCTTTACGGCTGCCGCCTTCTTTCGTTTGCGCTCCTGAGTAGGCTTCTCGTAGAACTCGCGACGACGCAGCTCGGTCAACACTCCCGCTTTTTCGCAGGCGCGCTTGAACCTGCGCAGGGCGGCGTCGAAGTACTCGTTTTCCTTTATGCGGACACTCGGCATACGGCTAGGATCGTCTCACCAGATACAAAGAAACCCGGCACAGTGGCCGGGGCGCGACTGCCCATGATATCCGAAGTTGGAAGTATTGCAAAGCACCGGGACCATTTCCCGTCGGCTCCTGGGGTATCATGCGCCGGCTATGAGGGTCTTAGGCGTAGAAACCAGTTGCGATGAGACAGGTGTCGCCGTGTTCGACACCGAGCGCGGCCTGGTCGCGCAGGCGCTGTACAGCCAGATCGACCTTCACAAGGTCTATGGCGGGGTGGTCCCCGAGATCGCATCCAGGGACCACGTTCGCCGTCTGCTGCCGCTGATCCAGACGGTCCTCGGAGATGCCGCGATTCGTCGGGCAGACGCAATCGCCTACACCGCCGGTCCGGGGCTCGTCGGCGCGCTGATGGTGGGGAGCGGCCTGGCGAACGGACTGGCGCTGGCCTGGGACTGTCCGGTAATCCCCATACACCACATGGAGGGCCATCTGCTTGCAGCAACGCTGGAAGACACATCGCCCGTCTATCCGTTCCTGGCGCTCCTCGTGTCCGGCGGCCACACGATGCTGGTTGCCGTGCAGGGGCTCGGACTCTATGACGTGCTCGGCAGAACGCTCGACGACGCCGTCGGCGAGGCATTCGACAAGACCGCAAAGCTGCTGGACCTCGACTATCCGGGTGGCCCGGCGCTCGCGGCACTGGCTAAAGACGGCAATCCCGCAGCTTTCTCGTTTCCGCGCCCGATGCTCAAGAGCGCGAGCCTCGATTTCAGTTTCAGCGGCCTCAAGACTGCGGTGATGATACAGGTCAGGAAATCCGTCGAGCTCGGCGCCATCGATCGTGCGCGCGCCGACATAGCGGCGTCGTTTCAGCGTGCTGCCGTGGATACGCTGGTAACGAAATCGGTGCGGGCCGCCAAGCAGTCGAATCTCGAGCGAATCGTCGTCGCCGGCGGGGTCGGCGCCAACCTCGAGCTTCGCGAGGAACTGGCCGCAAGATTCGACGGACGCGTCTATTATCCGCGCCCCGAGTACTGCACCGACAACGGTGCGATGATCGCGGTGGCCGGGGCGCTTCGTCTGCCCGACGGGTCGCAACCGGCTGCCATTCTTGCGAGGGCGCGGTGGTCGCTGGAAACCCTGACGCCACCCGGCTCCACACGCGCCGCCTAGCCTGAACATTGCACGAGACCGCCCGAGAGCATTGACAACTTCATGATTTGA
>JBHHWI010000156.1:0-5221 GCA_046756445.1 Woeseia sp. | reverse complement strand
TTTCAGTTAGTTGCGCGCCCGGAGAGATTCGAACTCCCGACCACCTGGTTCGAAGGCACGGATGCTAGAAGTGGTTTTCTTATTAATCAGCAAGTTAGATGGCCCGCCCTCAACCGTAGTGCCGTCAAGTGCCGCCGAGAATCGCGAATTGCCGCCTAAACGCTACGTTATCGCTAGGTAATTTCCTGTGGTCAGCGACGTAGTCGAGTAGGAATCGACCCAAGGTAACTGGACTTACCCCGGTATCGTTGACACATCCAAGCCTCAAAATGAGGTACGTTCAAATGCCTCTGGGCTAACCCCTCCGAAACGCTCATCGGCAGTGCGATCGGATCACGACGTGACGAATACGTGCTGTGTTCGAAAGTGGGGCACGAGAATGGCCATTTCGGGCAAGGAGGTGACTGGTCCGCAGAGTCGCTCAATCGCACCATCGATCGAAGCCTCATGCGACTCAAAACGGATGTTTTGGATATTGTCCATTTGCACGGCTGCACAATCGAAGCCTCGCTGGTTGATGAGGACCTGGCTGACCAGGTTTGGGAGGCTGGGATTCCGCAGTCATTTGTGCAATGAATTACTAATTCGCCACCTACACGTCTGCAGCTAGTCGAAATAGTAAGCGGCAGAAATCTCTGTCACATCATCGGAACCCTGACGTTCGTAGCCCACTCGGACATCGAACCGACTTTCCGGGTTGATTGCAAGCTCCAGTGAGCTGACCCAATCGGTCTCCCCCGACGAAACATCGGAATAGGCTTTGCCTCTAATACCGACTACTGCGAGACTACCGATGTTGATCAGCGTCCCCAATTCCGCGGTGACCGTAAATATATTGTCATGAAACGAAGTAGATGTGTGGAGTCGTGCGCCAGCGAATCCATAAATCATGAATCGCGGATTGATTCGATTGGCTCTTCCGGTTCGTCCTTCGAGTCCGAAGTCGGAGCAATTCAAGCATGCCCGGCTGCGAGGGGAATAATCCACAGAAACGCTCCACGATCGTTCCTTGGTCATCCATACTGGCAGGGGATTCGTATTGATATTTGTGACATTGAAGAACACCACTTTTCGAACGCGAGTAGCATCGTCTCCGCGCTCGATTTCCAATTCGCCCATAATTAGCGTCGAGATTTCCTGACCGGCACTTGGGCTGTTCAATAAATCGTGATCTGCGACCCGGTATCCGAGAGTCTGATAATTGGATCCGTTTCTGTTGCCATAACCGAACCGAAGTTGAGAAGGTGGTTTTGTCTCTAGAGGAGGAATTGGCTCCGTAGCCACCGAAGCTAACTCAGTGCGTGGACTCGGCGGGCGTCGGAAAAGTTCTTGCAGGATGGTCGCTCGCTGCTCATTCAGTGGAATGGATGATTTCTCACCTTCTTCTTCAATTGTGCGCTTGGCGATTTCAAGATCCAGGTAGTCCAACTTAAGTAGCAGCAGGTTCGTCGGCGACTGTGTAACTAATGCCCTTTTTTCTTCATCAGCTTGCCTAAAGTAGTCTACAAATTCTTTGCGCATGGGCTGATCCAGTGCAACAAAACTCGCTGCAAATTGCGTTTTCAACGATGGTGTGTACGAGGGCGACATGATCAGACTGCCGCGGTCTTCATTTCCTTCGAGATTGCGAATGACCTGGATTGGTAGAAGCCAAAATCCATGTGTGTCAGTTATGTCAAGATCTGTTGCCAGCTCGATCAGTCGTGCAATTCTATGTGCGCAATTGTCATTGAAGAAAAAATACGGAAATTTTGCGTCTTTCATCTCCCAACTGTGTTCCGTAATGAATTTTACTTCCTCATCGGACAGTATCAGTTCGTACTCCCAGATGTCACGAAGCTGACTATTGGTATATAGATGGCTATACAAGTAATAGTTGTTACGGGCGTAAGAACCTGTGTAGCCACCAAACAGCCCTCGAATTAAGTAGAGAGGGGTAGACGGATCGTCCTGAACATCCGCACCATAATTAAGGCTCCGATCCAGGACACTGCGAACATTCTCGACACCCGCGTAGTTGAACTTGATTATTGTATGTCCATAGTAAGAAGCAGGATTGTTGAAGTATCCGCTAGCAAAGACCAATGACAGTGAACGTAATTGCTCGGGTCTAACTATTTCCTCGTATTCCGAGCAGGCAGGTTTTTGCCAGGATTTCGGCAGCAGCTTATGACGCTCGAGAAGACTTATTCGAGCAGGGAAGCGGCAAAGCAAGTCCTCATTTTCGCCATTTGCGTGATGTGCCAAAACCATCTGGATGAAGGCGTTGAACTCTGCGACTGGATTTGTTCGACCTGACGCAGAAACAAAAAAGTCGTCGTTTACGATCTCGCTTGTAAATTGATCGGTTCCCGACTTGTTATAGTAGTTTGCAGTCAGCCAGTCCTGGGCCAGCTTCCCATCGAATACGATTGTGTCCGAAGACGTGGTATCAATGGAGGTGGCGGCGATGACCTCGTTGGCGAGAGTCAAGGCCGGAAGAAAGAAAGCAAAGAAAAGGGCCAGCCCGCGGACGTGGTGGCCCTTCGAAAAAACGCTCAAACTAGAGGACTACTGCACAATTCTCCGCGGAGGTTTCGACCGCTGCTTTAACGGAGCCATACATATCCTCCGCTTTTTCGATACGCGTTTTGGAGCCATAGGCGCTGTCACTGATAATGTCGGAGTATGAGCTGCGAATCTGCATATTCAGATCTTCTTGTACCTCCGAATCACATCCCATGGTCTCGTGCAAGGATGCAAGATACTCGCCGTCCCCTAGCGCTACATCCTGCTCAAGACTGGGTAGCGTTTCCAGAATGAGGCGGGCAGTTTCGACTTTCTTGGCACTACAGGTTTCCGGTGAAGCCGTTGCCGAAATCACTGCGGTAATGCCCAGATCCCATATTACATTGGACGTTGCTGCTGCCCATCCAGTGTTAGGAAAAAGTGCAGCGCCAATGCCGCATTCTGTGTATGGGCTCGGCCCGGATCCCTGCTCCTTTTCCTGCGCATTCGCGAAACTGAACGGAACAAAGATAAAAAGACTAACAATAAGTGCTTTTTTCGACATGGCAATCTCCGTAATTGCGACCCGTCAGGAACGAAAACTTTGTCACAGCAGGCCCAGGGAATAGTGTTGCGATACTCCCAGAAACTGCTATTGGTATTCTAAGACCATGTCACAATTTTGCAAGCCTAGAATGTTTCCAGTTCGTCGTCTCCGGCAGACGGCCATGGTCGCTTCTGACCGTTTTGAGCCCCTCGCGGCAATGTTATTCTAGTCGATTGAATGACCGGTACCGGCGAAAGCTGCCTATCAGATTTTGGCTACTGAAAATTCTCGGCGGAGGTCGGCTTAACACTCATAAGCGGCCGGTGAGACGATAGGATGGCGACAGGCAGTAACCGCGGTACGACGATTTCCGAAGGTTGCTCCGGTATTGTGAAAACGATCAGCGTGCCAGGCGTGTCAACGCCGGACGAAAACTGCTTATTGATGGCGCCTGAATATTGCACACTTTTGTGAGGTGACGAGCCTCAGTGCGTCTTGGTCTCCTTTTTCTTGGCTTGTCGAGATGATTTCGATGGTGGTTCTTCATAACCGGGCTGCAGGGCCTGCCAGAGATCGGTGTGTTCCCGCATCCGATAGCTGTTGCCGTGGATATTGACGACGTGGCAGTGATGCATGAGGCGGTCAATGAGCGCGGCGGCCATGACCTGGAGTGAAGGGCTGACCGTCTGGAACATCAGGGAAGGCCAGCCCGCACTCTATATGTTGGAAAGCCCCACGCCGGAGAAGGACTTCCGCGAACCGGGGAGCGCCATCGTTATCAACCTGTCGCGGGTGCTGCGGGGTTTGCGATTTTGAGGCGGGTCCGTGGGCAACAATGAGCCGCGCCGATCTTCCGATTCCCTCCCGGCTCGCTGCCTCAGCCGGACCCAGGCCGCCGCTTACCTCGGCATCGGCAGAACCCTCCTTGCCCGAATCGGCCCACCACCGATTCGCCTGGGTGGGCGGCGTGTCTATGACCGGGTTGACCTCGATCGCTGGCTGGACGACCATAAGTCGCGAGGGCGGGCCATAAAGGAGGAATTATGGCCCGAGAAAGAGGACTCTACAGAAGGAAAGACTCACCCTATTGGTGGATCGATGTTGTCCTCCCAGACAGACGCCAGGTATGCAAAAGTACTCGGCTTAAAGTCTTAGCGGACGCTGAAGAGTATCTAATACGCCTGAAGGCTGAAGCCTACGAGGCTGCCCGAACCGGAATACCGGCTGAGCACAACTGGCAGAATGCGGTTGTCCAATATCTTGAGGACAGTGTTGATAAACGCAGTCTGGATGACGACAAAGCACACCTGCTAAGACTTGACCCGTATCTCCGTGGACATCGACTTCGAGATCTCAACATGAGCGCATTGAGGCCGTTTGTTCGGGATCGAAAGCAGAAAGATGGGGTGGCTAACTCAACCATCAATCGTGCTCTCGAGATTGTTCGACGCATTCTCTACCTGGCTCGTGATGACTGGGGATGGATCACGCGGGTTCCAAAAATCCGCATGCTCAAAGAACCCAAGTGTCGCGTACGTTTTCTTACGGAGGAGGAAGCGGATCGGCTGATGTTGGCACTGCCTGAGCATTTGGTGCCCGTGGTGCAATTTGCTCTGGCGACCGGTTGCAGGATGACGGAAATCCTGCGACTGGAATGGAGCCGCGTTGACTTCAATCGACGTGTGTCCTGGCTTGATCCGGGCACGACAAAGAACGGAGACGGACGCGGAGTTCCCCTGAACCGGGATGCGATCTTGGCGCTGAGAGGTGTTCAAGGGCAGCATAAACGGTGGTGCTTTACGTACCAGGGGAAATGCATGGAGGCAATTGGCTCTGCATGGAAACGCTCCCTCTCGCGTGCAGGAATCGAGAAGTTTCGATTCCACGACTTGCGCCACACCTGGGCAAGCTGGCACGTGATGAACGGAACCAGTTTGCAAGAGCTGATGGAGTTAGGTGGTTGGAAGTCGTACGGAATGGTGTTGCGGTATGCACATTTGGCACCGGAACATTTATCAACTGCGGCGGCACGAATTGAACGGGGTTTGGGGATCGTAGAAAATGACTCTACGATTTCTCTACGTTGATAAAACTAAGGGCCTACCGAAATCAGTAAACCCTTGTTTTAAATGGCGCGCCCGGAGAGATTCGAACTCCCGACCACCTGGTTCGAAGCCAGGTACTCTA
>JBHHWI010000155.1:0-5258 GCA_046756445.1 Woeseia sp. | reverse complement strand
AGCCGTAACGATCTCTCGCCCACAAGCCCGGACTCTCGTGCAATTTTCAGGCTAGAGGATATAACGGCTGAGATCCTCGTCCTTCGACAGTTCGGCGAGGTGGTCGTCGACATAACCGGCATTGACCTTCACATGTGCGCCGCTCTTGTCCGAAGCCTCGAACGAAATGGTTTCCAGCAGTCGCTCCATGACCGTATGCAGCCGGCGGGCACCGATGTTTTCGGTCGTTTCGTTGACGTGGAATGCTACTTCCGCGAGTCGCCTGACACCGCTCTCGGCGAATTCCAGGGCGACCTCCTCGGTCGAGAGCAACGCCGTGTACTGCGTGGTCAATGATGCATCCGGCTCCGTCAGAATTTTGACAAAGTCTTCCGTGGTGAGCGATTTCAACTCGACGCGAATCGGGAACCGGCCCTGCAATTCCGGAATCAGGTCGGACGGCTTCGAGACGTGGAATGCACCGGAGGCGATAAAGAGAACGTGATCTGTCTTGACCATGCCGTACCTGGTGTTGACCGTCGAGCCTTCCACCAGCGGCAGCAGGTCTCGTTGAACGCCTTCGCGCGAAACGTCGGCGCCCAGGGTCTCGGACCGGCGCGCTACCTTGTCGAGTTCGTCGAGAAAAACGATACCGTGCTGTTCCACGGCTTCGAGCGCCTGCGACTTGATCTCTTCTTCGTCGAGCATCTTGGCCGCTTCCTCGTCGGTGAGGAGTCTCAGAGCCGCGCCGACCTTGAGTTTCTTCGTCCTCTGCCGGCCGCCCGAGAGGTTTTGAAACATGCCCTGCAGCTGACTCGTCATCTCTTCCATCCCTGGCGGCGCCATGATTTCGACACCGACCGGTATGGCCTGGATGTCGATCTCTACCTCTCTGTCGTCCAGTTTGCCCTCGCGAAGCATTTTGCGAAATTTCTGCCGGGTGTCCGAGCCTTCGTCTCCTCCTTCGGCCGTAAATCCGACACTGCGGGCCGGTCTCGGCAACAGCGCATCCAGGATTCTCTCCTCCGCCGCGTCTTCCGCCCGGTGAGTGACCTTTGCCATGGCTTCTTCGCGCGTCATCTTGACCGAAATGTCCATCAGGTCGCGGATGATGCTGTCGACCTCGCGGCCGACGTAGCCGACCTCGGTAAACTTGCTGGCTTCCACTTTGATGAAAGGCGCTTTCGCCAGTCTCGCGAGCCGCCGTGAAATCTCCGTCTTGCCGACACCGGTCGGGCCGATCATCAGTATGTTCTTGGGGGTTATTTCGCCGCGCAGCGGTTCATCCACCTGCACACGCCGCCAGCGGTTTCGGAGCGCGATGGCGACCGCTCGCTTGGCCTCGTCCTGGCCGACGATGTGTTTGTCCAGTTCCTGGACGATCTCTCTGGGTGTCATCTGTGACATTCAGCTTTTTCCGCCGGCCGCAAGCTCCTCGACCTCGATGTTCTGGTTCGTGAACACACAGATATCGCCCGCGATCTTCAGCGAGCGCTCGACGATCGCGCGGGCGTCCAGCTCCGTATGCTGCAGCAGAGCCAGCGCTGCAGCCTGCGCGTAGGGTCCGCCGGATCCGATCGCCATCAGATCGTGCTCCGGCTCGATCACGTCGCCGTTGCCGGAGACGATAAACGACTTCTCCTGGTCGGCAACGCAGAGCAGCGCTTCGAGCCGCCGCAATCGGCGGTCAGTGCGCCAGTCCTTGGCGAGCTCGATCGCAGCCCGGGTGAGATTTCCGTACTGCTCGAGTTTGCTCTCGAACAGCTCGAACAGCGTGAATGCATCGGCCGTGCCTCCGGCGAACCCTGCAATGACGCTGCCGCCGGACAGTCGGCGCACCTTGCGGGCATTACCCTTCATGACCGTGTTGCCCATGCTGACCTGACCGTCACCGCCGATGGCGACGGCGCCATCGCGGCGGACCGAGACGATAGTTGTCCCTCGAAGTTTCTTCATTACATGATCTTCCTGCCGTTGGATGGCCCGCCAGGACGGGCGAATCATTCATGTTCAGGCTTTGTCGTCCGCCTTTCTTCGTGCCCGCGGATGAGTTTTGTCGTATATCTGGGCGAGGTGCTGGAAGTCAAGGTGCGTATATACCTGGGTAGTGCCTATATTGGCGTGGCCGAGAAGCTCCTGGACACCGCGCAGGTCATGGCTCGATTCGAGCAGGTGAGTGGCAAACGAATGCCTGAACAGGTGTGGATAGACCCTTGCGTCGATGCCCTGCCGGCGGGCCCAGCAGCTGACCCGTGACTGCACCGAGCGGGCGCTCAGCCGATTGCCCTGCTTGCTGACGAACAATGCTTGCTGCTGACCCCGTACGAGCTTCTGGCGTTCCTCGAGCCAGTCCGTCACGGCACGGCGGGCGTGACGCCCTACCGGAACGATCCTGTCTTTTCTGCCTTTGCCCGTTACCCGGACCGTGCTGTCGGCCAGATCGATATCACCGACGTCGAGACCGGTGAGTTCGGCAAGCCTCAGGCCCGACGAATACAGGAGTTCCAGAATGGCACGATCGCGGGCGACAATCGGTCCGCCGCCCGGAATCTCCAGGAGCTTCGCCATCCGGTCCGCGTCGAGATTTCCCGGCAGACGCTTGCCCGATCTCGGCGCTCTGACTGCGTCGACGGGATTCTTCCTGACGTGCTTTTCACGCATGAGATAGCGATAAAAAGTCCGCGCCGCCGATAAGCGGCGTTGAATGCTGCGTGCACTCAGTCCCTTGCGGTATGAGGCAGCCGCGAAGGAGCGGACGTGTTCGTCATCGAGATCTTTCCAGCCGGGCACGCCGTATTGATCACAGTACCCGGCGAGCGCCGAAAGGTCGCGTTGGTAATGTTTGCAGGTCAGCCTGGACAAGCGGCGCTCGAACGCAAGGTGCCGGATAAAATTGTCTATCCAGTCCTGTTCGTCCTTGTCCATTCTAGAACCGCTTCAGCGCCTCCGCGACAAGATCGCCGAGCCGCGACAGGAAATCCATGCTCATGCCGGGATGAAACCGGCCTGCGTCGGCGCTGCCGATTGCCAGGAACCCCACCTCGGATTTCTTGCCGAGCGGCACCAGCGCAACGGAGCCGACCTCGTCCGTGTCCCTGCCGAACAGAAAATCGCGTTGGGCATCGCGCACCTGCCCGCAGCGCGGGTTGCCGCTTTTCAAAAACGTCGCGAAGGCCCTGACCGATTTTGCCTGCCGCTCGATCGGTTTGAAGAATCGCCCGACTTTCACGTCCTCGAAGGCCGCCGGATCGCCGAACAGTACGAGAATCGACATATCCGCATCAAACCCGGTGCGTAGCGCGGTCTCGATTGCTTTCAGCGTAGCGTTGATGTCCCTGGCGGCCAGAAGCCTGAGCGTCAACTGATGCATCTTGGCGCCAAGCGCATCGTTGGCGCGGGCGACCGCGATGAGTTCTTTGAGCTTGCGCTCCAGTTTGAGGTCTTTCTGGCGAAGAACGGAAACCTGGCGCTCGACAAGCGACACGGTGCCGCCCGCGACGTGCGGCAGGCGCAGCGAGCCCAACAATCCGCCGTGTCGCTCGAAAAAATCCGGATTGGCCGCCAGATAGTCGTGTACGTCGGATTCCGACAGGTCTTCTTCAATGAATTCCGGTTTTCGCTGCGTACTCATATTTCCATGGTTCCCTCAAAGCTCAGTTGCGCGTCGCCGGACAGCCAGACCGGGGCCAAACCGCCGGGCCAGCTTACCATGAGTCGGCCCCCGGGCAGGCTTACCTCGACGTCCTCGTCCAGCTTGTCGAGAATGCGGCCTGCCACGACCGCGGCGCACGCGCCGGTGCCGCAGGCCCTGGTCTCACCGACGCCGCGCTCGTGCACGCGGAGGTCGATCTCGCCGCGACTGCGGATGGCCATGAAACCGACATTCGTACGGCTCGGGAATCGTTCGTGCATCTCCAGGAGCGGGCCGAGGGTATCGACGGCAGCGTCGGCCACCCGTTCCACCTCCAGCACACAATGCGGGTTGCCCATGGAGAGGGCCGAGACGCTCAGGGTTTCACCACCGACAGTGAGCGTATAAAGAGGCGCTCTCTCATCGGCGATGAACGGAATCTCGACCGGGTCGAGCCCCGGCCTGCCCATTGATACGGCGACCGAGTCCTCGCCCACAATCCGAACCGGCACCGGACCGGCCGGGCTGCCAAGCGTAAAGTCCCCCGTCTGCCCGGAATCACGGGCTATGAGCCGGGCGACGCAGCGGACGCCGTTTCCGCACTGTTCGACTTCGCCGCCGTCCGCATTGAATACGCGATAATAAGCCAGGCTCTCGTCGTCGCGCGGTGGATCGATCCATATCAGCTGATCAAAACCGACACCCGTGCGGCGGTCAGCCAGGTCACGGATTTTCTCGGGCGCGGGCGCATTGAGCTTCCCCTTTCGTTGGTCGACAACCAGAAAATCATTGCCGGCACCATGCATTTTCCGGAATGCGAGCTGCATTCGCGAAGTTTAGCAGGACGTTTGCCGCGTCATAATGCACATAGACTTTTGTTTCCGGCACCGGTACTTTACACAAACAAAAAGCAATCCCCACGACTCACTCCGGGAACAAGAATGCGGCACATTATGGTGATGAATGCCAAGGGCGGCTGTGGCAAGAGCACCCTTGCGACGAATATCGCCGCTTATTTCGCGGACGGGGGCTATGCGGTGGCGCTGGCCGACTATGATCCGCAGCGATCGAGCCTCGACTGGCTGGACAGACGGCCCGAAAAGCGGCCCGACATTGCTGCCGTTGCCGCCTTCGACGGCGGCCTCAGGCATGCGCCGCGCAGTGTCGATTTCATCGTCATCGATGCACCTGCACGGTCGCATGGACCGGAACTGACGGAACTCATCCGGCACGCAGAGACTATCGTGGTCCCCGTCCTGCCGTCGACGATTGATATTCAGGCGACGAAGAACTTCCTCAAGGAGTTGAAATCGGTCGGCAAAATCGAACGCAGGGAGGCGAAGTTCGGCGTGGTGGCCAATCGGTTTCGGGAGTACACCCTGATCTGGGAGGAACTCGACGACTATCTGGCGTCAGCGAGAGTGGCGTACGTCGCAGCGCTTCGGGAAGCTCAGAATTATGTCAGGGCGTACACACGCGGCCTCGGCATCCACGAATTACCCGAATACCTTGCCTGGCCGGAGTGGGAGCAGTGGGAGCCCCTCGTCGATTGGCTCAAGAGTCGCCGCAGCCGGCCGTAGGTGCCGGAGCGAACTTTCCGCCGTAGGTGCCGGAGCGAACTATCCGAACTTTTCTGGCTTTCGCAACT
>JBHHWI010000154.1:0-5265 GCA_046756445.1 Woeseia sp. | reverse complement strand
CATGATGCCCAGGAGCTACGATGCCATCATCATCGGCACCGGCCAGTCCGGTCCGGCGCTCGCCGGCCGGATGAATGCCGAAGGCCTGAGAACGGCCATCATCGAACGAAAGCTGGTCGGCGGCACCTGTGTCAACGTCGGCTGTATCCCGACGAAGACTCTGGTAGGCAGCGCCCGGGTCGCCTACATGGCCCGTGAAGCCGGGCGTTTCGGCATTTCCATCGATGGCGACATCTCGGTGGATATGGCTGCCGTAAAAGCCCGCAAGGACGAAGTGTCCGGCGCGTCGAACAAGGGCGTTACCGACTGGCTGGGGGGAATGGAGAACGTCGACCTCATTCGCGGTCACGCCCGGTTTGCCGACGCCCAGTCGGTCGAGGTCGACGGCGAGGTGCTCCAGGCCGACAAGGTATTCATCAACGTCGGCGCAAGGGCCCGTATTCCCGACTGGGACGGCCTGGCCGAGGTGCCGTTTTTGACCAACTCGAGCATGATGGACGTCGATTTTTTGCCCGAGCGCCTGGTCATCATCGGCGGCAGTTACATCGGCCTGGAGTTCGCCCAGATGTATCGCCGGTTCGGCAGCGAGGTGACCGTCGTCGAGATGCAGGGCCGTATCATCGGTCGCGACGACGAGGACGTGTCCGACACGGTCAGAGAAATTCTCGAGGGCGAGGGCGTCAGATTCCGGTTGAACGCGGATTGCATTGGGGCTCGTGTCACGGATTCCGGCATTGCCGTTCGGGTGACTTGCGAGGAGGGCCCCGAGGAGGAAACCGGCTCGCACCTGCTGCTCGCAGTCGGCCGGGTCCCGAACACCGACGACCTGGGCCTGGACGCGGCCGCGATCGAGACCAGTCAATTCGGTTTCATCGAAGTCGACGAACATCTTCGGACCAACGTGCCCGGCGTCTGGGCCATCGGCGATGTCAACGGCCGCGGCGCATTTACGCACACTTCTTATAACGACTACGAAATCGTCGCCGCCAACCTGTTCGACGATGACCCGCGCAAGGTCACTGATCGCATCCTCTGTTACGGCCTCTTCATCGATCCGCCCCTCGGCCGGATCGGCATGACCGAGAGAGAAGTGCGCGCCTCCGGGCGGCGGGCTCTGGTGGGCAAGAGGATGATGACCCGCGTCGGACGCGCCCGGGAGTTCGGCGAGACGCGCGGTTTCATCAAGATATTGGCCGATGCGGACACCCGCGAGATTCTCGGCGCGGCCATCCTCGGGCTGAACGGCGACGAAGCCGTCCACTGCCTGCTGGACACCATGTACGCGGGCAAGCCCTATACGGTCGTCTCGCGCGCCGTCCACGTCCATCCGACGGTGGCCGAGCTGATACCGACCGTGCTACAGGAAATGGTGCCGCTGGAGTAGGGGATCACCCCGAGTTTGTCCCCACTTTGTGCGGTCGGTCATACTTCGCAAGTTATTGAATAGCTTATTCTAGTGGTCGCGACCCGACTGTGCGCGAGGAACTGGCCATGCTCGGCTTGGATATTCAGACAGGGCTGTACCTGTTGGGCGCCGCCGTTGTCGGCGGCATCGTCGGCTGGCTGATCAAGGCCAGTCTGAGCAGCCGTAATCTGGACCAGGTAGGCCTGAAATGGCGGGCCCGGTTCGATGAGGCGATCGCCCAAAGGGACAAGCTGAACACCGAGAGCAACTCCCTGAAAGCATCGCTGGCGGCGGAACAGGCCAACGTCCAAAAGCACAAACACGCGGCCATCAAGAGCCGCACGGACCTCGAATCCCAGTACGTGAAGACCAATGCGCTCTCGAAGGACCTGGCCGCGCTCGGGGCGCAACGGGACGAGCTCAACGAAAAACTGTCCAAGAGTCAGATTATCGCCAACACAGCCAAGCAGCAATTGGCGCAACTGCAGGAAGAGTTTGCCAAGGTCCAGGATTTCTACAAGGGCCAGCTCGAGGGTGCACTGGAACAGCGCAAACTTCTCGAACGGAAGATCGCCGACGGCAAGTCGGAACAGGGCTCTCTCAGAAACCTGCTGATGGCATCCAAGGCGGAGCACGAGGCGGTAAGCAACCTGTTGGCGGCAGCCCAGTCGCGAGTTGAGGACTCCGAGAAACTCGAACAGAAGGTAGTTTCGCTGGAGGCCGACAATGCGCAGCTCAGACACGAGACCATACTGGCGACGAGAGAGGCCGAGTCACTGAGGCGGGACGCCACCGAGTTGGAGGCCCTGAAATCCCAGAACAGGGAGCTGGCCCATTGCCTGGAATCCATGGAGAGCAGCCGCAAGCAATACGAAACCGACGCACGACGATACCGCAGCCAGTATGAGAAATCCGAGCAGGAATCGGAGACCCTGCGGTTCAAGCTGGGCGATATCAAGAAGAATCTGGCAGGAGCGCGGAACGCGCGCGATCAGACGCGAGAACCGGCCAAGACTGTGGATGATTCCATGCCGATCTTCGGGCTCAGCGAACCCGAGGGCGAGGCAGACGACCTTACCGCGATCGTCGGCATTGGCAAAGTCTTCGAGGAGACTCTTCATGATCTCGGTGTCTTCCATTATCGGCAGATCGCTTCCTTCGGGCCGGCGGAGATCGCGCGAATCAATTCCGAGCTAAAAGAGTTCAAGGGCCGAATCGAACACGACGACTGGATCGGCCAGGCAAAGGAACTGCATCTCAAGAAGTACGGTGAGAACAACGCCAGGTAATGCCGGCTTCATATCACTTGCACGTATCCTGCGCCACCTGCATCAATGAGATTCACTCTTCACGATGCAACCACGCTTTGTCCTGCCCATCGGTCACGCAACGACGCTGGTAGCCGTCAACATTACGCAAAGCGCCTGCAATTCACCCGGGCCCGAAAATGCGACTCAGGTCTGATAGCCGGCATCTGATCTGACAGACCGTGCCGGAGTTGATCAAACCTCAATGACCGCTTCCAACAATAGCAGCCCCTCAGTCAGCCAAAACTCCGTCACGGCGAAGGACTCAGCACGGCCGATACTGTTGAAAAACTCGGTCCCTGCAGTCGACGCAAACATCATTTGCGCTCTAGAGCAATTTGTGTATTTTAGATAGGGGCCTGATGATCAACACATGAAAATCCACCCTGGAGCGCCTCAGAAGCTCTGGTAGCGCTTGTGAGTAGCGCGACCCATGCGCAAAGAAATTGACGCGAATTTCACGGTCCGCGCGAAACAGCGTTTTTCAACAGAATAAGCCAATAGCAGTCCTGTATCAGCGCGATCGAATAGGAAGTTAGAGCCTTTACCGTTGAGCCCCAATTCTTGCCAAACTCAAAAACATTGCAGAGGGCTCGACGCTTCACTCCAAACTCGACTACTCCGCCTACAGCACCTGACGTTGCCTGTCACATCACGTGGTCAATGGATAGGGCGGTGGCAGGACCATATCGCGGGAATGCCGTGCAAAAGACATCGACGCCGACCACCGGCCTGCGACCGATCTGTACCCATTGGACACCAGAAGTCACGAGTTCGCTTGCACGTCGAGTGTCAGCCCGAGCTATCGCAATAGTCAGCTCCTGGATAAGGCTATACCTTGGAGAATCGCGGAAGTCTTTGCTCTTGCGTACTTTCGTAATTGTTTAGTGTCAATAAGAGTCCGCTGCGCCCGCTTGCTCCTTCCATTTCCCAGCGTTGACGCCTACCACTATGAGCCACAAACACAACACTATCTCAGAGATGTAGGATGGGATCAAAATGTCGAAGGGCAGCGCGACCATGGGAAAAACGAGAACCCGCGTACTATCGCAAAGATAGAGCACCCCCGAAATCAACAGCAGTACACCCAAGAATCTGGGTAGGAAGCTCGAGCGGAGAATGAGCCAGCCGATTGCAAGGCAATGAAATCCGAAAAACACGAGTGCGACGGTGAAGCCCTGCTCGAAGAGCCTAACGGACAGGATAACCAGCGCTTGCGACTGGTTGATCCCGATCGCTGTGGAGGCGGTATCATTCGACAGGTATAAGGCTAAATATCGAAAAAGTATAGCAACGGCGATAACGGCGACCAGAATTAGCCTGAACGCGCAGCCGACGAGGGAGAGGGTCCTATTCACCGGCTTGAACAGGAGGTAGAAAATAGCGGCCACCCCAACATCGCTGGCGAGCATAATGAGCATTACCAAAGAACTCAGGCGCCACAACTGCGCCGATGCAAGAATATTGCTCGCCGTGGACGCTGCGTCATTCCAAACGATCAATGACGAGTGCGTGGTATAGCCGACGGCGCCCGCAACGATAATGATCAAGTATAGGAAGCCGGCGATGCGGGCTTGCAAACGTGGTAACACGTCTGAGGCTTGATCGGTCATGCTGGGCTCCTGATTCCCATATGCCCGAACTCGCTCTCAGTTTCCCGAAGCCGGGATTGGGTCAGTGGCCGTCATACTACTGCTTTTTTTGCGATGGGATGCTATGCAAACCTTAGCGGCCCGTCGTCCTGGGCATTGCTATTCGTCGCGGTACGGCCCGGATCGGCCATGCACCTAAACCGGCAAATGACTGCGCACTCACCACACTCCTCAGGCAGAGGCTCATCCAGCCCTCGCTGACTCAGAACGGGGGGTCCCCTGGATTCTCGCTTCGGTTCCCGGAGTTATCTTCGCGGGTGACAGCTAAGGGTTTTCCCTCATCTGCGCGTCGAGTTCACTTCGTGGACAAAGTCACACTCGATGCCGGCCTGCGCATGATGCTTGTGGATCGCTTCTTCGTCCGGGGCATCCAGCACGCAATAAATCTTGTTCTCCTTCTCGCTGAACAGAATGTCGTGGTGCGTGACCCCGAACTCATCGGGCGGCGCATTCTGCAAATTGTTCAGCTGATCCGCCGTGAACGGCGTCATGGGATGGGCATCGATAAACTTTGGCACGGTTGTCATCTCCTCCCGTCTTTCGGCGGGTTTGGCTTTGTCACAGACGTGAATTAAACAGACCTGGATAAAGTATATTTCAAAATTGAGTGGTTTGCCTGCATTTGCAGAAATTTCCTGTCAACAAGACATGTTCGCTTGGGGTCCGTGGCAGACATTCTACCGCGATTCCTGCGAACGACTGCTCTCGGCCGCGTCCCAGCCCGTCGGCAGCGAAAGTCGTGGAAATCAGCCTCTGGATGACGGCTCCCGTCGAAAGCAGCCACTCAGCGATCGCATGAGTCAATGGCACGGTGCGGCCATGAGCAGAGATCTAGCGGCCTATGGTTATTACGACTTTTCCTTTGTGACGACCTTCCGCGAAGTATTGGAGCGCGTGCGGC
>JBHHWI010000153.1:0-5300 GCA_046756445.1 Woeseia sp. | reverse complement strand
CCGAACTTTCGAAACCTAAAGTCCGTAAATTTCGCTCCGGCACCTATACACCTATAGATCCAGTTCCGCTGCCCGGTGACACGCCGCCCGGCCCTTGTCGAAATCCTCAAGCTCGGGTATTTCATCGCTGCAGCGCAGGATCGAATACGGGCAGCGGGGATGAAAGACGCAGCCGGGCGGCGGCCGCAACATCGACGGCGCCTCCCCGAGTTCGCTCAGTACCACGATGCCGACTGCCGGATCAGCAATCGGGACAGCATCGAGAAGCGCTTTCGTATATGGATGCTTGGGGCGCATGAACAGGCAATCGGTATCTGTCTGCTCGACAAGGCGCCCCAGATACATGACCAGGACGCGGTGGCTGATCTGTCTGACCGTGCCAAGGTCATGCGTTATGAAGATCAGCGACAGGCCTGACCGCGCCTGCTCGGCCCGCAGCAGCTCGAGTATGGCCTGTCGAACCGAGCCATCGAGTGCCGCGACGGCCTCGTCGCAGATCAGGATCTTGGGTTTCAGGACGAGCGCCCGTGCAATTGCGACGCGCTGGGCCTGGCCTCCCGACAACTCGTGCGGAAACCGTTTGCGCAGCGACTCATCGAGTCCGACCCTGCGAAGCATCCCGGCTACGATCAATTCCTTGTTGGCCTTGATCGCGTGCGGCTCGTGCACCGTCAGCGGTTCGGTAATGATCTCCTCGACCCGCATCGCCGGGTCCAGGGACCCGACCGGGTCCTGAAACACCATTTGCACGTCTCGGCACTGCCTCTTGGACCTGGACTCGATCAGGCCCGTCAACGCTTCCCCGAGGAGCGACAGCCGGCCGCTCTGTGGGGGCAGCAATCCGACGATTGCGCGCGCCAGCGTGGTCTTTCCGGAGCCGGACTCGCCCACGAGCGCCACCGTTTCACCGGGAACGATTCTCATACTGAGTTGTCTGACAGCCTCCAGCCTGACGCGCCTCCTGCGCTCCCCCGGCGCGGCGTAACTGACAGCCAGATCTTCGATCTCGAGGACCGGTTCCCTTGCAGGCCGGTCGGTCTTATTCACCAGCGAGTTCGCCTGCCTCGCCGCCGCCAGCATCGTCCGGGTTGCCGAATGCTCGGGGTTCGAGAATATCCGCTGCGTCGTGCCCTCTTCGATAAGCTGCCCGCCCCTAATCACCACCATGCGCTCGCAATTTCCGGCGACCACGCCGAGATCATGCGTTATCAGAAGCACGGCCGTGCCGAGTTTTTCCCGCAGGTCCCGCAACAATCCGAGAATCTGTGCCTGCACCGTGACATCGAGCGCCGTGGTCGCTTCGTCCGCGATCAGCAGTTCCGGTTCCCCGATCAGCGCTGCGGCAATCATCACTCGCTGTCGCATTCCGCCAGATAACTGATGCGGATATGACCCGAACTGCTTTTCAACATCCGGCAGACCGACCGTCCGTAGCATCTCGAGCACCCGTGCGTTCACTTCGTCACCGCTTGCCAGGCCATGCTCGATCAGTATCCGTTTTAGCTGATCGCCGATGCGCATATAGGGGTTCAGCGCAGACATCGGGTCCTGAAAAACCATGCCGATGCGCCTGGTCCGGAACCGGTTCAGCGACTGTTGGGATTCGCCCAGCAGATTGGTCCCGTCGAAAAGGATTTCTCCCAGCGCTGTGGCATTCGCAGGCAGCAAGCCCATGATAGACAGCGCCGTCTGGGTCTTGCCCGAACCGGATTCGCCGACCAGACCGACCGACTCGCCTCTGTCGATCCGAAAACTCAGTTCATCGACCACCCGCGGCGATCCCGGGTAGCTGACGCTGAGCCCGTTCGTAGCAAGCAGTGTCATTTGGCTTTCTGCCGGGGATCGACGAGGTCGCGCAAACCGTCACCGAGGAAATTGAAACACAGGAGAATCGACGCCAGCACCGTGGCCGGTATCAATAGTAACCACGGCGCCTGTTCCATCTGTCTGACACCGCCGTTCACGAGAGCGCCAAGCGAGGTTTTCGGCTCCTGAACACCCAATCCCAGAAAACTCAGAAACGACTCGACGAGTATCGCCTGCGGAATCGTCAGCGTCACATACACGATGACCACGCCGAACAAATTGGGCGTGATGTGCCGCAATATGATCCTCCATGGCGGCACACCCATCAGTCTTGCCGCGTCAACAAACTCCCGCTGCTTGAGACTGATGGTCTGTCCGCGAACGATACGCGCCATGTCCAGCCAGTTGATCGCACCGATCGCGACGAAGATGAGCAGGAATTTTCTTTCGAACACCACCATCAGCAGGATGACGAGGAAAATGAAAGGCAGCGCGTAAAGCGCATCGACCGCACGCATCATGACTGCGTCCGTGCGGCCGCCGACATAGCCGGCGACTGCGCCGTACGCCACGCCGATGACGAGACTCACAATGCTGGCGACCACGGCAACCACCAGCGTGACCTGGGCGCCCAATAGCGTACGCACGAACAGGTCCCGCCCGAGGTCGTCGGTGCCGAAAATGTGAAAATTGCCGAACGTCGGCCCGATGAACCGCCCGTCGAAATCCGTTGCCAGATAACTGTGCGGGCTGATGATCGGACCGATCAAAGCCACGACGGCAACGATGACCAGAACGCCGCCGGTCACCATGATTGATCGGGAGTGGCGCATTTCCGTCGCGAGCCTGGACAGAACGGCGCTCATCGATGACGTATCCTCGGGTCGAGAAAGCTGTAAAGCACATCGACAATGAAATTCAGGAAAATAACCAGCGCCGCGTAGAAGATCACGATGCCGAGCACCAGCGTGTAATCACGGTTCAGCGCGCCGCGCACGAAGAATTGGCCGACGCCGGGCACGCCGAATATCTCTTCGACAATGACCGAGCCGGTCAGAATTGCCGCAATGGCCGGCCCCATGTAAGACAAGACCGGCAACATTGCCGGTTTCATTGCGTGGTAGCGCACGATGGCCGACGTGCCGAGTCCCTGCGCCCTCGCGGTCCGAATGAAATCGCTGCCCAGCACTTCGATCAGGCTGGCGCGCATCAGGCGCGCGATGTACGAGATCTGTGGCAAGGCGAGCGCAATGACCGGCAACAACAACCGCCAGCCGCTCGTGCCGCCGCTCCAACTCGCCGGCAGCCACTTGAGCTGGACCGCGAGCACGAGAATCAGCACAGGCGCAATCACGAACACCGGAATCGAGATTCCGGTCATCGCAAATCCCATCGCCAACCTGTCGATCAGCGAGTTCTGATTGAGCGCCGCCAGCGTTCCTGCAAAGACGCCGGCGACCACGGCGAGCGCCATCGCCAGAACACCGAGTTGCAGCGAGATGGGAATGGCATTGCCGATGAGCTCGGAAACCGTGTAGTCCCGATAGCGATACGACGGCCCCAAATCGCCTTTGAGCACGCCGCCGAGATACCTCGCGAACTGCTGCACCAGCGGTTCGTCGAGATGATAGGCGCGAGCGATGTTCGCCTCGATATCGGGTGGTAAGGCGCGTTCAGCATCGAAGGGCCCACCCGGCGCCGCGTGCACCATGAGGAACGCGAGCACAATCACCAGCAAAAGGGTGGGAATTGCCGTGAGGAGTCGCAGCAAGGCAAATCGCAGCATTTGAGCCTAGTGGGATTCGGCGATACTCAGGTGCTGACTGTAATGGTAATCCAGCACATTGTCTCCCCAGCCTACGATGCGCGGATCGACCAGGTGCTTGCTCACGAAGAAATAAATCGGAATGACGGGATGGTCGGCCAGCAGCACGCGCTCGGCTTCCTCGAGGAAAAGCCTCCGTCGCGACATGTCCGTCTGCTCGGCCGCGCGCCGCATCAGCGAGTCGAACTCCTCGCTGGCGTAGCCGGTCATGTTCGCCGGGTTGCCGCTCTGCAACACCTGCAGGAACGTGTGCGCGTCGTTGTAGTCGCCCATCCAGCTAGACCTGAAAACCTGTGTAACCTCCATGTTGCGCATGTTCGACAGCAGCACCTGGAACTCTTCGTTGATCAATGTCGCTCTTACGCCCAGGGTTTCCCTCCACATCGACTGGATCGCGAGTGCAATTCGCTGATGTGTCTCGGAGGTGTTGTAGCGGATTTCGACCTCGAGCGGGTTGTTCTCATCGTAACCCGACTCCTTATATAAGCGTCTTGCCGCCGAATGCCGCTCTTCCGCGGTCATATCTGCGTACAGGCTTCGAATCCCTTCATAATTGTCTACGCCGGGCGGTACCCAGCTATATGCCGGCGCCTCGCCGCGGCCGGTGATTTTTTCGGTCAACACCTCACGATCGATCGCCATGGACAGGGCCTGTCGCAGTTTCGCCCTGTCCTTGAACGGCGCCCGGCTCAGGTTCAGGCCGTAGTAGTAAATGCCGAGATAGGGAGCTACGCGTAACTCGTCGGGGCGCTCCTCCCTGAGCCCGGCGAACGCTTCGGGCGGCACGTTGGCCGTCGTATCGAGTTCGCCGGCCCGGTAGCGGTTGAGTTCGACCTGCGGTTCCGGGGTCACGTAATGGCGCACCTCGTCTATGGCGGTGCCTGCGTTGTTCCAGTAATGCTCGTTCCGGCTCAGGTGTATGACCGAGCCGAGCTCCCAGGCGTCAAGCTTGTACGCGCCGTTGGACAAAAGCTTCCCCGGTTTCGCGAACGCCGCGCCATACTGTTCAACGGACGCGGGGTGCACGGGAAAGGCGCTCGGATGCGTGAGCAGGCCCAGAAAATAGGGCGTCGCGTTTCTCAGCCTGATGCGAAGACGAAAGTCTTCAAGCGCCCTCACCTCGAGGCGGTCCGCCGCTTGTTCACCGGCGATGATTTCCTGCGCGTTTTCGATGTCGACAAGCGCCTGCGCATAAAAGGCCGCCGTTTCCGGGTTGACCAGCCGGCGAAAGCTGTAAACGAAATGCTGGGCCGTGACGGGTTCGCCATTTGACCACCGCGCGTCACGCCTCAGCCAGAATTCGTATTGTCTGCCGTCCGCGGAAATTTCCCATCGCTCGGCTGCCGCCGCGACCAGGTCGCCGCGCGGGGAGTAGCCGACCAGCCCTTCACCGATATCCCTGAGCACGTCGGCTGCCTGAATGCTCCGGGACTTGTGCGGGTCCAGCGACTCCGGCTCGGCCCCGTTGCCCCGACGCAGGACGGTTCCCGCGTCTACCGCGGGTTGGGGCTCGCTGAAATACCAGAATGCCGTCGCGGCAAGCGCCAGGAGGACAATCGCGACGCGAATCGCCTGTCCCGCAATAGCCCGTCTTTGCGCGCCCGCCGTCATGCCGATGTCCGCTCCACGGCCGTCATGCCGATGTCCGCTCCACGGCCGTCATGCCGAT
>JBHHWI010000152.1:0-5308 GCA_046756445.1 Woeseia sp. | reverse complement strand
TCTGGTGCAGTGCTTTGCCGAGACCCTGGCCTGCCTTGCAATCGTCAATCTCGTCCGGCCGGGATCTGCCATCAATTTCGGCATGTGGCCTTTTATCTCCGATTTGCGGACCGGCGCCTTCTCCGGCGGCAGCGGCGAAGAAGCTCTGATCACTGCAGCGACCGTGCAACTCTGCAACCACTTCGGGCTCACGACCAGCGTCGGCACCGGCATGACGGATTCCAAAACAATGGACGTGCAAGCCGGCTACGAGAAAGCGATAACGACCGCGACGGCCGCCCTTGCCGGCGCGAATCTGGTGGCTGCGTATCCCGGGACCGTGGCCAGCCTTTTAGGCCAGTCCTTCGAGGGTATGATCATCGACAACGACATGATTGGAAACGTCCAGCGAGTACTGCGCGCTATCGAGGTGACCGAAGAGACCTGTTCGTATGAAGTCATCGAGGAAGCCGTATTCGGCAGTGGCCATTTCCTTGGAAACAAGCAGACGCTGGAGTTGATGCACAGTGAATACCTTTACCCGGAACTTGCTGACCGGCTGGCGCCGGGTGCCTGGGAAGAGCTGGGCAGCAAGACCTTGTATGAACAGGCGCACGAGAGGGTTGGAGAAATGCTGGCGGACTACTATCCCGAATACATCGATCCCGCGGCTGACAAAAGAATCCGCGAACGCTTTCCTATCCGGCTGCGTGCGGATGATATGCGACCCGGCAACCGACGCTGGTGAACGCCGGCCGGATTTTGCGACAGGCGAACCGCATGCGACCGACCCTGAATATCCTGACGGACGAGCTCATCGGCAAGGTCCTCGATGAAGCGAAGCGAGTCATGGCCCAAACCGGGATGGAGATTCGCGGTGAAAACCTTCGCCGGCGGTTGATCGATCGCGGGCTCGGGACCGACCGAAGCGGCACCAGAGTCTTGTTCCCTGCAGAGGTCGTCGACGACGCAATCTCGAGCGCGCCGGGATCGTTCACGCTTTACGACCGCGACGGCGAACCCCATGCCGAGCTCGGCGGATACAACGTGCATTACGTGCCCGGCTCGAGCGGACTCAAGATTCTCGATCACCGCTCGGGCGAGACCCGGCTGGCAGATTCGACCGACTTCATCGAATTCGCGCGGCTCTGCGACGGGCTGGAACACATCGCGTATCTCGCAACCGCGTTTTCGACCAACAAGGATATCGAGTCGCAGGTCTCCGACGCCTGGCGGCTTTACATGGCCTTGATCTCATCGAAAAAGCCCGTCGTGTCGGGCGCGTTCTCCGTACACGGCATCCCTCGCATGGTCGAGATGATGCAGTTGTTCCGCGGCGACCGCGCGGAGCTGATCGACAAGCCGCTGTCGATTTTCACGATCACCGCAACCGGCAACTTCCGCTACGGCGAGGACTCCTGCCAGAACCTCCTGGACTGCGTCGAGGCCGGCATTCCCGTGGAAATCGTGCCGGTGACGCTGATGGGGCTGATCGCGCCCGTGACCCTGGTCGGGTCGCTGGTCTTCCATTGCGTGGACGTCCTGACCGGGCTGACGATGGCGCAGATCGTCAGGCCCGGCGCGCCGGTATTGTTCGGCGGCGCGCCCGCTACCTTCCACATGAAGGCGGCAAGCTCGCCGATGGCCGCCATCGAGGCCCAGCATCTGAATGTCGCCTATGTTGCCGTGGCGAAATCGCTCGGGCTGCCGACGCAGGCCTACATGGCACTGAGCGACGCAAAGTTTGTCGATGCCCAGGCGGGCGGAGAAACGTTCAGCAGCGCGCTGCTCGCCGCCATCGCGGGCGTGAATTCCGTTTCGGGGCCGGGGATGCTGGATTTCGTGCTGACCTTCAGCTTGCCCAAGCTCGTGTTCGATAATGAAGTCTGCGGTCAGGCCCTGCACTTCGTGCGTGAGATGGAGCCGCTCGACGACCTGCCGGCATCAGACCTCGTCGAACGGCTGCTGAATGACGATCACCTGATTACGGCGGCGCATACGCTGAAGCACTGGCCGCAGGAGCTGTATCTGACCGATCCGGTCATCGACCGCGAGAACCGGGAAGCCTGGGAAAAAAGAGGATCGGTGCCGCTCTATGAACGGGCGTGTCAGGAGGTCGATGTGCGACTGGCAAACTACACGCCGATTGAAACCGACGCTGCAATTGACGCCGAGATGCGCAAGCTCGTGTTGAGCGGCCTCGAGCGGCAGCAGGAGCTGCCGGAACTGCCGCCGTTGCCTGACAACAAAGCCACCAAAGCGACGCCCGGCCGGCGCGCCCGGGCGGGCCGGCGGCGGCGCGCCACATAGGGCAACCACCCGGGCGAGACGACGGGGATGCCGGGTCGCGACCCCGCATGACCGGCTATACTTAGCTCAAGCGGAATGCGAGGTAGATGCCCTGCGACAGAGCGCCACGTTCCGGTTTTACGAGGAGCTGAATGACTTTCTTGCGCCGACGCGGCGCAAGGTGGCCTTTGACTATGTCTTCAAGGGCACACCCTCGGTGAAGGACACCATCGAGGCGATCGGCGTGCCGCACCCGGAGGTCGATCTGATTCTGATTGACGACAAATCGGTGGGCTTCGATTACCTGCTGAACGGCGGCGAGCGGGTCGCGGTTTATCCGATGTTCGAGCGCCTCGACATCACGCCTCTGACGCGGCTGCGACCCGGTCCCCTGAGGGACCCCCGCTTCGTGCTGGATGTGCACCTCGGCAAGCTTGCCCGTTACCTGCGATTGCTCGGCTTCGATGCGATCTACGACCGCAAATATGTTGATGCGAGCATAGCGGCGATCTCCAGCGAGGAACGGCGAATACTCCTTACGCGTGACAAGGGCTTGCTCAAACGCAGTGAGGTAGACCGGGGATATTGGCTGCGGAACACCGTGCCGCGTCTCCAGATCGCAGAAGTGCTGCAGGCCTTCGATCTGAAGAGCGCTGTGCGCGGATTCACGAGGTGCATGGTATGCAACCATACTCTGGAAACCGTCGCCGAATCCTCGGTTCGCGCCGCCCTGCCGGCTGGACTGCGCGGCCGGTTCGACCGGGTGTCGAGCTGCGCGGGTTGCGGGCGGCTGTACTGGCCCGGCAGCCATTACGACAGGCTGGTGGACCTCGTGAGTCACTTGATTGCTGAATAAGATGTCCGGGCAAGAAGTCGTATCCCCGCGTATCGCCGAGCTGTCCTGGGGACGGATGGCGATCGATGGTGTTGGCACCGGCAAGGACTTCAAGCTCTGGCCGGGCGGCGGCAGAGAATGGGATTGGCGGGAGACAGGGACGCACCATGTACCCGGTATTCAGCCGGCCGATGTCGCGGAACTGCTCGACCATGGTTGTCAGGCAATCGTGCTGTCACGGGGCATGTTACTGCGGCTGCACACCTGCCCGGAGACCGTCGATCTGCTCGAGGCGAAGGGCATGGACTTGCACGTCGCGGAGACAAAGAAGGCAGCACAAATTTACAACCAGCTCGCCGCGCAGGGTGAGGCGGTAGGAGGCCTGTTTCACTCAACGTGTTGATACAGTGAACCGTCGAAAATTCCTCCTCGACCAGGGCAAAATCCTCCTGCTGATCTCGACCTCGGGATCGACCAGGGGAAGCGCAGATGTGATTCCGCCGGGCGCATCGGATCTGATTACCCTGTTCCTGAGTGGCGACGTGATGACCGGCAGGGGTATCGATCAGGTATTGCCCAGACCCTCGGATCCCCGCCTCTACGAAACCTATGCAACAAGTGCCACCCGATACGTGGAGATTGCGCAGGCAGCCAACGGCCCATTCCCGGAGCGGGTGGGTTTCTCCTATCCGTGGGGAGACGCCCTCGCGGCGCTGGAGAACGCGATGCCGGATGTCAGGATCATCAACCTGGAGACAGCCGTGACGGTCAGCAACGACTACTGGAAAGGCAAAGGCATCAACTACCGCATGCATCCGGAGAACGCGCTGTGTCTCAAAGCCGCAAAGATCGATTGTTGCGTGATCGCGAACAACCACGTGCTCGACTGGGGTTATGCCGGACTTGACGAGACCTTGTCCACGTTGAGTCAGGTAAGCATCAACTGCGCCGGTGCGGGCAGAAACCTACTCGAGGCGCAGGCGCCGGCGGTGATCGATGTGAGCGATAAGGGCCGCGTGCTCGTATTTGCCTACGCATCGCCGACCAGCGGCGTGCCGCGCGATTGGGCCGCGACGACCTCGCGCGCGGGTGTCAGCTTTCTTCCGGATTTGTCACAGGACACTGTTCGGCGACTTGCGGCCCGGATCCGGCGAGCGAGAGGAGAGCGGGACATCGTCGTCGCATCGATTCACTGGGGCGGCAACTGGGGTTACGAGGTTCCCCAGCGCCAAAAAGACTTCGCACATCAACTCATCGATCAGGCCGGCGTCGATGTGATCCACGGGCATTCCTCTCACCATCCCAAGGGTATCGAGATCTACAATGACAGGCCGGTTCTCTATGGCTGCGGCGATTTCCTGAACGACTACGAGGGGATCAGCGGGTACGAGGCCTATCGCGACGACCTGGTGCTGATGTACCTGGTCACCATTCACTCCGGGTCGGGGCGGCTCGTGCGGCTCGAGATGCTGCCCTTCCAGATCAGGCGATTCAGATTAAATCGTCCTTCGAGCGAGGACGCTCAATGGCTCAGGGCAACCATGGACAGGGAATGCGCCCGGTTCGGAGGCCACGTAGAAATGAGCAAGACTGACCGGTGGACGCTCGAGAAGGTCGACACCGGCGTCATAGAAGTGCAGCGCTCACAGGGTGCGTAAAGCCATCAAAGTCAAGACCGAATGCGTTGTTGCTTTGCCTTTTTCCGCGACTTCACTGCGGCTCGAAACCGCTAGTACTCGTCAACCGGTTCAGCTTCCATTCCGTGCCATTCTTATTGCATCCCAATCTATGGATTAGAGTTGAATCGCGAGTGATACTGGCCATCTACAGCAGCTTCCCTTGGCGTCTTGGACGTCTCCGTTATCGAAAGTACTTTGTCAGCCTTGCTTTGGGAATGCCGTAATCCAAGGTATTTCGCAGCATTTGTCTTAATCCATCGAGAGCCGGATCACGCGAATTCCATGTGTACATCCTACTGGTACCGACCATTCGACTGACAAGAATTCCCGCCTGTTCGAATTTCGTGAGCTGCTTCTGAACTTCGCTCAACGGCGTCTCGAATGTTCTGGCTATCCAACTGGCGTATCCCTCGCCATAGTTCTCGATGAACAGGAGCACTTTTGCTGCCGCTTTGCCGCCGAATAAGGTCTCTAATGTTGCTTGTGTCGCCACCGGCGCAGACCCACCTATACAGTAGTATGGATA
>JBHHWI010000151.1:0-5374 GCA_046756445.1 Woeseia sp. | reverse complement strand
GTGACCTTCTTTCGTGCCTCTTTTATGCTCTGAGTCGTGTCAGCCAGTCTTCCACGCCCTGCCTGATGAGCTTGAGCGCCTCCTCGAATGCCTCTCTCGACTGTTGATACGGATCGTCTATGTCCTGATCACGCCACTCGCACAAGCGCTGCACTTTGCCGCGTGCGGTCGAATCGATCTCATCGATGGCTCGTTTGTGCGCGGACTCCATTATAAGTATCAGGTCGGCGGCGGCGATCAGGTCCTTATCCAGTTGCCTGGCACGGTGACCGGAAATATCGAGACCGTCCTCTCGCATCAGTTCCACCGCGTGCTCGGCGGGCGGAAATCCGATCAAGGCACCGATGCCCGCGGAACTGACGGTGATGTCAGCGTCCGCCCCAAGCCCGGTACGCAACAAGGCCTCGGCCATCGGGCTTCGACAAATATTGCCAACGCAGACTACCAATACACGCCTGATCATCGGCGTCGTTCAGCCGGTCGCACGGTTTGGTCATGTAAGTTGGGCATAATAATGCAGAAGCTATTGATTTTTGTCCACTTTGAGGCACTCCGACCATTGAACCCGCAATCCCGGCTTCGTCGATCTCTTCATTTAGAACTCATTGCTCTGCCATCGCAGCCAGGCCCGGGCGTCTTCGTTGGCGAGGCTGGTGAGGGAATCGTCTATCCGTTCGTAGCCGAGGCCGAAGTCGATCGCGCCACGGCCGGCACGGCGGGAAAGGCTGAAATCGAGGCCGATGAAGTCCTGCGGCGTCGCTGTCAGCGTGTTGCGGGGATCCGGCGCTCCGCCGCGGTTGAGCTGGCCGCCTCTCAGTAACAGGTGAAATGAGTTGGCCCGGTCGCTGACGAATATCAGTCCCAGTGAGGCAGTGCGAGCATCGTTGTCGGCGCCGTGGCCGATGGCGCGGCCGCGAAAGCGGTAACCGGTCTGATAGATGCCGTGGTTGTAGGCGCAGTTGAACAAGAGCGACTCGAAGAATTTGCAATTGGTGACCGCCAGCTCGGCGAACCAGCGATAGGATCCGCCCTTGCGTGTCATGCCGCTGAACTCGATGCCGCCCTGGCCGAGATAGCGGCTGGGGAAACCGCCGGACTCGTCCTCGCCGATAAACTGGCCGTAGAACGCCATCGGTCTGGAAAACCAGTGATTCGACCAGCGGAAATCGACGCCCGCCAGCTGGTTGCCGGGTTCGTTGGCGAGGATGACGCCGGCATCGCCGACGTTGTCCTTGCCGCTCAGCAGATCGATGAAGGTGTCGAAATCGCAGGGCCGGTCACCGCCGCACCACTGCGCGGTCCTGGACAGGCCGATCTCGAGCGAGGAAAGCGGCCGGAAGTTGACCCGCATGCCGAAGAAACGGGCATCGCGGATGGCGCGATCGCCCTCCAGGCGGCCGAAGATCAGGCTCAGGTCCCAGGGGCCGATCCAGCGCAGCAACCTGCTCTTGAAGGGTCTGGTCAGGTTCCTGTCGATCACCAGCGCCGGGACCGGCCGGGCATTGCTCGACAGGATCAGGCTGCCGTCCCAGCCCGGGCCCCACCAGCGATCCATCGCGCTGGCGGCCAGCGTGAAGTTGCCAATTGCCATGCCGATGGCGCTGCCATCGGCCCGATATTCTTTGGTGTCTTTCGGCGAGTCGACCACCGTTGCCGCCAGGTTGATGCTGAAGCGTTTACCCGTCCATGAAACGCCGATGCCGAACTCCGCATCCTCGCGCGGCGTGTTCTGAAACGAGCGGATCGCGGTGGGTCTCTCCGCGACCGCAAGCCGCGAGCTGAACTGCACCTCGTCCAGGCGCGTCACCCGCCTGGCGCGGGCACGGATCCGGGCCAGCGCGTCTTCCACATCGTCGGGCAGCGCGGCCGCGTCGTCGTAGTGCTCGATGTCGGAGATGATCGCGCCCCAGGACAGCGGCCAGCTCGTGACCGTCCCGGCGATGACGCCGTAGTCGGCGAGCAACTGGATGTCATGCCGTAGGGCCAGGTCGCCCGGGGCGATATAGGGACCGGCGAAGGCTGGCGCTGTCAGCCAGTGGATTGCGAGCAACAACAGGCAGATTGACAGCCATCGCCGTCGTTTCATGGCCGGAATCCCCCCGTTAGCGTCGGACGGCACGTAAATACCGGCTCCGGTAGTTGCTGATAAGTGGTCATATACGACTAGGGTCAGTGCCGACCCATGGTAGGAGGCCATTATTTGATTCGCAAGTGGATGTTTTGCGCGTGCCGGCGCTGCGTTGGTGGTCGCTCGCTCGCGCGATCAGGATTCGTGGTGCCGCTGCACCGAGACAATCGGCACGCTGTTCAAGTGCAGATCCTTCACCGCCGGAGCCGCTCATCTCGATTTCAGAGTCTGCCATCGGCTGCATCCGGCGGCAGGGCATATTTGACGTCGTAGACCAGGGATCCGGCTTTGCCGTATGCCCGTATCCCCTGCTCGCCGTTTGCCAGGAACTGCCGATGTGCGACGGCAATCACGACCACATCATATGACCCTTCGGCCGGCTGCTCTGTCATCTCGATGCCGTATTCCGCCCTGGCCTGACTTGCATCCACCCACGGGTCGAATACGTCTACGGATGCGCCGAAGGAGCGCAGCTCCCGAATGACGTCTACCACTTTGGTGTTGCGCACATCCGGGCAGTTTTCCTTGAACGCCAGGCCGAGTACCAGAAGGCGACACTCCGTCGGCTGCATGCCCTTGGTGATCATCAGCTTGACGATGCGGGAGGCCACGTACAATCCCATGTTGTCGTTGATCCGCCGGCCGGCCAGGATCATTTCCGGGTGATACCCCAGGTCCTGCGCCTTGTAGGTCAGATAATAGGGGTCCACTCCTATGCAGTGGCCGCCGACGAGGCCCGGCCTGAACGGCAGGAAGTTCCACTTGGTGCCGGCGACCTCCAGGACTTCTTCGGTGTCCACGCCGACGCGCTCGAAGATCATTGCCAGCTCGTTTATCAGGGCGATGTTGACGTCGCGTTGCGTGTTCTCGATCACCTTGGCCGCCTCTGCGACCTTGATGCTCGATGCCTTGCGGGTGCCGGCAGCGATCACCGATGCATAGACGGCATCCACATGATCGGCGCATTCCGGGGTCGAGCCCGCCGTCACTTTCAGAATGTTCACAAGGTGATGTTCATTGTCCCCCGGGTTGACACGCTCCGGGCTGTAACCGACGAAGAAATCCTTGTTCAGCACGAGGCCGGATCCGCGCTCGAGCAGCGGCACACAGAACTCCTCGGTCGCACCCGGATAGACGGTCGACTCGTACACCACCACATCGCCCGGCTTGAGCAGCCCGCTGATGGTTTCACTGGCCTTGCGCAGGGGCGTCAGCTCCGGCAACTTGCCATCGCCGATCGGCGTCGGCACCGTGACGATATAGAAGTTGCAGTCCGCCAGCGCACCGGGTTCGGTGGAGTAGCTGAGCTGGCTGGCTTCAAGCAATTCTTCGCTCGACACCTCCAGCGTCAGATCCTGGCCGTTGACAAGCTCGGCGACGCGTTCGGCATTCACCTCGAAACCGACTGTCCGAAACTTCTTGCCCAGCGCAACAGCCAGTGGCAGCCCCACGTAACCCAGTCCGATCACGCCGATGCGCGTGTCATCAAGTTCAAATGTCATTGCCTGTCCATTGCGTGCTTCGATCGAAGCCCGGGTTCGCAAGATCTAATGGGACAGGCTGCAAAAAACAGGCCGGCCGCAATAATGCCAGGCTGATTTTCATGATGGCCGTTGCCAGAGAGTCAGGACCTGCCGATGGCGAGCCAGTGTGCGGGTCAATAATTTCCACGTTGTCGAACTTGTATTGGCGGACATCCAAGTCACGTCTTTTGGCGGTACAGGAGATCTCCTTACACTGTTCGCACACCTCGCCATTGCGCTTGCACGTCGCCCAAAGGATTCCGGAACGTAGCTGGCCTGACTTAATAAAATTATTGAGCTCATCACGCGCAGCGCTACGCGGTCTCTTGTTCGCAGTATAACGAACGTGCCTCGGCCAAAAACCTTTTCATTATTTGTCTTCGTTGTTCGAGGCTCGATGGTCACGCCCGTAGCACTGATGCTCGGACGTCAGGTTGTCCGAGCTCTCGTCGTAACGGTAGGTGTTGTGAGCTGCCCCGATTCCAGGGGCGCCTGCTTGTCGGTAACGTTCCAAAGGTATTCATTCACTTGGGTCGCCGTGAAATCGACACTTCGCTGTCGTCGAGCAACCACAGCCTGCTGTGTTCCCGGCAAGCTTCGCTATCACGGTATGGACAGAACGAGATCCTGATTGGAGCACCCGCCACAACCGGGACAGGCCGGCAGTGCCACCAGACCTGCATTTCGGAAACACTGTGTTTCCCTTTTTGCTCAGTGGTCATGGTCAATTACTCGCGCTTTTCCGCTAAGCGCGGTAGCACATCCATGCGATGTTGCACACGGTTATCAGCATGGCAGGCAGATTCGGGCTTGCGGTCTTCTCGCCGTCCGGACGATCCGGTTGCTAACGTTGCAGGTGTTCTTTGCCATTCGCTGCATCGATGAGGACACGCAGCAAAAACAAATGCGTTTGGCCTGCGGTGCAAGCGTGCCGGTGTTCGCTCGTCGATGCCACCGGCCGGGAAACAGTGGCCTCCTGCTGTTAACGCGCCTCATCAACTCGCCCAAACCCTGAATTTCGCAGCCCTTACGCCGAGTAAAAAGCCAGCTGCGAATGTGTCAGCGCCCGGATCGTAAGTCCTTTTTGATCGACATTGCGCTTGCATTGCCTGGCATCATTGGATCAAGGTGGATTAATCCAAAAACTGCCATCCACCCAGATGGGGCCAAACGGGCAGGTCGTCGTACCGTCACTCCAGGTGATCTCCATTTTGCCCTGGGCAAACCTTCCGCCGGTTCCGTCGATATTGTCCGAATACGTGACATCAAAGGTCATTGTGCCGCCATTTGCGATAGTGAGGTTTGCCGGCGTAGATACCGTCATCTCCGGTATGGGTGCTCCCGTCGACCTGCCCACGACCTGCGGTTGCGTAATCGTAATCGTATTCCCGGACTTGTTGTGAATCGTCAGCGTCTCTGTGTCCGTAATCGGGCCCGTGTACGTGTTTGGGAATATTTGTTTTTCGATGTTCAACGTTTTGTTCGGTCTCCTTCCTTGCGGCTCGATCACGAAGGTCTCTGTTATGTCTATCACCTTTGTACCCGACCATGAGACGTCACCCATAGGCACCAAAAAGTACCGATCACTTTCCCTGTAGAAACTGTCGCTCGAACTGTATCCGGAACGCCTCGACTGTATGCGAAATCGAAATCTCACCTCCCCGTCGTAAGGCACGGGCCCCATATACTGGTGCGTGCCCCAAAGCCCACCGGCAGACGGCCG
>JBHHWI010000150.1:0-5391 GCA_046756445.1 Woeseia sp. | reverse complement strand
AGACCGGCAAAAACCGCGATGACGTCCGTCTTCTCGTCGCCGCCGATGTTCATCTCGTCCAGCGTTGCCGACAGATGTCCCATGAAGGACCGCCAGTGACCGTCGGTGATCCCGAGCCCTTCATGGACTGACCTCAGCTCCGGGCCAATGTAGAAACACGGACCGCCCGTGAGCTCGCACAGCAGATCGACGCCCAGCTCACGCCCCCTGATTCCGGCTTGTTCGTCCATCTCTGCGAAGAAATCGCTCAAGTCCGGGTCTCCGATGACACGGGGCCCCGTATTGTCGAGGATGGCAGCGACGACATCGTAACCTCCGAGACGCCGGTAGAGACTCTGTTGATCGCCCTCACCTGCATCGCTGTCGGTAGAGTTCCAGACTGATGCCACGACTTTCCAGCCGCCATCGGCCTTTTTCGTCCAGGCATTGCCGTATTTGCCGCGCGACACCGGCGAATCTCCCGCAGCGCCGCTTGCGGTAATCTCATAAGTGCCAAACATGGTCGCCAGGTCTCCCGTGCCGGATACCTCGACGTAATCCGGTTGCCATCGAACGGAGAGATCGGGAGGCAGTAGGTGCTCCATGTATTCCCCAACAGCCTCCCTGCCTCGGACGACAGGGCCGTCCGGCGGATAGATGACGGCATCCTCTGTCACGAACGAGATCCAGCCTTCGGCGCCGCTGGCCGCGGTCGCGCTCTCCCATTGCCTGTCCAGTTCCCGGACGGCGTTCTTCTCCGTTTCGACGTCCGCTTGCGGCGCGCACGCAGTGGCGACAAGCGCGGACAAACTGGCGGCAATCACACGGTATTTCTTCATATCGCACCCCCTGATTCGACGTACCCGGAGCAATGATCGAGCATGGCCCTGGAGTATCGAATTAAGGGTAGTTCAATTGTGCGCGGCTTGCCCGAGCCTGCCGGCGCGTCGTGCAGACAAGGCATGGCCGAATCGACCGGCAGGCAGTGATCCGGCAGGCCGATCCGACGCCGGCTGACGGACGCGAAGGCAGCGCCGCCCGGACGCTGCAACTGCCTCTTAAGGCAGCACGGCTGCGAACGTGTCCGCGATCAGGCCATAACCGGCCGCATTGGCGTGAACATCCGGCCCCACCGGCGGAAGATCGCACATGTAGGTCATCGAGCAGATGTTAGCCACGTTGACCGGCAGGACATCATTCGGCGGCGGCAGCGACGAGGACACCATGGTGACGAAGTCGTCCGACTGGAATGCAGCGGCCACGTCTGCCACGGGCATCTGCGCCGTGGTGTAGCTCAGGCCTATTTCGTTGTTCACGGTGCCAATCGCCGTGGCCGAGTCCATGGCAAGGACCTGGCCGGCAACATCGAGCAACCAGGACGACAGGAATGGGTTGTAGTAATTCATGCCGACAATGGGCGTGCCGGGGCCGGCGGCGTTGCGCAACGCCGTCAGAATAACGGGCAGATTGGTGGCGATCTGCGTCACCACGCCGTTGATGCAGTTGAAGTCGACCGCCGGTGGGCCAATGCAGCCGCCATCCAGGACATCATTGGCGCCCATGTCGATCGTGACCAGATGGACCTGGCCCGGATTGGCAGTCAGAAAGGCGACCGCCGCATCGAGCTGGGAGCCCTCGATATAGGGACAGATCCCGCCGTTCATCATCGTGTCCATGGTCTCTCCCGGGCAGCCGAAACTGACGTGCTGCAACTCGCGAGTCGGCGGCCCGGCCGCATCGAATGTCGGCTTGATGATGGTAAACAGCTGATCCGGGTAGCCTTCGTTGGTCAGCCCCAGCGTACCGCCGGCATTGGGTTGGACGCCGACCGACAACGATGTGCCGAGCGAGACATAGTAATGAACGTCTGCGCCGCTGCCACTGCTGTCACTGTCGCAGGCGCCGGTTGCCAGGACGGCCAGGATCAGTACCACTCGCCACCCGTATCGATGTACATTGCTCTTCATACTCACGTCATGACCTCCTTCGGGGCACTCGCCGGGTTCAACCCCGCTGCGCGGCAGATACCTTGATATAAGCCGCGTATTCGCGAATGCACCGCACTGTGCCAGTGCGACAGCGGTCTGATCTGCGATGGCCGCAGAAGCCCGATGAAACGATAAGCTGCTTACCCGTTTCCTCACTACCGTTGCCGCGCCAGGCCGCCATATTCACCTTCCGTTGGAATCGCGTCCCGAACCGGGATCACATTTTTGCCACAAAACAGGTGATTTCAGCTGATTTCGAATCCCTCGATCCTTCTCACCCACGGCCGGACGACGCGGGAGATCGCGACAATGACGCCCCCGCGCCTCGATGGCAGGCTCAGCGCTCGTTCGGGGCGACTCCGACGGGGTCACAGTTTTCGGATGAGCTTTTGAATTAACATCCCTGCCGATGGCTGCCAGGTTCTTGAGACAATTCGGCTCGATCTTTCGCGTGCCAATCATCACGCGCACGCTGCACTGGGGCTTGCGACTCCTGCCGGTCCTGATCATGATGGATTTCGGCTATCTGGTCGGGATATGGCCGGACTGGGATTTGTACACGGAGGGGCCGATCCAGCGCTCGAGTTTTATTCGCAGTTACGAGTTCGAGCGGCACCGTCACGAAGACTGGCCGAGACTCCGCTGGAACCCGGTGTCAATCGAGGTGATTCCGCGAAGCATGGTCCGGGCCGTAATCATCGCCGAAGATGCCCGTTTTTACGAACACGAGGGAGTCGACGTCGAGGCGCTCAAAGAAGCCATGGAATACAATCTTTCCGAAAAGCGGCTGGTCTATGGCGGCAGCACCATCTCCCAGCAAACCGTCAAGAACGTTTTCCTGAGCCCCTCGAGGAATCCCCTGCGCAAATGGCACGAGCTGTTACTGACGGTCGGCATGGAAAGAAACCTCTCCAAGAAACGTATCCTCGAGCATTATCTGAATGTCGCGGAGTTCGGCAGGGGTATTTACGGCGTCGATGCCGCGGCTCGGCATTACTGGGGCGTATCGGCATCCAGGCTCACGAGCCGCCAGGCAATAGAACTCGCGGCGACGCTGCCCTCCCCCGTCGACAACAATCCGCGAACACGCACGCGATCGTTTCGGAATCGTGTGAAGAAGATCCGGCGTTATTTCTAGTCTGGATGTTGCGCCAGTTCGCGCCGTCCGGCTATCTGAAAAACCTCAGGACGTCGAAGTACAGAGCAGCAGCCCAGCACCCCCATATCCAGACGAAAGCGCCCAGCCAGCCGAGTGCCCAGTGCACGTCATAAATACTCATGACGGCCACAATTCCGCCGATCGTCCAAAGAACACCGACAGCCCCCAGCAGACTGTTGAACAGTATGGACTTGACGTCGGCGGCTGATTTCGAGCCGGTATCCTGATTGAACTCGTCGTTCATTGAGATCAACTCCCCCGCATGTGGAATTCATTGTAGTTCTATAGCGGCTAGGATACTGCCGCGCCTGCAGAATGAACAGGCGAGCGACTGTCGCCGGATGGCGACAGCCGCCGTCGTCACGGCCCCGGCGACCGGAGCGGTCATCGACCAGGCTACTCGTAGAATATGTGGCGCCCGATCTTCACCACCCGGGCCTGCGACCTGGCCCAACGCGGCTGAATCTTGTCGGCATGATAAAAAAGGGCGCCTTGCACCGTGTACGCTTCCCGCTCATCGTAGACCAGCTCGGCGGCAGCCACAGCCCGATCCCACGCGATTCCCTTCGGATCGGGCATTGTTCCGAGTTCCGTCCATGAGAATGCGCCGACATAACGATTCCGTCGCGGGTCCCACCGTTTTTCGTGGACGACCTGACACACGGTATCCGGAAAGCGGCTGGAGGCGACGCGGTTCATCGTGACCTCAGCAACCGCGCGCTGTCCCGCGAAGGGCTCTCCCCGCGCCTCGAAGTAGACGTTCTGCGCGAGGCAGCTCAGATCCATTCGCCGCTGCTTCTGCTGGTCAATCCGAATGTGAATCGAGAACGCGAAGTAGGCAAACGAGCCAATGAAGACCAGCACGACCATTAAGACGGAGACAAAGATGATCTGGCCCTTCTCCCAATGGTAGCAGCGTGCAACCAGGGCCCGGCGCCATGCGGCTACCCAGCCGGTGCAAAGCAGACCATATATCAGGAGTTTCAGTGACCGCCACATCATCATTGCCCTGGCGCGAATTACCCAAATTGTAGCCCCCGTGCTCATGGTCGCACTCCGCGCCCGTCACAAATAGCCCCGATTACGCTGCACCGACAAGACCTTGTTAACATAATCCGCACTGCACGTCGGTATTCTGCTTCCATATTGGTAGCGTCGTGATGGCCAAGGTGTATGGACTGTGCGGACAGGCTTTATTTGCCCTGCCGCGGCCCCCGGCTGGAGGTTATTTGAATTCGGACGAGACCTGTACTACTCGAGTATCTTCTTCTTCAGTCTCTGAAACTCTTCTTCGGTCAATATGCCCTCTGCTCTCAATTGACCGATAGTCCGCAACTGCTCGACTATGTCCGGGCCAGTACTCTGATCGGCGGCCTCCGTCTGCTCCCGGAGGGTGGCAGCCCGAACGCGATTCCGCTCTCTCGCCTCGATCTCGAGTCGCAATACTTCCTGTGCACGGCGCTCGTTCTCGAGCTGTAATTGCTCATTCTCGAGTCGCAACTGCTCCTGTTTCTGGCGCTCGTTCTCCTGCCGCAATCGCTCGATCTCGAACTGCAGCCGCTGCTGTTCGCGGCGCTCTTTCTCGAGCCGCACCCGTTCCTGCCGGAGGCGCTCTGCCTCGAAGCGCTGGTAGTCCTCTGCAGATGCAGTCAGCGCCTGCCCCTCGGCGGCGTCACCGGCCTGTGACAGGGCCGGTGCGATTACCGCCGCGCAAAGCAGTGCGACAGGCATCAGCCTCACTGACGGGTTTCCCGGATGGCCACATTTGCCTGATATCTTCATTTTTCGCGTGCTTCAGGGTTCCTACGCGCCTAACCATACAACGGCTTCTCTTCCTGAATTGCGACTCGCGTCTCAACTCGAACAGACAGGCTACGGGCTGCTCAACGAGGCTATGCTTGCAAGCCCGAGACGACAAAATCCCGGCTCACGACCGGATTCTCACTTGACCGGGTACCGGGAGCCCGTTTCGACCGTTAGCGCCAACCCCGATGCCAATTGCATTGGCGGAAGTGCCGGAGATTGCCGCGTCACATTGTGGCGACCAGCCTCACGTATGTCTGCTTGCGGCCTCGACCGACGATGCCCCTCAAACGCCAGACTTCACAAGAGCACGCCTCAAATTTGTTAGAATCCACTGAACACCTATACAAATTGTCTTTCCTGTCCTTTCAAAGGTAGTTCCGCGGGCGATTAGCTCAGTTGGGAGAGCGCTGCAGTCACATTGCAGAGGTCACTGGTTCAAGCCCAGTATCGCCCACCAAT
>JBHHWI010000149.1:0-5529 GCA_046756445.1 Woeseia sp. | reverse complement strand
AAAATCATGACCATGTCGGCAATCTCGGGCGGTCTCGTGCAATATTCAGGCTAGCTCTCGACGGCGGCCGCAAGGGCCCTCGCGAGCGACCCACGACGCGACACACGGACCGACTTCAGGTCCAGCCAGGCAGCGAGCGTTGCAAGCTCCTGTGCGAGTTTCCGAGCAGTCCTGTCGGCGTCGGTGTCGGGCTCCTCGTGTGCCGCCAGCACGAGTAGCTGCCCGTTCCTGCGGTCGGCTTTCAGGTCTACGCGCGCAACAATCCTGTCATCGAGCAGAAACGGCAGCACGTAGTAACCCCATTTGCGCTTGTTCGCAGGGACGTAGATCTCGATGCGATAGTGAAAATCGAAAAGCCGCTCTGCCCTGGGGCGATACCAGACGACGGGGTCGAACGGAGACAGAAGTGTCGCAGCTCTCATGCTGCGACGCACGACCGCATCACGAGACAGATAGCCCGGTACGCTCCAGTCATCGACCTCGACCTCGCGCAGGGCGCCCTCCTCTACCAGCTCCCGCACCCTCGGCGCCGCATCCTTCGGTGACATGCGGAAGTAGTCCGCCAGGTCGCGCACCGTGCCGATGCCACAGGCGTTTGCCGCGCGACGAAGGAGCTCGCGCTGGGCCTCGTCCCTCGCCACGCCCTGTCGAAGATAATCGCTGTCGATCACGCGCTCGGGAAGATCATAGACACGCTGAAAATTCGGCAGACGATTCGCCACGGCCAGGGCGCCCGAGCCGAAATGGCACTCGAGCGCCCAGCGCGGTATCGACCTGTGCCAATCGCCCGGCCTGCGTTCGGGTCCCTCGAATGGCGGCAGGTCGCCGGCCGTAACCGGCCCC
This sequence comes from Woeseia sp., assembly GCA_046756445.1. Classification (GTDB taxonomy): domain Bacteria; phylum Pseudomonadota; class Gammaproteobacteria; order Steroidobacterales; family Woeseiaceae; genus JACZWL01. The sequence continues at coordinate 4,686 of JBHHWI010000149.1, read as the reverse complement.
TCACGCTCGACGATTTTCAATGCGCTTTTCAGATACTCGCGCTTGCCCCGAATCTTCATGATCGGGCTGTTCGGATACGGTCGATACTCGTCCCTGCGGTGCCGCAACAGCGGCCATGCGCTCATCGGTACGATCGAGGCCTCGTGTGCCCACTGCTCGATGAATTCCCTGCGGCGGTAGACCAGCTCGTTCAGTTTTTCGGGTCGATACGCGCCGAGCCTGGCGAACAGAACCAGATAATGGGCCGGGATCAGGACGTTGACGTAGTCGAGCTGAAGCAGGCCGATCCGGTTGATCACGCTCCGGATATGGCGGATGTCGGCGGGTCCGTTCGGCCGCGGCCTGTGGAAGCCCTGCGCCGCCAGCGCCGTTCTGCGTGCCTCGGCGCGCGACAGACGAACGCGCGGCATTACCCTTGCAGACCTCTGCCGATCTCGCCTGCGCGGACCCACAGAGTCTTGCCGAGCCAGCTCCTGTAGTCGTGACTAGTGACGGTGTCGATCAGATGCCATTCGGCGGTGCAACGCTCTTCAGTCATCGTCAGACGGAGCCAGCCGCGGTGTTGCAAGTCCAGGTACTTCAGCCACGGGTTTTGTCTCAGCACGCCGTCGCGGACCGAGTTCGGCTCCTTGTCCGGCAGGGCGTCCGATAGAACGGGCGACGACACTGCACCGGTCAGAAACTCGACTGCGACAGGTTGGTCCGCGTCGTCGGGAATGACTTCTCCGGCCAGGTGTGTATGGAAATCTCCGCTGAGAATTACCGGGTTGCTGGCATATTCCGCGAGATCGGCGATGAAATCGTGTTGTGCCGACGGATAACCATTCCAGGCGTCCAGCACGGCGGGTGGGTTCTGTTTGCTTCGCTCGATGATGCCCTGAAGCATGTCCATGGGGATGGTGCTCGGCTTATCCGTATCCACCAGGGGCTCGAAATCCGGGCTGATCAATCTCGCGACGAGCACCTGTTGCCCGATCATCTGCCATGTCGTTGACGATGAGCGCTTCAGGCGGCGCCGCAGCCAGCGTTCCTGCCGGTCACCCAGCATGCGCCGCTCGGGGTCCTCCATTGCAGCGGTAACGGATTCTTCCGTGACATCCGGATCGGCGTCCGGCTGCCGGTCTCGGCCGTACAGGCGGGTATCGAGCATGATCAGGCTCGCGAGCCGGCCGAACCGGAACTCCCTGTAGATGCGGGTTTTCTCGCCGTTCTGCTTGCCACGAATCGGCATCCACTCGAAATAGGCCTGTATCGCGGCATCCCGGCGCCCGGCCCATTCGCCTTCGTTTTCGCCGTGTCCCCTGGCACCCCCGCGCCAGGCGTCATTGGCGATCTCGTGATCGTCCCACACGGCGATCAGGGGCATCGACGCCAGCATTGCCTGCGAGTCCAGGTCACTCTTGTACTGCGCATGACGCGTCCGGTAGTCGGCAAGCGTTAGCAACTCGGTTGCGGGTTCCGGAATTCGTCCCAGCGCGTCGGCCTGCTCCGAGCCATAACCGTTCACGCCGTATTCGTAAATGTAGTCTCCGAGGTGGATGACCGCGTCCAGGTCGGACCGGCCGGCGATGTCGCGATAGACGTTGAAATAGCCGGCGGGATGATTCGAGCAGGAAACGACCGCGAGCCTGACACTGTCGGGATCTCCGGACGGCAGCGTACGGGTCCGCCCTACCGGTGAATGCCGGCCGTCGAACGAGAACTGATAGTAGTAGTTCCTGCCGGCCGCCAGTCCGCGCGCATCCACCTTGACCGTATAGTCCCTGGACGCGTCCGTGCGCGTTCTGCCGCGCGCCACGATCCGCGTCATCTCCCGGTTCCGGGATACCCGCCAGCGCAGGTTGACCGATTGCTCTGATTCCACGGTCACCCGGGTCCAGAGAATGACGCTGCGATCGGTCGGATCGCCGCTGGCGATGCCATGGTGAAAAACCCCGCGACGGTCCGCCGCTGCGAGGCGGCCGCGGATGCCGGCGGCGATCAGCAGGACGCCCGCCAGGATCGCTTTCAGTACGCTTCGACGCTTTGTCTTCATTTAATGTTAATTCTGGAAAAATTAAGTAGTCTATTGTTATTCTTCATATATATCATGCTCAATCCCAGCAACGAGGCGGTCAGGTAAGTCGCTGCCGCGATCCATGCCTGGCGACTGTTGTCGATCGCTGCGACGCACAGCGGAACGACAATCACGAGGCGCACAAATTCGAGCCGCCCGGCACAGGGACGAGCCTCGATCAGGAACCCGAGGGTATATAGCGTCGCACAGAGCAGCAGGCAGGGTACCAGAACCGCATAGGCGCCCTGCTCCGCGTACATTCTCGCTATGGCCAGCACGCCCGCGACGGCGAGCAGAAACTGGGCCAGTGCATACCGCCGGGCGGCCGTCGATATCTCGGGGTCGAACTTCTTGAAACTGGCCAGATCGGTCTTGCGTTTCGGGAACAGTGCGTCGACATCCGCGGGCCGCCACCCCGTGCGGCGAAACCAGATGCCGAGCCTGTCGCTCCAGCGTTTCGTACGGACCGCATCGAACCACAGGTAGGCATAGACCTGCACGTTCGCCCAGAAGGGGTTCCAGTTCGCCAGCGGCTTTCGGACACCGAACACCACCGGGTCCGAATCGAGCTCTTGCTGAAAACTGCCGAACAGGCGATCCCAGAGGATGAGGATGCCGCCATAGTTCCGGTCGATATACCGCTCGTTTTGCGCGTGGTGTACGCGGTGATTGGACGGCGTGACCACGATCCGGTCGAGCCAGCCCAATCTGCCAACGTGTCGGGTATGCACCCAGAACTGATAGATCAGATCGATCCCATTGACTGTTGCGAGCACCTCGACAGGGAACCCGAGGAGAAACAACGGCAAAAAGAAGATCCAGTTAAAGAGGAATCCCGTGCTCGTCTGCCGCAGAGCAGTGGAGAGGTTGTAGTCCTCGCTCTGATGATGCACGGCATGCGCCGCCCACAGAATGGATACCTCGTGCCCGAGGCGATGCGACCAGTAATAACAAAAATCCCAGCCGATCAGCGCCAACGTCCAGAGCAGAAACCCCCGCGGCGAAAAATCGAACCAGTCAAGTTCCATTTTGAACAGCGCGAAGTGCTGCAATGCGTATCCCCAGATGAATACCTGAATGAATCTGGTGAAATAACCGGTAGTGGTGCTCAGCGTGCCGGCGCTCAGACTATTGATTGCATCATTGGTGCGGAAATAGCCTGTGCCACGGATGCGATCCACGACCAGCTCGAGCAGCAGTGCCAACAGAAAAAACGGTACGGCGAGAGCAATCAAATCCATAACGTATACTACCGTGATGTTTGATCCGGCCGATATTGAAAGCCTGAGGAAGGCGCTCGATTCTCTCGCGCAAGGGTTTTCCGATCTGCCCGACTTTTTGCCCGACATCGATCGCGGCGCACTCGACGCGGTCTTGGTCGAAGCGGCCGGCAGGATGCAGGAAAACTATCCGTATCACCATCCGCTCTACGCGGGCCAGATGCTCAAACCGCCCCATCCCGTTGCCCGCCTGGCCTATGCGATGTCCCTCTGGCTGAACCCCAATAACCATGCGCTGGACGGCGGCATCGCGTCCTCGGCGATGGAAAAGGAATGTATCGCTGCACTGGGGTCTTTGTTCGGCTGGGACAATCCCTTGGGGCACATCTGCGGCGGCGGCACCATGGCCAACCTCGAGGCGCTATGGGTTGCCGGCCGAATTCACCCGGGCAAACAAATCATCGCATCCGAGCAGGCGCATTACACGCATGGGCGCATCACCGAAGTTCTCTCGATTCCTTTCGATCATGCCGCCGTGTCACCGGATGGCAGGATGAGCATCGATTCACTGAAGGACATGCTTGCCGAGGGAGACGTGGGTACTGTCGTGGTAACCCTCGGCACCACCGGCACGGGCGCATTCGATCCCCTTCCGGCCATTCTCGATCTTCGCGAAAAACATGGTCTGCGAATTCATGTCGACGCTGCCTACGGCGGCTATTTCGGTATTTCGAGCCAGCTCGATGAGCATGCGCAGCGTGCGTTCGAGAGAATTCACGAAGCGGATTCGATCGTCATCGATCCACACAAGCACGGGCTCCAGCCCTACGGTTGCGGCTGCATCCTCTTCAACGACCCGGGAGTAGGCAAGTTTTACAAACACGATTCACCCTATACCTATTTCAGCTCCGGCGATCTTCACCTCGGCGAAATCGGACTGGAGTGTTCGCGCCCCGGCGCATCCGCCGTGGCGCTGTGGGCCACCCAGAAACTGCTGCCGATGAACCCGGGCGGCGAGTTTGCGCAATCTCTGGACAGATGCCTTTCCGCGGCGCGTTCGCTCTGGAAGCGGCTTGACGAGAGCGAACACTTCAAATGCCTGATGCCGCCCGAGATCGATATCGTCGTCTACGCGGCAAACGCAGAAGACGCCGCATCGTCAAGCAGGAAAGCCAGGAAGATATTCAATCGCGCCGCCGGGGAGAATCTGCATCTCGCATTGATTGAATTGCCAACGATTATGGTTCGGCATTACTGGCCCGATCTGAAGGGCGAAGAAGAGTCGATCACCTGTCTGCGTTCCTGCCTGATGAAACCCGAGCACCTGGACTGGATCGATCGCATAGATATGATTCTGGAATCGGCGGCCAATCAGTGATGTGCCGTTCAACCTGGACTACAGGCCAACTG
>JBHHWI010000148.1:0-5550 GCA_046756445.1 Woeseia sp. | reverse complement strand
ACGGCATTGCTGCAGTCGAGCTACAACTATCGGGAACGCGGCATGAATACCCTGGTCCTGGCGCCGGAGCTCGACGACCGCTATGGCGCAGGCAAGGTATCCTCGAGGATCGGCCTGGAATCCGAGGCGACCAGCTTTACGCCCCGGGACGATCTGCTCGGAATAGTCAACGCCGCGCTCGAAGACACACCGCTGCATTGTGTCCTGATCGACGAGGCGCAGTTCCTGACGAAAGACCAGGTATTCCAGTTGGGGGAAGTGACGGACAGGCTCAATATTCCGGTGCTGGCTTACGGGCTACGCACCGATTTTCAGGGTGAGCCGTTCGAGGGCAGCAAGTATCTGCTGGCGTGGTCAGACAACCTCAAGGAGCTCAAGGCAATCTGCCATTGCGGCACCAAGGCCACGATGGTGATACGACTCGATGAAAACGGCAATACCGTGACGGAAGGCTCACAGGTGGAAATCGGCGGCAACGACCGTTACGTCTCCATGTGCCGAAAGCACTTCAAGGAAAACTTCTGCAGATAAGCGGGTTGATTCCCCCGGCACGGGATCCTCATGCCCCCGAGTCGCTTGCCGATGGCGGCTCGCCGGACTGTGCCGGCAAAACTTGCGTGTTTTCCCTGGCGAGAACCCTGCGCATGTCCTGCAGGCTTTTCATGATCACCGTATCGTTGAACCCGATGCCTTCCAGCGCGGCACGATCCGTGGCGCTCGGGTCGACGAACTTGATGCCGTGGTTGCCGATCGAGACGATGTCCTGGTTAATCACCACCTGATTCGATATCCGCCGGGAATTGACGAACGTGCCGTTGGTGCTGTTCAGGTCCATCACGAAGGTCGCGCTGCCGTGTCGAACGAAGAGAGCGTGATGCCGGCTGATGAACTTGCTGTTGATACACAGATCGTTGTGCTGCGACCTGCCGATCAATAGCCGGGGCCCCTCCATGGTCATTTCGCGCAGCGTCCGGCCATGGTGCGTCAGGATGATTTTGGGCGGCGCGCTGCCGCGGTCGTTGGGCATCAGCTCGGATTCGACCTTCCTGAGCGCGGCCAAACCCTGTGCTTCGTTATCGGGCAGCACCGGCCGTTCGATATGGTCCTTTCGAACGGGGCAGGATTCGGCTTTGGACAATGCCATCAACACCAGCCGGTCGAGGATTCCCGGCCAGCCGCCGGAGGCAACATGCAAGTCGTCGCACACATCCTCCGGTATCACGTTCTCGGGATCGATGCGCCCCCCCGCGCGAAGCTTGGCGTAAATGTAATCAGTCGTTTCATCCAGGTTGAGCGGCCCGAGATTGAATTCGCCGGTCAGACGTTTTGCTATTGGCCTCATGGCTGGCGCTGCGACGATTGACGACATGAATCGGTCGCTGGAAAGAATGAGGCGCAGGGCGCTTAATCCCCTGAATTTCAGTTCGGCAAGCTCGCACAGCACCCGCAGGGCACTGGGATTGAGCGCATGCGCATTTTCAATAATGAGCAGCGGGGCGTGATCGGAGGCAGTCTGCTGGATCGAGAACACCTTCACCATATTGATCAGCTCATTGACCGTGTTGAACTTGAGGTCGTAGCCAAACTGCGACAGGATAGCTCCCACTAGCGCCGTTGTATTGAGGCCTGCGCCATCAACGATCGCGGATGCGCGATCCTCGGTCAGGGTTTCCGTAAAATACCGGATAATCGTCGTCTTGCCGGACAGCGCAGGGCCCTGGAAGAGGCCGAGGCCGTGGTGATGTTCATATGTGTCAGTCAGAAATTCGAACGCGGCTCGCTGCGCAGCATACGGGACAAAGATCAATGGTCTCCCGTGAGTGCGAAACGGTTGCTCATTCAATCCGGCGGCCGCTAGTTCCATTACCTTGAACCCGGTGTAAATCCCCTAGTGACATGATGCAGTTAAGTTGTGGCTTGTTCTTATATACATGATGAACCGAACTGTTCATCGTACGATTGACGTCAACGTCCTGTAAACCACTTTGGATTGCTTTCTTATTGATCAGACTGTCACAAAATACTCCAAAGAGACGATCTTTAATATAGCTTTTTAGTGATTGATAACAAACAAATAGTCGGCTTCGGATTATGTGTAATAACTGTCGCTGATCACCGACAGGGAGCGCCGGGATATTGACTGAATTACTGTCAGGAAGAGACCTCTCGCTGCTGCGCGGCGAGCGTTTGCTTTTCCGGGACCTGAATTTCGCCTTGGGCCCGGGGGAGCTGATGCTCGTGCAGGGCCCGAACGGCAGCGGAAAGACCAGTTTGTTGCGTGCCATAGCAGGCCTGACCAGCCTGGAGACCGGAACCATAAGCTGGAACGGTGTGTCGACCGAGCGGGACCGCCAGACATTCGGCGCCGACATCGTCTGGATGGCACACCGGGTCGGGTTCAAGGGTGATCTGACGCTGCTCGAGAATCTCCGCTTCGAATGCGGTCTCCGTTCGGCCAGTTTCGAAGCCATAGACGGGGTCCTGGAACGCCTGGGACTGTCCCGCCTCACCGGCTTGCCGATCCGTTCGCTGTCGGCGGGGCAGCAAAGACGGGTGGCGCTGGCGAGAACACTGACGTCCGACGCCAGACTCTGGCTGATGGATGAACCGTTCACCAATCTGGATGCGGACGGCAAGGCGCTGGTCATCGATCTGGTCTCCGAGCATCTGGGCCGCGACGGCGCTTGTGTCATGGCGGCGCACCAGGATGTTCACATCGACAGGCCCGTGCTGAGGATACAGCTACAGTGACTGATCGCCCGCCTGCCGTTCCCGGGCTCATATCGGGTCTTGGCTCGGTCATACGACGCGACCTGCTGCTCGCGTGGAAGCGGCCGGGCGATGTCCTCAATCCACTGTTCTTTTTCGTCATCGTCAGCACACTGTTTCCGCTGGCCGTCGGTCCGAGCCCCGAACAACTCGCGGTCATCGGACCGGGGGTGCTGTGGGTGGCGGCGCTTCTGGCAGCGCTGCTTTCCCTGAACAGCGTGTTCATGGGCGACTTCGAAGACGGCAGCCTGGACCAGATCATCATCAGCCCACAGCCTCTGCCGCTGCTGGCGCTTGGAAAATCGGTATCGCACTGGCTGGTCAGCGGCTTGCCGCTGGTGCTGATTTCCCCGCTCATCGCCATGACATTTCGGCTGCCGGGTCATGCTGTCGGCGTGCTCATGCTGACCCTGCTGCTCGGAACCGTCAGCCTGAGCCTGCTGGGATCGATCGGCGCTGCACTCACCGTGGGACTGAACCGGGCGACGGCCCTGTTAGGCCTGCTGATACTGCCGCTCGCCATGCCCGTATTGATATTCGGGGCCAGAACGGTTTCACTTGCGGCGGCCGATGACGCGGTTGCGGCGGGCATTTATTTTCTGGCAGCGTATTGCATGCTGGCGCTGAGTTTCGCACCATTCGCAACCGCTGCCGCCCTGAAAATCAGCAACGAGTGACATTACCGCCTATGTGGAACTTCCTGCACAAGCTTGTCTCCCCGCCGCACTTCTATGGTCTGGCCGCGAAGATGGTTCCCTGGTTCAGCGTCGCGGCGCTGGGGCTCATCACCTATGGAACCATTGCGGGACTGTTTTTTGCGCCCCCCGATTACCAGCAGGGCGACGCCTATCGAATCATCTACGTGCACGTGCCCGCGGCCTACCTGTCGATAATGGCCTATGCGATCATGGCCGTGGCGGCCGGGATCGGCCTGATCTGGCGCATGAAGCTCGCTCACGCGGTCGCGGCCGGCGCTGCGCCGCTGGGTGCATGGTTTACGTTTCTCGCGCTGGCCACGGGTTCGATCTGGGGCAGGCCGATGTGGGGCACGTGGTGGGAGTGGGGCGACCCGCGCCTGACCTCCGAACTCGTCATGCTGTTCCTCTACTTCGGCTATATTGCGCTTCGCGCTGCGATCGACGACACGGTAAAGGCCGACCGCGCCAGCGGCGTGCTGGCGCTGGTGGGCGCCGTGAATGTTCCGATCATTCATTTCTCGGTCGAGTGGTGGACCTCGCTGCACCAGGGACCGACCCTGCTCGCGGAGGGGGGGCCGGCAATGCCGACAGAGATGTTGTATCCGCTGTTATCGATGATTTTCGGCTTTACCCTGCTGTTCGCGGCGCTGCTTTTGGCACGCGTCAGGACAGAGGTGCTGTATCGGGAGCGACGCGCGCGGTGGGTACACAAAATGCTGGTGACAGCGGAGGAATCGATGTGATGGAGCTGTTCACAATGGGACAATACGGGCCGTTCGTCTGGAGCTCGTATTTGCTGACGCTGATTGTCGTCGTATTCAGTTTCGTGCAGGCGCGCCGCCGGCACCGCCGGATTGCGAACGACATCAGACAACGGCTGAAAGCCGGGGAGATCAGCACATGAAGCCGAGGCAACAAAGAATGTTGGCGGTAGGACTGGCGGCGGCCGGCATCGCCATAGCCGCTGCGCTCACCATGCGGGCGTTCCAGGAAAACATGATGTTTTACGTCGAGATATCCGAGGTCGTCAGGGGCAACGTGCCCGCCGATCGCAATTTTCGCGTTGGCGGCCTGGTCGTCGAGGGCAGTGTCGTTCGCAATCCCGGCGACCTCGAGATCGAGTTCATGCTGACGGATCTGGAGGCGCAGCTCGCCGTGCTTTACAGCGGTATCCTGCCGGACCTGTTCCGGGAGGGCCAGGGCATCATCGCGCACGGCCGGATGAATGACGACGGTCAATTCGTGGCCGACACCGTGCTCGCCAAGCACGACGAAAACTACATGCCACCCGAGGTCGCCGAGACCCTGGCCGAGCACGCGGCCACGAAGTCGGCCGCGGATGAGGAGAAGGGCAGCGAGGAATGATCCCCGAGATCGGTCATTTCGCACTGATCCTGGCGCTGTCCCTGGCCGTCTGCCAGGGCGTGATGCCGATCATCGGTGCGCATCGCGGTGACAATGCGCTCATGGCGGTCGCGCGACCCGCCGCCCGCGGACAGTTCGTTTTTGTCGTGATTTCCTTCGCCTGTCTCGCCTGGGCATTCCTGAATGACGATTTTTCCGTCCTTTACGTCGCCAACCACTCGCAGCTGGCATTACCCGACGTCTACAAGTTCTCGGCGGTCTGGGGTGCGCACGAGGGATCCCTGCTGCTCTGGATTCTGATCCTGGCCGTCTGGACGGTCGCGATCGGGCGCTATAGCAGAAACCTGCCGGAACCGTTCGCCGCGCGGGTCATCGGCGTCCTCGGACTGCTGAGCTGCGGTTTCATACTGTTCACGCTTTTCACGTCCAACCCGTTCGAGCGCATTCCCGCTCCGGCGGACGGCGCGGATCTCAACCCGCTGTTGCAGGACCCGGGGCTGGCCATGCACCCGCCCATTCTCTACACCGGCTACGTGGGTTTCTCCGTCGCGTTTGCATTCGCCGTGGCGGCAATGCTCAGCGGCAATCTGGACCGGTCCTGGGCGCGCTGGACGCGGCCATGGACCACCTGGGCGTGGCTGTTCCTGACGGTCGGCATCGCGCTCGGCAGCTGGTGGGCCTATTACGAGCTCGGCTGGGGCGGCTGGTGGTTCTGGGA
>JBHHWI010000147.1:0-5648 GCA_046756445.1 Woeseia sp. | reverse complement strand
TATTAATTATCCGCATGAGACGGGTTCTCGAGTCCGAAAAAACGCTCGGCGTTTTCTGTCGTTGCCCGCGCAATAACTTCTTCCGGTTGCCCCATCGCCTCGGCGACGACCCTGAGCACCTCGGTCAGATGTACGGGCTCGTTGCGGCGCGACCTCGGGCGGGGATTCAGCGTTCTCGGCAGCAGATAGGGTGAATCGGTCTCGACCATCAGGCGGTCCAGCGGAATTTCGGAAACGACTTCCCGCAGCGTCTCGCCGCGCCGCTCGTCGCACACCCATCCGGTGATACCGATGTAAAGTCCCATGGACAGGCAATCGTTCAATGCCTTGCGATTGCCGGTAAAGCAATGCGCCACTCCTGCGGAGATACTCCCGAGCTTCGGTGTCAAGATGTCGACGAATTCCTCGTGCGCATCACGCTGGTGCAAAAAGACCGGCAGCCCGCATTCAGCGGCAAGATCGAGTTGCGCTTCGAACGCATCGCGTTGCGCCTCCGGTGGCGAAAAATTTCGGAAATAGTCCAGCCCGCATTCACCGACAGCAACGATGGCATGCTCGCTCGTCAGCACCGAGAGCGTTTCCCTGACCGCCGGTGAAAAATCGCTTGCGTGATGGGGATGTATGCCTGCAGTCGCATACAAGGTGCCGGGCATTGTGTTCGCCAGCGCCAGCGCGTCTCTGCTGCTTTGGACATCGGTGCCGGTGACGATGATGCGGGTGACCCCTGCGCTCGCGGCCCGCCCGATGACTTCATCGCGGTCCTCGTCGAAGCTGCCGTGCGTCAGGTTTGCGCCGATGTCGACAAGCGAATGCGCCATTGCCCCGATTCAGCGCGCCTGCCAGCGAAACACGGCCGCCCCGAGGCCCAGGAAGGCGAGGCTGAGAAGGGTAAGCGATATCAGCGCTGGGCCAACGTCGACCAGGGTCGCGCCGTCGAGCATGACGGCGCGCGCCGAGTCGAGCACGTGAGTCAGCGGAAAGATTTTTGCGACCTGGCGGACCCAGGCATCCGCACCTTCGAGCGAGAACCAGACACCCGACAGCAGCATCATCGGCCACGTGACGAGGTTCAGCAGCCCGCCCGCGAGCTCTTCGCTGGTAACCCGTGCTGCCACCAGGAGCCCCATGGAAAGCAGGGCGATGGCGCCGACTACCGCAACCAGAAACAGCGTCACGTATGAGCCGTCCATGCGCGTGTCGAGGAAGTATTGGGTACCGGCGTAAACGAAGCTCGTGATCAGCATGATCAGGATCAGCCTCGAGGCGACCTGCGCGATGACGAACTCGATCGAGCGCAGCGGTGTTGCCCTGAGGCGCTTGAGGAAACCGTTCTTTCGATACCGGACGACCACGTATCCGACGCCGAACAGGCAACTGAACATCATGTTCATGCCGAGGATACCCGGCAATACCCAATCGACATACCGTACCGGGTCGCCCGTTATCCGGGACTTCCGGATACCGTGGGTGGCCGGATTGTCGGATTGCAGCAGCGCGAACTCCACGAAGTATCCTTTCGGGGAGTCGGGGTTGATCCAGTACTGGCGCGGCTCGTCGAAATGCACGAGCAGGTCGAGCTGATGCCGGGCGACTTTTCGAAAGCCTTCTTCCTGGTTGTTGACGACCACAAACCGGATGTAGCGCGTCTCCAGAAACTCGTGCACGCTGGTGTCGAGCTCGGGTTCCGGCTGCAGCACGCCGACCGTATATTCGGTCCTGTCGCCGCTGCCGAAAATGAACGACAGGCCGAACATCAGGGCGACCGGAAGGATGATGTTCCAGCTCAGGGAGCTTCGGTCGCGCACGAATTCGAGATTTCTGGCACGAAAGATGGCAAAGATTCGCTTGAACATTCTTATTCTTCACGCACGCAGGGAATGCCCCGTGAGATCGAGGAACAGATCCTCCAGATTCGGTTGACGAATCTTGAGCCGGTTCAGACCGCTCACGTGCGTCGAGAGTTCCCGCAAGCTGGCGTTGACGTCGTCGGTGCTGATTTCGATCACGCCCTGCGACTCCAGGACCCGGTGATCGATGCTGTCGAGGTCCCCGCTGACATCGTCGAGCGGCAATTCGATGATCACGCTCTGATAGCGTTGCCGCAGCAGCTCGGCCGGGCTGCCCTGGGCGATGATCTTGCCGAAGTCCATGATGGCGATCTCATCGCAGAGTATCTGCGCTTCGTCCATATAGTGCGTGGTAAGAATGATGGTCGTGCCGTCTGCCCGTATCCGGTTGACGAGCTTCCAGAAGTTTCTGCGGGCCTGCGGATCGAGCCCTGTGGTCGGCTCGTCCAGAAATACCAGCCGCGGCTTGTTGACCAGGGCGACGGCAAGGAACAGCCGCTGGCGCTGCCCGCCCGACAGTTTTCGGTTGTCGCGGTCTTTTAGCCCTTCGAGCGAGCACTCCTCGATGATGTGATCGAGATCGGCCTGGCGGTTGTAGAGGCTCTGGAACATCTCCAGGGTCTCGCGAACCGTCAGGAAATCCTGCAGCGAGGTGTTCTGAAACTGAATCCCGGCTTCCTCGCGGAACTTGCTGCCGGCAGGGCGCCCTAGATACCAGACCTCGCCCGAGGTCGCCGGGGTCACGCCCTCGATGATCTCGACGGTGGTCGTCTTGCCCGCGCCATTCGGCCCCAGCAGGCCGAAACAGCTGCCCGCGCGCACCTCGAAGCTGACCTCGTCGACGGCCAGCACGCCGGGGTACTGTTTCACCAGTTCTCGAGCTTCTAATGCGATCTCCATGGCCGCACAAGGTTACCCTGTGACCGCTCGAGGGCATAGAATTTTGGCTGCCGATTCCAACCTTTCGCGCCTGCCCGGTATCAAAGCAGTACCCTCAAGCTCAAGGACACCACAATGCGCAAATTCCTCAATTTCGCTCCGCTCATCGCCGGCCTGTTCTTTCTGTATCAGGCGCCGCCGGCATATGCGCTGAGCATCAACAAGAGCGTCAAGATCGATGCCGGCAGCCAGGCTGACGGCGCATCGACCGTCAACGGCAGCATCTCGGTCGGCACCGGAGCGACGGTCACCGGCTCGCTGGAGACCGTCAACGGCACCATCCGCATTGACGACAATGCCGTCGTCAGGGATGCAGAGACCGTCAACGGCGGCGTCAAAGTCGGGTCGGGCGTCAAGGCCGAGGATATCGGCAGCGTCAACGGCGCCATTCGAATCGGCGAGAATGCCACCATCGATGGCGAAGTATCGGTGGTCAACGGCAAGATCGACGTCGCCTCCGGCACCAGGATCGGCGAGGACGTGAGCAACGTCAACGGCGAAATCGAGATTAGCGGCGCGGAGATCGGCGGTGACCTGACCACGGTCAACGGCGACGTGACGCTGGAAGATGAGGCCGTCCTCAGGGGTAACCTCACGATCGAGAAGCCGGGCGGCTGGAGCTGGAAAAAATCGCGCAAGCCCAAGATCATCATCGGCCCCGGATCGCGCATCGACGGCCGGATCATCGCCGAACGCGAGGTCGCGCTCTTTATCAGCGACACCGCCGAGGTCGGCGGCGTTTCCGGCGAGATGAGCATGGAGCAGGCCGTTCGCTTCAGCGGCAAACGCCCGTAGAATAGGGGCTGTGCGCGGCGCAGCCCCCCAATTATCTCTGTTTCCGGAAGCAGACGAGCCCGATGTCACACCGGGCTTTGACGTTCGTGAGAGCGCGCGAGCGAGACATCTGTCGATCAAGGTCTATCCGCGCGGACGCGTCGAAGTCGTCGTGCCCAAACGCACACGACCGAAAGAGGTCGAGTCGTTCGTCAGCGAGAACAGCGAGTGGATCAGGCGTGCCCAGGAATCTTTCGCGCTCGAGCATCCACCGGAACCGTTCGGATTACCCGACTCGATCGATCTCAGGGCGGTGGAAAAAGTAGTCTCAGTCCGATACGAGCCGAGACCGGGCCGCAAATCGGTTCGATTCCGCGCCGGAGCCGATCGAGTCGCCCTGTCCGGTCAGATCAGCAACGAGAGGCTCTGCGTTGCCGCCTTGCGGCGCTGGCTGACCTCCACGGCACGGAAAGAGTTCGGGCCCAGGCTCGAAGCGCTGTCCGGGCTGACCGGCATGCCCTATGACCGGCTGCAGATCCGCGCACAGCGCAGCTGCTGGGGCAGCCGAAGCGGCAGCGGCACGGTCAGCCTGAATATCTGCCTGCTGTTCCTCGAGCCGGAGCTTGTTCGCTACCTGATGATTCACGAGCTCTGCCACGGCCGGCATATGAACCACTCCAAGCGCTTCTGGCGCCTTGTGTCGCGATTCGAACCCGACTATCGCGCCCTCGACCGCAAACTGACGGAGTGCTGGGACCGTGTACCGGGGTGGTTGGGAATATATTAAATTAAAACAGTAAATTAATATCTATTCTTGAAGTTAATTATTATCCCTGATCCAGTAACTCCCGGAGGTTGATCACGGCCGCATTGGCCCTGGCGAGGTAGTTCGCCATCACCAGCGAGTGATTGGCAAAAAGGCCGAATCCGCCGCCATTCAATACGATCGGCGATTTCAAGGAGTGCAGGCTCGCCTCGAGCTCACGGATGATCTGCCGGACGCTGGCTTCGGCGTTCTTGTCGGCCAGGACCTGCGCGAAGTCGAATTGCGCGGCCCGGAAAAAGTGTATCAGCGCCCAGGAGGTCCCGCGGGCTTCGTAGAAAACATCGTCGATCTCGAACCAGGACGTCCTGACATCCACACGATCACCGAGTGACGTGTTCGCTTCGGCCGCCGGATCGCCTGCCAGATCGATATTGATCACGGTCGTCGCAACGCTGTCGCCCAGTCTTCGTGTCAGGCTCCCCAGCCGTTTCTCGACCTGGGCAAGCCACTCGCGAAGGTTATCGGCGCGAGCGTAGAACTGGGCCTCCGGCCCACCGGCACCGGCCAATCTGTCACGATAGCTCACGAAGCCTTCGATGGCGTCCCGGTACTCGCCCTCGGTACGCGGAATCACCCAGGAGTTATTGTCGAAGAAGAACAAAGGTTCCGCGGTTGAGACATCGGGATCTTCCTTGGACTGCGACTGGCTGCGGCTGTAGTCATTTCGAATTATGCGGGCGAGGTCGCGCACTTGTTGCAGAACACCGAATTCCCAGTTCGGAATGTTGTCGAGGAAGACGCCGGGCAGCATCTTGTCGTTGGTCAGGTATCCGCCTGGCTTGTCGAGCAGGGTTTCGGCCACGCGAACCAGCGTGTCCGTGGTCGAATAACCGATGACCGCCCCCTCGTCCTCGGCCTTCTGGTTGACCCAGAACACGTCCGGCGTACGTGACCAGTACCAGCCCAGAACGCTGAGAAACAGCAACACGAAGCCGCCGACCCAACTCGCAGCCATCACCCATGCAGGCCTGCCCTGAATGTCCGCCGCACTTTTCTGCGATTTGCTCTTAAACATCTCTTCCCAGATTCGAGATACGAAAACGATTAGAGGACCCGACAGTTTATCAGTTCCTGACGAGCGGATCGGAAATCAGGAATACCGCACAGGGCGGCGGGCAGGATCGAGCGGCGACTGACGCAGGTGTGACGCCCATCAGCGCGAAGCCTGAGAAACACTGGTAGATTCGACGAATAGGGGACGGATGCCTGGCGTGCAGCCCCGTCAGGGACGGATTCACCAGGACGCAGTCCCCTGTCACTGC
>JBHHWI010000146.1:0-5728 GCA_046756445.1 Woeseia sp. | reverse complement strand
CGAAAGTTCGGAAAGTTCGCTCCGGCACCACAGTCACAGGTCAGACGTGACCGGCGTCACACTACCGGTATATGTCGGCTGCTAGACTCGATTCATCGGGACTTTTTGAAGAATCGACCACATGGCGGAATCAGAGACAACGCAGACTGATATCCTCGATCCATCTCTGGGTGTCATCCAGGCCTTGGAACGGCTCGACGTCAAGAGCCTGTCGTATATACAATTGCGACGCCTGTATGCGGTCTTGATGGACGCGGTCGATCAATTGGCCAGGGACGTAGAGGCGCGCAAGGAAAAGGACAACGCGGGAGACACGGTTCGGGTCCCCGTCCCGCCCACAAACTAGATCATGCGAGCATGAAGCTCGCTTCACAATCTGCGACCAACTCGTCGTCGCCGGCCGTTCTCGCTTCTCCCCTCAACACGATCAGACGACGGCGCTGGTTTTCGATCCACCCCGACAGATTGATTGTCTGACCCACTTCCAGTGCCTTGCGATACCGAATCTCGCATCGCGCAGTGTGTGCCTTCATTTCCCGCAGATAGAGAACGTTGGCCATGACGTCGTCGAGCGCCGAGTAGATAATCCCGCCGTGCACGGTGTTCTCATAGCCGACGTGATTTTCGTCCGGTGTGAAAGCGCCGGTGCATATGCCATCCTTGAGTTCGAATTTTATTTGCAGGCCGATCGGATTGTCCGATCCGCACGCGAAACACATGGTCGCCGCTTCTGCCAGTTTGTTGCTCGTCAAATCGTGTCTCCGTTAACGCCTCATGCTTCGATGATTTCCGGATATTCCGGCACCCACCGAGTCTCGTCAATGCACGCCTGAAGTTCCTCTGCACGCGTCTCGCCCGCGACGCCGTCGCTGATCGCCTGACCGGCGACCGCGTGTCCGACTTCACCGCATACGTCCCATAGCCTCGATACGTCCGGCATCAGGCGATTCCCGGATAACTCGGCGCTCGTAAGGCTGTCTGCGAGCGCCGTTGCGGCAGCCGCGATCATATTGTCGGTGACCTGCGTTGCACCCGAGACAATCGCGCCAAGGCCTATCCCGGGGAAAATAAAAACGTTGTTTGCCTGGCCGATGCGTATCCGCCCGCCACGCAACGGCACATCGTCGAAAGGGCTCCCGGTGGCGACCAGGGCCCGACCTTCCGTCCAGTGCAGCAGGCGCCCGGGCTCCGCCTCGCTGTTCGGCGTGGGATTCGACATGGGCAGAATCACCGGCGTGCCGACCGCGCCGGCCATTGCTCGAACGGACGCTTCGTCAAAGGCCCCGCCCTGCCCCGACGCGCCGATCAGGACGGTGGGCTGATAAGCCTGGACCACCTTATGCAGCTGACCCCTTTCTGCCTCATTCAGCCCGAGCTTCTGCGCCATTTGTTCAGGCCAGGCCAATTCGCTCTTGTAGCCTTCGAGATTGCCGCGGCCGTCGCTGATAACGCCTCTGCTATCCATGACCAGTATGGCCCGCCGCAGCCTGCTGCCATCGAGATCGCTATCCCGCAAATGATTGTGCATCTGTCTGGCAATTCCCAGGCCGGCGGCTCCCGCGCCGTAGATCAGAATGCGGCTTTCCTCGAGGGGTTCGCCCGAGATCTTGCAGGCGGCAAGCACACAGGCGAGGGCCACTGCGCCCGTTCCCTGAATGTCGTCGTTGAAAGAGGGCAACGCATGCCGGTAGCGGTCCATGATCCGCAGCGCGTTGTCTTTGCGAAAGTCCTCCCACTGCACCACCACGTCGGGGAATACCCGGCGCGCCGCCGAGACGAACTCGTCGATCAGCGAATCGTATTCGTTACCGCGCAGGCGTCTTCGACGCCAGCCGAGATATAGCGGGTCGTCCAGCAGGGACTGGTTGTCGGTTCCCACATCGAGACTGATCGGCAGCGTGCACGCGGGATGGATGCCCGCCCCGGCGCAATAGAGGGCGAGCTTGCCGACGCTGATTGCCATGCCGCCGGCGCCCTGGTCTCCGATGCCCAGTATCGATTCATTGTCGGTGACGACCATCAACCGGACATCGCTGAATGGTGCGCCGGTCCGCAGAATGTCCTCGACCTGCCCGCGATGATCTGGCGTGATCCAGATGCCGCGAGCCCGACGGAAAACGCGGCTGTAGTACTGGGATGCCTGGCTGACCGTCGGTGTGTACACGATGGGCAAGAGCTCTTCGAGGCGAAGTCTCAGCAACTTGTAGTAAAGGTGCTCGTTGCGGTCCTGCAGGGCCGCCAACGCGATGTGCCGACCCACCGGGTCGGGATTAAAGCCAAGCGACTCGTAGAAGCGGCGGGCCTGGGTTTCGATATCGTTGTGCTGCGAAGGCAGAATCCCGACCAGTCCGAGTCGTTCGCGTTCCTCCTGCGTGAATCCGGTGCCCTTGTTGTAGAGCGGATATCTCAGCAATGACGGGCCGAGGCGCGGGACTCTCAACCGGTAGCCTGTGGCCGTCTTCTCGAGGTCGAATTTCTCCATTGCGATGTCACGTCATGCAGATCTACGGCAACCTGCGGTCGATCAGGATCGATATCTCACCGGATTCGGCCGGGCGGACTGTCTTTTCCCCGTACCAGTCGCCCGGCTGAGCCATGGGTTGGCCCGATCCGGACACCCGGGCAATGATCTCCAGTTCCGGGAACCCCGATAGTAATCTGCCCGGCAACATCGCGTCCGAATCGCCAAGTGTGACGACGACCGGCAATTCGGAGACGCGGCGCGTGACCGCCGCCACGGGAGGCGACGGCTGCGCCGGATCCCTGGCGATGACAAAAACGGTGGCATTTGCTGCAACGGCGTTTTCGGCATCGGGGGCCAGCGCAATCGCCGCGGAAACAATCGGACCTTCCGTCGCCGTCTCGACGGGCACTTCTTCGCCACGCAGCTCCGCGATCCGCTGCCGCAACATTTCCTGAATGCCCTCGGGTGGCGAGAGTTCGAGCAGCGCTTCCCATCTGTCGGCCGCGACAAACCTCTCGCCCCGTTCGACGGCGGCCAGTCCGCCGTAGAACAACGCCTTCGGGTTGTTGGGTGAAGCCGCAATTGCACTTTCGAAGAGCTCGCCCGCACGACCCTTCAACATGGTTTGGTCCCGCATCCAGATGGCCTCACCGAGGTCGACGAGCGTCTGGCCATTCGAACCCGATTCGAGTTGCACCGCGCGCTCATAGGCGCGAACCGCATTGTCGATATCGCGAAGTTGCAGGTACGAGCGCCCGAGCATTTTCCAGCCGGCCAGATCGTCCGGATTTTCCTCAAGGCGCTGATCGAGGCTGGCGACCATCTCCTCGACGCTTGCTAGTCCGGACCCCGCGGATTCTCCCTGCGGCGTTCCGATCACGGCGTATATTGCAGCAGAGAGCGCGAGCACGAACACGACTGCGGTCATCGAGCGCAGCGACAGTCGTTTCTCCTTACTGGCCAGCGGCCACGCCACAACGATTGCGGCGGCGACAAGCATCGAGCCCAGTATCGGCCAGATCATGAGTTGACTTCGTCGTCGATCGGCATCGCCATTCGCCCACGGATCACCCTGGCCGCGATCAGTCCGCCGACCCCGATCAGGACGAACGGCGCGATCCAGAGCACCAGTGTCTTGCCGCCCATGCGCGGCCGGTACAGGACGAAGTCGCCGTATCGCGTGACCAGAAAATCGAAAATCTCGGCGTCGGTCTTGCCTTCGACCATCAGTCTCCGGATCTCGCGGCGCAGGTCCTCCGCAAGAAAGGCATTCGAGTCCTTGATCGTCTGATTCTGACAAACGAGACAACGGACTTCGGAAATAATTTTCTCGTAACGCGCCTGCGCATCCGGGTCATCGAAAGCCCTGCCCGCATCGATCCCGTAACCGGGACCGGTGAGGAGCACAAGCATGAGGACCAGCCATCGCCGCTTCATTCGCCTGCTCCCCGGGCCGCGCGAATCCTCGGCTCGAACGCCTCTTGCCAGACCTGCTCTGTCAACGGGCTGATGTGCTTGTAGAGGACGATGCCGTCCGGACTGATCAGGAAGGTCTCGGGCGCGCCATAGACGCCCCAGTCGATGCCGACCCGCCCGTCCGCATCGAATGCGGACGCGACATACGGGTCTCCCAGTTGCTGCAGCCAGAGCAGCGCATCATCGCGGCGGTCCCGCCAGTTGAGCCCGTAAATCGGTATGTCGATCTCGCCGGCGAGTTTCATCAGAAAGCCGTGTTCCTGCCGGCAGCCGACGCACCACGTCGCCCATACGTTGACGAGTGCCAGGCGGCCGGCGTAATCCGCGCTTCCCACTGTGCGGGTCGGGTCCTTCAGGCGCGGCAGCTCGAACTGAGGCGCCGGATTGTCGAGAAACGGCGAAGGCAATTCGCTGGGATCCCGATTGAGCCCGATGATGAACACCGGAATCATGATCGCTACCAGAATCGAAGGTATGAGATAGCGTGACATCAGGCCGGTTGCCGGCTCAGCGAAGATTTTTCCCTCGCTTGCTCGGCGGTTCCTGCAAACTGATAACGGCGATCACTGGCTGCAACGATGCCGCCAATCGCCATGATCAGCGCGCCCAGCCAGATGAAGCGGATCATCGGCTTGTACTGCAGTCGCACGCTCCAGGCGCCGTCTCCGAGCGGGTCGCCGAGCGCTACGAACAGGTCCTTGTTCCAGTCAGCGTGAATGCCGGCTTCGGTCATCGGGCTCTGCTGCACGAGGTAGGTGCGTTTCTGCGGTCTGAGCTCGCCCAGGAATTCGCCGTCCCTGCGGATCTCGATCTCACCCTCGAGTGCCTGAAAGTTCGGGCCCCGGATGTTTCGCAATTCGCGGAGCTCGAAATCGAACCCCGCGACCTCCACGCTTTCGCCGGGCGACATGCGCAGGTCGGCCTCTACCCCGAAGGCCTGCACGATCGAGACGCCCAGCACGAAAAAACCGACGCCGAAATGCGCGATCGACATGCCGAGCGCGGCTCGGGTCATGCCCGGGGTGCCCGGCGAGCGGCGCAGTGAGCGCATGACGGGCATCATCGAGACGGCCGCGATCCAGAAAGCCGCCACCACGCCGACACTCACCAGACCACCGAAGTGACCATAGATCAATGCCGGAATTGCCAGGCCCGCGATCAGTGCGGTGATCGCCGGTAAGCGCAGTTGGCGGGCCAGTGATTTCCAGTCCTGACTGCGCCATGCCGTGTGCATGCCGACACCGATCAGGAACAACAGGGGCAACATCGGGATGGCGAATGCAATCTCGAACCAGGGCGCGCCGACCGAGATCTTTCCGGCTTTTACGACATCCGCGATCAGCGGCGCCAGCGTTCCGAACAGGATCAGCGTTGCGGCGATCACGAGCAGCACGTTGTTCAGCAGCAGAAACGTCTCCCTCGACATCGGCCTGAAGCCGGCGGCCGAATCGAGCGCCGGAGCCCGCCAGGCGTAAAGCAACAGCGCCCCGAGGATCACCACGGCGAGAAACGCAAGAATGAACATGCCGCGGGCAGGGTCGGTCGCAAAGGCGTGAACCGACACGAGGATACCGGATCGCACCAGGAACGTGCCCAGCAGGCTCAGGGAGAATGCCGCGATTGCCAGCAACAGCGTCCAGCTCTTGAACAGACCGCGTTTCTCGGTGACCGCCAGCGAATGGATCAACGCGGTCCCGGCCAGCCAGGGCATGAACGAGGCATTCTCGACCGGATCCCAGAACCACCAGCCGCCCCAGCCGAGCTCGTAATAGGCCCACCAGCTGCCGA
>JBHHWI010000145.1:0-5767 GCA_046756445.1 Woeseia sp. | reverse complement strand
TCAGCTTCCCAAGCTGATGACGTGGGTTCGATTCCCATCGCCCGCTCCAGCGGACCGTTGCGCCGGTCCGCGACGATACCTTCAGGTTAATGACGTGGGCTGAAATAAGCATCTTGCGATGGGCGTTTGTTCTCGGCCGGCACGTCCTCAACGTCGTCGCCGTCTTGCTCCGCGGCGACTATCAGATCGGCATCCGGCTCCCGTTCGGCGCACAGCGTATCCAGCCTGAGAAACCGAGTGTCGCGCATTCCCAGATGCGCGTATCGTGCTTTTAGCTCGTCTTCGTTCTCAATCCTGTAGAGCGCCGGCTGCTCCCAATACTGCGGGCAAAGCGCCAGGAGCCTCTTGCGGATGTGCTTGTACAGAAGAAAGTCGTAGTCATTCATGTTGAGGGCTTCGTCCCAGTATGCGTTGACGTAATCCGCCCAGTCGAATTCTCTCTGAATAATCCAGCCATCACCCTCCCAGCGCAAAATGGCCGGCTTGCCCGGCACGACATCGTCGTCAAACAGGCTGCGATAAAAGCGGTAGCCTTCGTAGTTTGCAACCAGGTCGGCGTTCGAGTACGAGCCGGTGGTGCCGCTGCCGAAGATCGCGCGCTCCGTGTATGCAGACTGTTTCGCCGCTTTTTCCTCGGAACCGTATCTAAGATAACGGCGATAATATTTTCGTCCCTGCGAGAAAAAGTGGCCGATCTTGTCCGAGCCGATCAGCTGATCGTTGACCCGGATGGTGCTGCCGATGCCGAAGAGAAATGTCGTCCTGACAGACCAGAACGGCAGGCCCGAGTAGATGCTGTCATATCGCGGGGTCTCGAGCTTGTCGACATCCGGGGATTTCATCGCCCAGCGTTCGAGCTTGTCTACCCAGTGGTGTCCGCCGAGCCGGCCATACACTGCATTGACGAAGGCTTTCTCGTTATGGCCCTTGCGCCATTCGGCGACGATTTCCGAGAGGGTTTCATTGACTTTGCGATTGAGTACCTCGGTCGAGTCCGCGATCGTCTGGGATCGGTTATAGAACTGATCCGTTTCGTAGGCTTTTGCCGGACCAGAGAAAGCTAACGCCGATACCGTGACGGCAACTGCCGCTGCGTTTGTGGCGGAACCAGTCACTACCTCATTCGAATCTGTATGTCAGATTTGCAAGTACGGTGTCCCTGTCACTGCCGCCGACTTCCACGGTCGCTTCCCAGCTGTCGGAAAACATCGTGTGCAGCCCGAGGCTGAAGTTGAAATCCTTCTGCTGTGACAGGTCGACGGAAAAATCGATGGGAACCGGCGCCCCGGGTCCGAGGGGGCCGAGATCCAGGCTGATCGTACCGCTGTGTCTTTCCTCGGCATCGATAAAGTACCCGCCGATCCAGACCTCGGTATTTTCATTGAATCGCACGCCGAGCCGCGGCTGCACCGCGGTCGCCTCGACGGCTGAATTGAAGGCGCCGCTCAGGCTGGTGTCGGTGAAGGTGCCGGTGACCGACGCGAACCATTTGTCGCCGCCTGCCGCGAGGACCACGCCGCCGCCATAGACGTCGCCGTCGTAGTCAATCATCAGCGTCTGGACCTCGGGCGGCAGCAAGGGGATGCCGGCGCCGCTGAGATCGACGGATGTGTCGCCATCGATCTGTCCATACACCGCGAATACGTTGAGGAACGGCAGTAGCCAGACATCGAGTTTGATATCGACATGCGTGATGTCGTTTTCGACGATTATCACACTGGGATCGGTGATTGGCGGCAGCGGAACGCCGGGCGGTGCGTTGAAGACCAGACTGTCGATCTGATAAGGCTGGTCCATGTTGAAGTAGTCGATGCCGATGCCGAAGGCCCGCGGCATCGTGCGATCGCCGGCCAGGCCTTTCCCCAACAATGGATCGGCCAGCGCCGAGGCGGGCAGGACAAAGATCAGCAGTAGCAGGAAGTTCTTGATTTTCATTGTATTGTTCCTCACCGTTGCTCAAACGAGGTTGATGGCGTCCCGATCCGAACACCCTATCGGTCAGACCGGCGGGATCACCTATCGTGCCATCGGATCATGGACAGATAACGCTGTGCTGCACCATTAGACACAGTCCAGGACGATAACATCAATTCGTGGACGTGTAGAACCGACAGACATGGTGCCGGCTCATCTTCGGGAAAGGTCTTGTTGCCAGCCCGGATGGACTTCAGGCCGGCGGCCGCCCGGCGATCAGCGAGACGACGCCCGCCGCGAACAGTACCCATCCGAGCGCGGGCATTGCCTCCAGCGAGACGAGCAGCGTCCCGGATACGGCGCAGGTCGTCCCGACTGCCAGCAGGAAGTGCTGCCTTTGTTGCAGCTTCAGTTGCTCCCTCAATGGCTTCGGGTCCGGTGAATGCGTCTGCCCGCGAGGATTCCCGGAGGCCGCCCGATCGGCGAGATGCTTGATCGCCAGGGGTAGTTCACGCAGAGCGTCGCGAAGCTGCGGCAGATTTCCGCGAATGTCGTCGAGCATCGCCCGCGGACCCAGCTGTTCGTCCATCCACTGCCGCAATACGGGGTGCGCTGTTTTCCACAGGTCGAGCTCGGGGTACAACTCCCGGCCCAGCCCCTCGATGTTGAGCAGTGTTTTGTGCAGGAGAATCAGCTGAGGCTGAATCTCCATGTTGAAGCGCCGGGCCGTGCGGAAGATACGAATCAGGACCTGCGCGAAGGAAATCTCCGCCAGGGGCTTGTTGAAAATGGGTTCACAGACGGTCCTGACGGCGGTTTCGAGTTCGTCGATTCGTGTGTCGGGCGGCACCCAACCGGAATCCAGGTGGAGTCTGGCGATTTCGTGATAGTCGCGATCGAAAAATGCCAGGAAGTTGCCGGCCAGGTACTGCTGGTCCGTTGTGCTCAAGGTGCCGACGATTCCGAAGTCGACGGCCGCGTATTTCGGCCGCTCCGGATCGTCAGCGATCACGAAGATGTTGCCCGGATGCATGTCCGCATGGAAGAAGTTGTGCCGAAAGACCTGCGTGAAAAAGATCTCGACGCCGTTTTCCGCCAGGGTCTGGATGTTGGTGCCCGCGGCCCTGAGGGCTTCCATATCGCTGATCGGGATGCCGTAGACCCTTTCCTGGACCAGGACCTCGGGCCGGCAGTAGTCCCAGTAAACCTCCGGGACGTACAGCATGTCGGAGCCTTCGAAATTACGCTTGAGCTGTGCCGAGTTCGCGCCCTCCCGCATCAGGTCGAGCTCATCGATAACGGTCTTCTCATATTCGGCGACCAGCTCGAGCGGGCGCAGGCGTTTGCTGTTCTCCCAGTACCTGTCGGCCAGGGTCGCGACGGCAAACAGGACGTCGAGGTCCCGCTCGATCAGCTCGCGAACACCGGGCCGTAACAGCTTGACGATGACCTCGGTGCCGTCGTCCAGCGCCGCGGTATGCACCTGTGCGATCGATGCCGCCGCAAACGGGTCGAAATCGAAGCGGGCGAAAACATCGCTTACCGGTTTGCCATAGGCGGCATTGAGAATGGCAACCGCCTCGTCCGCCGGAAACGGCGGCACGCGATCCTGAAGCTTGGCCAGTTCATCGGCGACGTCGCGGGGCAGCAAGTCCCGGCGCGTCGAAACCGCCTGGCCGAACTTGACGAATATCGGCCCGAGTTCTTCGAGGGCGAGGCGTATTCTCTCGCCCAACGGGGCTGACCGGTCACTTCTTCGCGGAAAGAGGTAAAAGAAAAATCGCAGTGGCCGCAGGATATGGACCGCCGTAATGATCTCGTCCAGGCCATGGCGAACCAGGACTCGCTGGATAGTCAGGAGTCTGAGCAGTGTGCGTTTTCGTTGCATCAGGTTTCCCGTTCGAGGCGGTTCAGGCGGGCCTCAAACCGCGCAACATCGTCACGCAGGGCGTCTACCAGACGCGTAAACGTCTCGACCTCGTGCCGACTCGGCACGTCGCGCCGCTCTTCGACGATGTACTCGGCGATATTCTGGCGAATCGTCGATCCTGCTTCCCTGGCCCACGTCCCGACGCCTCTTGCAACCTCGCCGAGATGGTGAGCGGCGACATCGCCGATGATCCCCGACAGCTCCTCTTCGATGTCGGGCTTGCCGAAAAGGAGCAGCTTCTGGAACGACTGCGCCACCTCGGCATCCCCGGTCAGGTCCAGTGAACCGTCGCGTAGGGCATCCTGTCCGCCGGCTCCGGCCAGCCGGGCGAGCGTCAGGATCGACCCGGTGATGACGACATCGGGTTCGCCGTCAAAGTCGCCGAAGAGCGCGATTTCGTCCGGGCAAACACAAAAGAACATTGCCAGACTCGTATCCTTCACGCGCACGGCGATTATCTTGGCGTCGAGTTCTGCGCAGAGTTCCCGTGCCGGAGTCGTCGCCTTGATCTGCTTGTTGATCAGCGAGATGACCGGCCGAAACAGGGACTCGAGGGCGTCCATCAGAGCCGGTATCCGATATGCAGCGCGACGATTCCGCCGGCAAGATTGTGGTATCGGCAGCGCCCGAAGCCGGCCTCCTCCATTATTTTCAGCAACCCCTCCTGGTCCGGGTGCATTCGAATCGACTCGGCGAGGTATCGGTAGCTCGACTCGTCGTTGGCCACCAGTTTGCCGAGCAGGGGAATTACCCTGAACGAATACAGATCGTAGGCGGGTTTCAATATGTCTTTCGGCCTGGAGAACTCGAGAATCAGGACCTTGCCCCCCGGTTTCAGCACGCGCAGCATGGAGGCGAGCGCTGCGGCCTGGTTTGTCACGTTCCTCAGCCCGAACGCGATCGTGATGCGCTCGAAACTGGCGGGCGCGAACGGCAATCGCTCCGCGTCGACCTGCGCAATCGAAAAATTTCCGGCAACACCGGCATCGATGAGCCGGCCCCTGCCCTCAACCAGCATTTTCAGGTTGATGTCGGCCAGAACGACATGCCCCGCATCGCCGACCTCTTTGGCAAATGCCGTCGCCAGGTCTCCGGTTCCGCCCGCAAGATCCAGAACGACGTGGCCGCGTCTTACATCGGCCTGCTCGATCATGAATCGCTTCCATAGCCTGTGAAGACCGCCTGACATCAGGTCATTCATGAGGTCATAACGGCTGGCGACGGAATCGAACACGCCCCTTACCTTGCGCGCTTTGTCGGCGAGCGGAACGGTTTCGAACCCGAAATGCGTGGTGGGGGAGTCTTTTGGCATAGATCTAGTTGTTCGCGGGATCACGGCGAGCATACCCCGCCGCCTCGAGCCGGTCGAGGTAGGCTTGCCAGTTTGCAGCCCGGGCCTCGCCCAGCTCGTACAGGTATTTCCAGGTATAAAGGCCGGTGTCGTGTCCGTCATCGAACACGAGTCGCACCGCGTAATGGCCGATCGGTTCGATCAGCGTGACCTGGACGTTTTCCTTGCCCGTTTGCAGCACTTCCTGACCCGGGCCGTGCCCCTTTACGTCGGCGGAGGGCGAATAGACGCGAAGATACTCGAAGGGAAGATCGAAGGAATTCCCGTCGTCGAACGTCACTGCGATCAGGCGTGATTTCCTGCGCAGCTTGATCTCGACGGGGACAGCGCTCATTGGGCTTTAGCCTGACTACTGCGCCAGTATGGCGCGCTTTCGCTTAGTCTTAGATTGCCTGAGCGATTTTCCTCGCTCGGAAATAGACACCGTTATTCCACTCACTCGGAAAATCCCTCAACCAATCAAATCCTTAACCGATCTCACTCGCCATGCTGGCGCACTATCCAGGCTAGCCTGAATATTGCACGAGACCGCCCGAGATTGCCGACATGGTCATGATTTTGATACGAATGGC
>JBHHWI010000144.1:0-5820 GCA_046756445.1 Woeseia sp. | reverse complement strand
CAAGGCGAGCAACGACGTCCGACGGGCTTCGAGAGCGAAACCCGGATGGGCAGTGACCTTGCGGGCGATCTGCTGCGTTGCTCGTCGCTCCAGTGGAACGATCACAGTTCACTCCGAGCGCCTTGCAGCTCCTCCCGCAAGGCCCATTGTGCGGCCACGCGGTATGTTGAGATAGGTTCTAGAAAACGGTAAGCAGCGTATCTGCGACCGTCGGATCGACTGTGTCGAGGATCAGCACCTCGACCACATCGCCCGTAGCAAGATCGATCTGCACGGGGGTCGCGACCGGGTTCTTGTCGTCCGGCAGGGTCAGTACGAGATCGTACATGCCTGCCGCCTGTGCGGCGAAGTTGGAGACAAAGCCGAAAGTCGCACCGGCGACTGACGGCCCGATGCCGGTAATGTCCGTGCCGGCGTCGACGAGGTATATGTCCATCGGGTCGATATTCGCCGCTGCATGCACGATTCTGAGCTTGGCGTGCGTTTCGATGGGACGCACGGTATCGGTGAGGGCGATCCTCGAAAGGTCGGTCCCGACCGCGCCGACCAGAAACGTGCTGACCCGCGATCCCCGGGGAATGAGCTGGTCTTCCGCGTCGATGACAGCGCCCGGGTTTCCAACTGCCGTGTAGGTGTAGGTCGACGTGCCGTCGGCGACTGCGAGAGCCCCCGTCGAGCCGCGGAACGCCAGATCGGAGAAAATCAGACTGGTGAGGTTCGGGTCGTCATAGATGTCGATGTTTTGTGTGCCGAAGGCAGCGTGCACCGTTCGAAGCGTCGGCGGCGAGTTCGAGTCCGGCAGTTCGCCTCCGGTACCGGTGCTGAGAATCGATCGGACGCTGATGGCGCTGGTGATGGACGGGTCGGCATCGAAGATCGCCAGGGTATACAAATTCTGTGCGGCGAATACCGTGTCGAAGGACCGGTACAGTATGGTCGCCGGATCGTCCCGGGCCGTGATGATGACCTCGTAATTCCCCGCTTCCAGGTCGATCGGCGGCGCGAACGCGTCGGCGCGCAGTTTGGCGCGCTCCTCGCCCAATATCGGGACCGTGCCTGTCGGGGCGACATAGATATCGACGTCGCCGAGGCCGGGCGAGAGATGAGCGATCGTGACCTCGAACACGGTTTCGGTGCCGTCGAATTGCCGCTCGGGCCGTTCCAGCACGGTCAAAGCCGGCGCCGTCACCGAACCGGTCACGAGGATCGTATAGTCGGTATCGGCAACCATATCGATAAACTGCGAGGCTATTTCGGTCGGGTCGGTATCGCCGGCAAAAGTGAACTCGAACCGGAACGTATAGCTGAGATCGTCGAACGGCTGCGCCCCGAGAGCGCTCTTGTAGCCGATGGCGCCGAGCGGTCGCTGCTCGATGAAAAAGTTCACCGACGGGCTCGCGGGCATCGCATTCAGGGCGTTGATCGTGCCCTTGCCGGTCGCCTTTTCGAACTGCGTCTCGGTGCAGCCGCCGAGCAGGGCGATTCCGAGCGTAGCGATAGCGAATGTCCGAATAGTCCTTGTCATTTTTTTCCTTAGTCACATCATCGCGTGCTTCTGATTGCGACCCCGGGTCAGCCTGAATGTTGCATCGCTACGGTGCGCCGTCCACGCGCTTATGCTGAGTCTTTGATTGTCTGAAGAATTTTCCTCGCTCGGAAATAGAGAAGTGTTTCCACTGACTCGGAAAATCCTTCGATCAATCAAATCCTCAAGCGATCTCACGCGCCAACCGGGGCAAAACTCAGGCTTGGGGCGCAAGTGTCAATCCGGCGACTCAAAGCGGCGTGCGGTCAGCCGGCTTTCCTCGGCTCGAAGCCGAACACGGACTTGACCTCGAGGAATTCGTCGATGCCGTGCGGCCCCCATTCGCGGCCGTTGCCGGACTGCTTGTATCCGCCGAATGGCGCCATCAAATCCAGCGGCGCGCCGTTGATGTGCACCATACCGGTCTTGAGCCTGCTGGCCACGAATCGGGCGCGCTCGATGCTGGAAGAGCTCACGTAGCCGGACAGGCCGTACGGCGTCTCATTCGCGATCCGAATCGCCTCCTCGACGTCACCGTACGGAATGATCGACAGGACCGGGCCGAAAATCTCTTCGCGCGCGATAGTCATGTCGTTACCTACGTCGGAAAAGACAGTCGGTTTGGCGTAATAGCCCTTCTCGAGCCCCTCCGGGCGCCCGGTGCCGCCAGTCACGAGGGTCGCGCCCTCGTCGATGCCCGCCTGAATCAGGCCCTGTACCTTGTTCCATTGCTGCTCCGAGACCAGCGGGCCCATCTGCGTGCCGTCCGCCTCCGGATCTCCGACGGCGGTCGCCTCCGCAGTCGCCTTCGCGATCGCGGCCGCCTCCTTGAGCTTGTCAGCGGGCACCAGCATGCGGGTCGGGGCGTCACAGGACTGCCCCGTATTCAGGAAGCAGCTCGCCGCGCCTTTCGATACCGATTTCTGCAGGTCTGCATCGTCGAGAATGATATTGGCCGACTTGCCGCCGAGCTCCTGTGCCACGCGCTTGACGCTGGGCGCGGCATTCTTGGCTACCGCCACGCCGGCGCGGGTGGATCCGGTGAATGACACCATCGCGATATCGGGATGGCTGCTCAGCGCGCTGCCCACCGTCGGGCCGTCGCCGTTGACGAGGTTGAACACGCCGGCGGGGACGCCCGCCTGGTCGAGGATCTCGGCGAAGATCATGGCGTCGATCGGCGCGATCTCGCTCGGCTTGAGGACCATCGTGCACCCGGCTGCAAGCGCCGGCGCGACCTTGACCGCGACCTGGTTCATGGGCCAGTTCCAGGGCGTGATCAGCGCACATGGCCCGATCGGCTCCTTGACGATGTTGGTGGTCTTGTGACGCTCCTCGAACTCGAACGTCTCCAGCGTCTTCAATGCCGCCCGGATGTGCTGCGGACCGCTCGGCGCCTGCGCATGCCTGGCCAGTCCCCAGGGCGCGCCCATCTCTTCCATGATTGCCCTGGCCACCTCTTCCTCGCGTTTCGCGAATACGTCGAGAACCGACTGCAGCAACTCCATACGTTGTTCGCGGGTCGTTGCCGCGAAGCTGTCTGCGGCCTTCACTGCGGCGGCGACGGCCTTGTCGACGTCCTGCGCCGAGCCGAGACTGATCCGGGCGAACGCTTCCTCGGTGGCCGGGTTGATGACATCGAACGGATTCGGCGTCACGGGGTCGACCCACCGGCCATCGATGTAGAATTGCAGCATCTCGCGCATGTTCGGTACCTCCTTCAGGGCCGCGAATCATATCGCACCCGTGCTGTCGTTGGTATCGTCCGGAAATCGCCGCTAGCATTGGCCAAGCCCCACCGGTTAAGGCTTCAGGAGCGTCCAGTCGATATCGTTTCGGCAATTCAGCAGATCATCGGTTCCAGGAATGTGCTTCTTGGGGATGCCGTGCGGGAATTCGATTTTGCCTGGAAGACCTACGAATCCTGCGATGCCAGGGCAATCGTCTGCCCGGCCACGACCGAAGAGGTTGCCGCCGTACTGCGACTCTGCAACCGGCGGGGGCAGACGGTCGTCCCCTTCGGTGGACTGACCGGTCTGGTGCAGGGGTGCCTGACGACTCCGGACGACATCGCCCTTTCGCTGGGGAGAATGAACGAAATCGAGGAACTGGATACGACGGCGCACACGATGACGGTGCAGGCCGGCGTCACGATGCAAGAGGCGCAGGAAGCGGCCGCTGCGACGGGACTGTTTTTTCCGGTCGACATGGGGGCGAGGGCGAACTGTATGCTCGGCGGCAACGTCGCCACCAACGCCGGCGGCACCAAGGTCATTCGTTACGGCATGATGCGTGACTCGGTGCTCGGCCTCGAGGCGGTGCTGGCAGACGGCACGGTCATCTCGTCGATGAACCGCTATATAAAGAACAACTCCGGCTTCGACCTCAAACAGCTGTTCATCGGCACCGAGGGCGTGCTCGGCATCATTACCCGCATCGTATTCCGGCTGACCGTGAAGCCGAAGAGCCACAACGTCGCGCTGCTTGCCTGCGACAAATTCGAGGACGTGATCGGCGTCCTGAACCGGTCCAGAGAGTCACTGGCCAGTACGCTGTGCGGTTTCGAGGTGATGTGGGGAAGCTTTTACAGGAAAGCGGTAAAGCCTGTGGGGCCTTCGGATTCGCCGCTGCCGATCGATCATCCCCTGTATGTCATCGTCGAATCGATGGGTGCCAGCCAGGAATCGGACGACCGCAGCTTCGAGGTGGAAATGTCGGCGCTGTGCGACGGCGAACTCGCGCTCGACGGCGTGATCGCGAAATCGGATAAGGAGCGCAAAGCGATCTGGGCCATCAGGGGCGAGGTCGAATGGCTGGTCAGCGAAGCCTGCAACTTCGACGTCAGTCTGCGCAGCGCCGATGTCGGGGCGTATGTCGCCGACGTGACGCGGAGAATTACTGCTGACGTACCGGAAGCCTACGTTGCGGCGTTCGGGCACCTGGGCGACAACAATATCCATATTTCAGTGCTAGCCGATAGTTGCCGCACGACGCATGCGAGAGTCATCGAGAAACACGTCTACGAATCGCTGATACCGTTCGCCGGCGCAATATCGGCCGAGCACGGCATCGGCCTCGAGAAGAAACCGTATCTGCCGATCAGCCGCTCGCCCGAGGAAATCGTGCTGATGAAAACCCTGAAGAAGTCCCTGGATCCGAAGAATATTCTGAACCCCGGAAAGGTAATCTCCGTCTAGCGGTGCCGGAGCGAACTTTCCTAACTTGTTTACCTACCGGGGCAATTTGGCAAATTATTGAGCTAGCCGATACCGCTGTGGATGACTAGTGTGGCGACTGTCATCACAGCCGGAGACCGGAATGCCACGACAGCCCAGGCTGCACGTACCTGGTGCCATCTATCATGTGATGCTGCGCGGCAATAACCGCCAGGATCTGTTCTTCCGCGCGGCGGACCATTCTCATCTCAATCGGCTTGTAAATCGGGCCAGTTCGCGTCTCAACGCGAACATTCATGCCTTTTGCTGGATGAACAATCATATTCACCTTGCTATCCAGGTAAGCGACGAGCCACTGGGCCGACTAATTCAATGGATCGCTTCTCGTTACGCCTACTACATCAATCGGCGCCTGGGACGAACCGGGCATGTATTCGAACGACGTTACCGGGCAATTCTGGTCGATGACGATTCCTATCTGCTCCATCTAGTTCGATACATTCACCTGAATCCCGTCAAAGCCGGGATTGTGAAAGAACCCGAAGCTTATCAATGGAGTAGCCACCGATATTACTTGGGACGCGGAACCCTTGAATGGCTGGTGACCGACTGGGTCTTGTCACAGTACGACAGAGATTTGCACCGGGCACGTGAGGCCTTTCACAACTTCGTAAACGCTGCGGACTCTGACGATATCCCTGTGGAATTGCTCACCGGCAGCGACGACGATCGCCGGCTGGCCGGCGGTAACGAATTGCTGGAGAAATTCGGCGACTGTAACTATCGTCCATCGCCGCAGTCCAGCCTGGAAGACATCATTGATTCTGTCTGTTCCAAATACGATACGGAGCCAGCGACGATCAGTGGACCAAGCCGGCAACGGAGGCTGGTACGGATTCGTGCGGAGATCGCTTGCGAAGCCATCGGCAAAGGTGCCGCCACATTTGCCGAAATCGGTCGTCGTCTGAATCGTTCGGACGTCGCAATTGGCAAGCTGGTCCGGCGTTATGCGAATGACCGGCAAGTTAGATAAGTTCGGAGAGTTCGCTCCGGCACCTAGGCGGCGTGAATGACCGGCAAGTTTGATAAGTTCGGATAGTTCGCTCCGGCACCTAGGCG
>JBHHWI010000143.1:0-5827 GCA_046756445.1 Woeseia sp. | reverse complement strand
CCTCTGCTCCTGATAACGATGTTGGACTATTGCAACACTGCTTAGTTCTGCATGTTCGCCAAATGATTTGCTTAATGGTTAACTCATAACCGCGATTGTCCCGATTGTCAATTGCGTCATGGCCTAAGTGTTGCTAAAAAGCCAAAGTATATGGGATGTGCTGACCAGCGGGAATCCGCGGCGGCGGGCCTCCGTCGATCCGGCGGGTATGGAGTCGCAACCGGCTGCCCGCGCCCCTAAAATGGGCGCGCCGACATCACTGACAACCGTGGGGGAGAACACAGCTTGAGTCGCAAGATTCTGATTATGGGCGCGGCAGGTCGCGATTTTCACGTCTTTAACTGTTGCTACAGAGACCGGACCGACATTGAAGTAGTCGCGTTCACGGCGACCCAGATCCCGCATATCGAGGACCGCCGATATCCGGCCGCGCTTGCCGGGCAACATTATCCGGACGGTATACCGATTCACCCCGAACAAGAACTCGGGCAGCTTATAACGAACAAGTCTATCGACGAGGTCGTGTTCGCCTATTCCGACGTGAGCCGCGAATACGTCGACAGGCGCCGCGTGGGAGTGGAAGCGCTGGGCGTGACATTTAACACTTTCGATGTAGATGCCACGATGTTGCCATCGTCAAAACCGGTCATTGCTGTCACGGCGATACGTACCGGTTGCGGCAAGAGCCAGACGTCGAGGCGCGTGACACACTTGCTAAAAGCATCGGGTAAGAATGTCGTCGTGATACGGCACCCCATGCCCTACGGCAATCTGGCTGAACAGGCAGTGCAGCGATTTGCGGAATACGAGGACCTGGATCGTCTCGACTGCACGATCGAGGAACGGGAAGAGTACGAGCCTCACCTCGCTAACGGCATCGTGGTGTATGCCGGTGTCGATTACGCCGCTATCCTCGCACGCGCCGAGCAGGAGGCGGAGATAATCGTCTGGGACGGCGGCAATAATGACACGCCTTTCTATAAACCTGATCTGTGGATCGTGGTCACCGATCCCCACCGCGCCGGTCACGAGCGCGACTATTTCCCCGGCACGGCCAATTTCGAGCGTGCCGACCTGATACTTATTAATAAGGTCGACTCGGCGGAGGAAGGCGACATCAAGGCGATCGAGAAAACCGCAGCAGAGGTCAATCCGTCCGCGATCGTGATACGCGCCAGATCGCCGCTCGAGCTGCCGGATCCCGAAGCGATCCGCGGCAAGCGTGTCCTCGCGGTCGAGGATGGCCCGACAACCACCCACGGCGGCATGCCGTTCGGCGCGGGCGTGCTGGCCGCAAGGCAAAACGGCGCCGGCGAGCTCGTAGACCCCCGTCCGTGGGCGGCCGGCGAGATTGCCGATACTTTCGAGCAGTACCCCGAAACAGGCGCCCTCCTCCCGGCCATGGGCTACGGCGACGACCAGGTGCGGGACCTGGAAGCCACCGTGAATGCTGTTGACTGCGACCTGGTTCTGGTGGCGACACCGATTGATCTGTCCCGCATCATGCGGCTCGACAAGCCCCATCTTCGGGTCCGCTACCGGCTCGCCGAGGAAGGGGACGCTTTGGCCGAAGCAGTCCAGCGTATTGCCGCCGGTGTTGCGCCAGCCTGAGATGCGCCGTGCAGAGCCTGATCCCAAACGCGCCGACTACCACACGCCGTGATGTCCTCGCATGGTGCGCGGCGGTTATTTCGGGAGTCGTTGCATGCAACAGAGGCGACCGCCGTGCCAACGTGCCGGCTGGTCCGGATCGATTGACGGAGTTGTCCGCATTCGACGCGACGAAGGCGATGCGGCGGGGCGAGCTGTCGGCCGAGGACTACGCTGGAGCGCTGTTGCGCCGATGCGAGGCCGGCAAGTATCTGAACGCATTCGTATCCCTCGATCCGCCCCGGATACTCGAGGCGGCGCGCGAGGCGGACCGCAAACGGGCGTCGGGAGCAAAGACCGGACCATTGCATGGTCTCCCGATTCCGGTAAAGGACAGCGTCAACACGAAGGACTATCCAACCACGGGCGGCACGCCTGCCCTGCGGGACTTTCGTGTTACCGACGATGCCGAGCTGATCCAGATGCTGGTCAGTGCGGGCGCCATCGTCATGGGAAAGACCAACATCCACGAGCTCTCATTCGGCTGGACGAGCAACAACCTCGCTTTTGGCGCCGTTCACAATCCCTATGACGTGAACCGCATTCCCGGCGGCAGCAGTGGCGGCACGGCAGCCGCCGTTGCCGCGGGCATGGCGCCGCTGGGCATCGCCGAGGACACCCAGGGCTCGATCAGGGTTCCGGCCGCACTGTGCGGCATCTGCGGTTTTCGTCCGACGACGCATCGCTATCCCAATGAAGGCGTCATGCCGATTACCCCGCTGTTCGATCAGCTAGGCCCACATGCGCGAACGGTTTCAGACCTGATGCTGTTCGATTCCGTGATCACCGGCGAGGCCGCCGGCACGGAGCCCTCATCGCTCCAGGGAGTGCGGCTCGGCGTTGCGCGCGGCTACTACTTTGATTCGCTGGACGCCGAAGTCGAACGAATAACGAGCGAGGCGCTGCGGAAACTGGCCGATGCAGGTGCCGTGCTGGTCGATGCCGATGTGCCCGGACTCGACAGGCTGATACGGCTGACGACGGCACCGGTGCAGCTCTACGAGGTCGTGCCACGGTTCAGCGAATACCTCGACAGGTTTGACGCCGGCATCACGTTTGATCAGTTGCTGGCGCAGGCCAGCGTGGACATACAGGATATATTCGAGCTGTACGTGCTGCCGGGTGGGAGGTTTGCACCATCCGAGCAGGACTATGTCGCCGCGCGCGACGTATATTTGCCGGCGCTGAGGGCCGCGTTGCGAGGCTATTTCGTGGAACATGAGGTCGCGGCCATGGTCTTTCCCGCCACGATGGCGCCGGCGTCGCTGATCGGACAAGATATCGAGATCGAGATCAACGGCGGCATGGTGAGCCTGGAGACCGCGATGGCGCGAAACATCTCACCGGGCAGCACAGCCGGGATCCCGGGACTCGTGCTGCCCGCGGGGCTGACCTCGAACGGCCTGCCCGTCGGCATTGAACTGGACGGCCCCGAGGGCAGCGACCGGTCGGTCCTCGCACTCGGCAAGGCGATCGAGCAGGTCATCGGCCGCTTGCCGCCGCCACGGTTGTCAAACAACAGGAGAGGATGAGTCGATGTCTCGAACAAGTACGATCATTCATTGCGCTGCGGTTCTTGTGTTGATCGCGTTGCCAGCACTCGCAGAGCAGGACGAACTTGCGCCCGTGCACATAAATCGCGACGCATTGGTGATGATTTCGGTGAAGGGTGCGATTTCACAGCCCGGAATGCGTGAGCACGTCTACCGGGTAAGCGCCGATGGCTCACCACAGGTTTTCCCGGGCACGGGTGGTATCACGTACAACTTTCGGGTCGGGGATTCTGCCGTCCGTCTGGCTGGTAACCATGTAGAGCCTGCGGTGAGCATCGAGAACCTGGGACCGGACAACCAGCGTGACAGCTGGGAAAGTCGCGGCCTGAACGCTCTGGCAAACATCGGTAACGAGGCCATTGTCATCACCGGAGATGCCAAGGGCGCAAGGGGCACGGTTATCGGCAAGCACGGCGGAATCGAGCACGTTATGGTGGATTTCAAGGACGATGCCGTTTATGACCGGTTGGTAATCGGCGACGAAATCCAGATCCGCGGCTACGGTACCGGCATGCGCCTGACAAATGTCAACGGCGTCACGATCATGAATGTCGGCCCCAGGCTGTTCGATGCGCTTCGTGCCAGTGGCATGGCAAGAACTGCGGACGGCAAGCTGCGTATCGGCGTGACGCATTTGATTCCGGCGAAGATCATGGGCTCGGGCCTGGGCAGGGACCAGACGTACACGGGTGATTACGACATCAATCTGTTCGATCCCGAGACCGTCGAAGAATACGACCTGGACACACTGCGATTTGGCGACATCGTCGCCATCGTGGACGCCGACAGCACTTACGGCCGCGTATTTCGTCAGGGCGCGATTACCGTTGCATCGGTGTCGCACGGGCGCAGTGACAGCGCCGGCCACGGCCCTGGTGTAACAACGCTGTTTACGTCCAAGACCGGGCAGATCGAACCTTACAGGACGGCGGACGCCAATCTTGCGAAATTGCTGAAATTAAGGCGGTTGAAATAACGTCCGCATCATCGAACGATGGCGGCAATCACGGTTGGGTAGATTCTCTCACGCTGACTATCCTGATCAGACGCACGTCGAAGTCGCATCGGCGGGGCAATCTGGAAAACATATTGATTCATTAAATTATTCTGCATTGATGTCAAAAGGTACGACGTTTTCCTCTATCCAGAGCGCCAGATTCTGTTCAGACAGATCTCCGGAAGCCAATTCATTGATTACCGCTACAGCGTCCGCCTCGTCGGCGCATAACTCATATCCATTGATTTGCAGAAATACGTCGATACTGATAAGTGCCAGACGCTTGTTACCGTCGGGAAAACAGTGATTTTGCGCGAATCCGAATCCGTAACATGCAGCCAACTGGAAGACGCTCGACCCCGGACTGTCTGTCGGCAAATTCCGCGGGCGCGCCAGTGTGGACTCAAGTGCACCCTCGTGTGGCTTCCCAGCCAGTCCACCGTGCTCTTCTAACGACTGCTGATGAAAGAACAGGACGTCGGCGATCTCTAGCCAGGCGACCATTGACTACTTTGCAAGTGTATTCAGCGCATTTCGGTAGCGCTTACGGGTCCGCTCGAACGCCCTGACCTTTCTCGCAAATTCGGGGTTGAAGGGCGAAAGGTACAAACCCTTTGCATCGGCTACTGCGAACAATTCATCGCCCTCATCTACACGTAAGCGCTGCAATTCCTCCTTGGGAATGATCACTCCCACGGATCCGCCAATCTTTCGCAGTTTCAATTTGTTGCTCATCGTGTCGCCCAGGCGTAGTGGTTTTCCGTTCAGCCGGTTGATATTATAACTTTAATTATAATCCCTTTCAACATCACATCTTGTTAATTCTATTGGTCAAAGCCCGGCGCGGGCAGGCCATTCTCTCTCGTGATATCCGGCTTTCCGTGGGACATGACGACTTTCGGTCGGGTCGATTGTGACCGGCTGTCGATGCATGTTCAAATTGATCACGTCCAGACCAGACAGCGTCATCAGATCAGGCGGGTATCAGGCAGGAGAGCGAATATGCGGCGTGGGAGACAGGCGCGTCGGGAAAACCCACCGAAGCAGTCAGCGGTTGCGCCCGGTTTGACGGGCGGTACCTTCAAACCCCTGACCGAGGCGGAGATGCAGAGCGTTCAT
Source organism: Woeseia sp. (assembly GCA_046756445.1). Classification (GTDB taxonomy): domain Bacteria; phylum Pseudomonadota; class Gammaproteobacteria; order Steroidobacterales; family Woeseiaceae; genus JACZWL01. Next base: position 508 of record JBHHWI010000143.1, on the reverse strand, counting down.
CACACCGTTCTCGATGTGCTCGAGAATATCGGCATGGCCGATCCAATCCCGATCGTCGAGAAACATGCGCTCGAGATGGGCTGCAGGATGGACGATAACGGCCGGCTGTGTTTCCCTCGTTCACTCGTCGAAGACACCATCGCCGAAACCGCTCACGAGCTGACGTTCTGCGGGCGCGAGCCGCGATTCGACCTGGATCTCCGTGATCAGCGCGTGCACACCTACGGCGGCGGCGAGGCCGTGACCATCCTGGATGTCGGCGCATCCACCTACCGGCCTTCCACGCTCATCGACGTGTATGACGTCGCGCGGCTGGTCGACAAGCTCGATAATATTCACGCGTTTTCCAGACTGATCGTTGCCACCGACCTGAACAAGCGGCTCGACTGCGACCTCAACACCGCATACGCGAGTCTCGCCGGGACCGCGAAGCACACTGCCTTGACGTTCGGCGATGCCAGAAACGTCCAGCCTACGCTCGAGATGCTCTACATGATCGCCGGCGGCG
>JBHHWI010000142.1:0-5933 GCA_046756445.1 Woeseia sp. | reverse complement strand
CAGTATGTCTCGATCCGCTACACCGAGCGACTCGCCGAGGCCGGCATCGAACCGTCGGTCGGCAGCGTCGGTGATAGCTACGACAACGCGCTCGCAGAGACGATCATCGGCCTGTACAAGACCGAGCTCATTCGCCAGCGCGGACCCTGGCGCATGATCGATGACGTCGAATACGCAACCCTGGAGTGGGTCGACTGGTTCAACAACCGGCGCCTGTTCCAGCCGATCGGCGATGTGCCACCGGCAGAATACGAAATGGCGTACTATCGCCAGCAGGACGAGTCAGCCATGGCGGCATGACTCAAACAAAAGAGTCTCCGGAATACCCGGGGTGATTCAGCCATAGATTTGAGCGCATCAGGCTGTCTATAGGCCGTCCCTCGCCGGAGCATCGGCCAATGATCGAGGCTCAGAATGCAAACAAAACCCAACAGGCGGCGGGCTTATCTTCTCACGGCGGGTCTTCTCGTTTGCGTTGCAGCGTTGGTGTACGAATTTTCAGAGATACAGAGGCTCGAGAATCAAGCAATTATCTTACGGGCTCGGCTCGATGTTGCACAAACGCGTCTCGCAGACCTTAGCCATCTATCGGAAAAACACGAACGCCAGATCAGCGCAATTGAAGAAGCGACCGGTCTCAAACGCATTGCAGTGGAGGCCCCGAGTCGTCAGCGGCTGGATACGTTGCAGCCTGGTATCTACGTATTGACCACGGATACGCAGTACGACCCCAGCGCTGACGAAGCAACAACATATCAAATCACACATGTTACGCTCGAAATGAGCTTCGAGTCCTTCGGCACAAAGCTGAACATTGGGCTGGCTCGATCGGGCGTGATTCCGAAGGGTGTTTATTTCGATTATGACAACGATGGACAGGTTGATGTGGATATGGCACGAGATTTCGCCCGCGAAATTCCTGTCGTAGGAAGGAGGATTGCGAATGCGTATGACACGGCCATCGCCCAGAACCTCTATTCCATATTTGTTGCTGAAGCTGACAATGCCGAGTACACATCGATGGATGACCTCACCCAACAAGCTGAGGCCGCATCGAATTACCTATGGTCGTTCGTAATCAGCCAGTATCAGAATATGGAAGATTGGATCCGCGACAAGTTGGACGATTCGCAGCCTAACATTTAGTTTTTCATCTGCGCTAATATCTTCCTCCCGTTGCCTTCCCTGTTTGCACCGTTGTGGGTTTTTGGCAGCGAGCAACCACCAAGCCGGATACGCCGTCGCCTTGAACCGCCCCGGAATTATGACACTTGGATTTCACGCGAACTGGGGGATAGACCAGGAATTCGCAATACGCGGGCTTAGCCGTTGGAGGAATCATGCAGGTTTTCATTGCCGCAGTTTCTTTGGCACTCATTGTGTCGTTTCTGTGTTCGATATTCGAGTCGGTTCTGCTAACCATCAATTACGCGCAGGTCGAGTCGCTGGCTCAGCAAGGCAAACGTTCCGGGCAGCTCCTTAAGGAGTTCAAGCAACGGATCGACATGCCAATTGCTGCCATTCTCATCACCAACACCATCGCGCATACGGTCGGCACCGCGGTAGCTGGCGCAAGCTATCAGGATGCATTCAGTGCGGAAACGCTGTGGATTTTCACGATCGTATTTACCACGGCCGTCCTGCTTTTCACAGAAATCATACCGAAGACCCTCGGAGTCACGCATGCGAGAAGCCTAGCGACGCCGGTTGCCTATGGCATCCACGCGCTGGCCGTCGCATTGCGCCCGCTTGTGGTCCTGAGCGGGGCCATCTCCCGGTCCCTGCGGGGCGCGAAGGATGCGCCGGTGACCTCCGTTGAAGAAATTCGGCTGCTGGCCGCGCTTGGACGAACCGAGGGAGTGGTTGGCGCGCAGACCGCGGGAATCATCGTCGGGGCATCAAAGCTGCGCAAGCTAAATGCATCGGACGTAATGCTGCCGAGAAAACAGGTCGTCTATCTGTCGGCAAACAGCAACCGCCAACAGGTGCTGAAGATGGTGAAACAGTGTGGGCACAGCCGATTTCCTTTCTCAACGACAGATCAGCTGGATCAGGTCTCCGGCGTCGTAATGGCAAAGGAAATACTTTTGCAGTTACAGGAAAACTCCGGTCAGACGATCGACTGGTCATGCCTGATCCATGAGCCGGTCGTCGTGCCGGAGAGCGCTCCCCTAAACACGCTGCTGCGGACTTTCAAGGAAGCCCGACGACACATGGCAATCGTCGTCGACGAATATGGTGACATCCAGGGCATTGTCACGCTCGAGGACGTGCTCGAAGAAATCGTCGGCGACATCATCGATGAAAGTGATCGACCGGTAGAAGAAGTGTGGCAACGAGAAGACGGTTCAATTCATGCGCTTGCGTCAATAGACCTGCGCAAGTTGTGCCATATTCTGGAAATCGACTTACTACCTGACACCGAGGTTTCGAGGCTCGGCGGGCTAGTCACGGAGCTGCTCGGACGGATTCCAGTAAAAGGGGACATGGTGGAATGGAACGACTGCCGGCTCGAGGTGCTTTCGGCAAGCCGCTGGAGCGCGGAGCTGGTCTCAATTAAGAAGATAACCTGACCGTCCGAGCACACGCCGGTCTCGAGGCCCTAAAGGAACAGTCCCCAATCGCTGTGGTCACCAGATGCGGATAAACGGATCGTTCACTTCGACTCCTAATTCAGCCGAAGCATCACGGGGCAGGGAGGAATACGCCCGATGGCGATTGTAGTAGACCGTGAACCCAGAGAGCATTCGCTCGAGATCGTGCGATGTCCAAGAGAGAACATAACCGCTGACTTCCCGTCTGATCGTGCCGATTAACCGCTCGACAGAACGTTTGGACATCGGCGCATACAAGAATTGACTTCAGGCAGATTTCTTGAGTTTGAATACTGATTCGCCATGCACAGGCGCCGAAAGTGTAACCTTCGCTGACATAAACATCCGTTAGTCAAGATCCGGCAAGCCGTGCAGCACCAGAAGATAGTAGCTGACGATACCGAGAATCTTCTCATTCTCGACAACCGGTGCGTGACTAATGCCGAAGTTCTCAAACAGGCGCGCACAATAGCGAATTTCCATGTCCGGCCGCACCGTCAATACCGGCTTTGCCATGATCTCGTACACATTAACGCGTTCCGGTGCACGGTTTTTGGCGATGACTTCTTTGGCAATGTCGGAGAATAGGAGCATACCGTACTCGTCGTGCTCATCCCGTCGCTTGACGATTAGGCTGGTCGCAGCGACTTTTTTCATAATTTTCAGCGCCGAAAGAACGTCGAGTCGACCATCGACTTCTGTCACTTCCGTTCGCATGCAATCTCGTACGGGCCCCCAGTTGCGAATAGTCATAGGTTTTCCTCCACAATTTCTCCGAGTTCTTGGGCTTGATGCAACACGCCGACGGCATCTTCGACATCGATGAGTACTGCAATGCCAGTGCCCGGTTTCGCATCGAACTCGCCGACCTCTCCAATGTGTTCGAGAATATGCCGGCTCAGATGCTGCTCGACCAGCAGTAGTACGACATCGCGTTGAGTCGCCAGGGTCAGGCCGAAAAATGTCTTGCTCTCCTTGATTCCTTCTCCGCGGGCATTACTAATGACCGTGCATCCTGTTGCACCCGCTTCACGCGCCGCTTCCATAATGTCATCAGTCTTGCTGTCTTCAACGAAGGCAACGATAAGTTTAAAGTGCATGGATCTCTTCCTGTGTTCTGTCTTGTTCATCCGGATCGGATGTTGGGACACGTCCTCTCAATACTGCAAGCTGGCCATATGCGAGCACCGAGATTATCGGAAACAGGGCCGCAAAAGCCACCAATCCGAAGCCATCCAACAGTGGGCTGCGCCCCGGCACCGCCTCGGCGAGTCCAATCCCCAGTGCAGCAACGAGGGGAACCGTTACGGTAGATGTCGTGACACCGCCGGAATCATACGCCAACGGCACAATCAGTTTCGGCACCATCGCTGTTTGTACAATGACCACCATGTATCCTGCGGCGATAAAATAATGCAGGGGTAGGCCCGTGATAATTCGATAACAACCGAGGCTCACCCCTACGCCGGCGCCGATAGCAACGGCGACGCGCAGACCCCACATGCCGATCGCACCGCCTGATACGGTGTTCGCTTTCATTGAAACCGCGATCAATGCCGGTTCCGCAAGCGCTGTGCTGAAGCCCAGGGAGAGCGCGAACAGATAGACCCAGTAATAATCCTGCCAAACGAGGGCGGACGCTCCTCGCCCGACGGCCTCATGCAAGAATTCAGGATCCGTCAGTTGCTGTGCCATCAGGCGACCCAATGGAAACAGCGTCTGCTCCAATCCGAGCAGAAACAGGCCGAGCCCGACAACGACGAACAGAAAACCAACCGCGATCTGATTCCGATTCGGCATCGGCCCGCCGATGATTAGCCACTGGAAGGCAAACAGGAATACCGCTATCGGGACGACGTCGACCGCGCTGTCGGCAACAACTTGTATGCTGGCGACGATCAGCTCCATTGCACGATAATTTCATAGACAAGCACGAACAAGATCGGTGTCAGCGAGGCGAATGCGATTAGGCCGAATCCATCGGTCATTGGATTACGCCCTTTAAGTGAACTCGCAAGTCCGACACCGAGGGCCGCCACCAGCGGCACTGTTACCGTAGAAGTCGTTACGCCACCGCAGTCATATGCAACGCCGACTATCTCGTCTGGCGCAAATGTCGTGATCAGGACTACCAGAATGTATCCACCGATTATCATAATCGGCAACGACCAATCGGCCAGTATTCGGATGACGCCCAGGACGAGGGCAAAGCCGACGGCTGACGCTACTGTCATCCGCAGTCCTTGCGCGTAGCTATCCTTTGCTTCGACTGACGATCCGATAGCTTCTGCTCCGGCTGCGACTTCCGCGGCTGCGCCAGCAACCGCAATCAGTGCCGGTTCGGCGATGGTCGTACCAAATCCAAGCGCGAAAGCAAAGACGACTAGCCAGAATACGCTGCCTTTTTTTGCCAGCGAATGGGCGAGCCCTTCGCCAATCGGAAATAGCGCGAGTCGCAGTCCGAATATGAAGAACGTGAGACCGGCGACGACAAGAAAAGCACCGATGGCCATGGACATCAGCCCAGACACAAACTCCCGAAATACAAACACCTGAAATACGCTGATGACAACGACGATCGGCAGAAGATTACGCAGGCTAGCAAGCGCGTCCTTAGCAAGTACATTCAGCGAGTCTTTCAATTGGGCCGCAACCCTCATGGGTAGATGAAAACCGTTCCACAACAATAACAAGCGGCAGATTGGGCGTCGATCCGATCGCTTTTTCGGGCAGTTTCGGCCTGCGTGAGTCCTATAGCACAGGTGATCGCCAAGCTTGGAGGACCTACTGGCGCTTGAGCGAGAACCGCCTGTATCTCCTACTTATTCGGGGCCTAGGACCGTGTTGCGGCTTAACGCTTGCCACAGAGAAACTGGCAAAGAAGCTAAGGGGTGATTTTCCGCGTTGTCTGGATGCCGCACCGATATTGTTGCCCAGCAGCGGTAGCCAGCCGCGCGCAGGCATCGACCAGTGGCTAAACAAGCTTCGCATCCATCCGCGCATGATTGCCGAGTTCGATAACAGCGCACTAATGAAGGCTTTTGGGCAGAAGGGTGCGGGGATCTTTGTCGCGCCCGCCGCTATCAAGGCAGCGGTGGTGCGCCAGTATCAGGTGACAGCGATTGGCCAGGTCGTTGAGGTGAAAGAGCGTTTTTTCGCCATATCCGTCGAGCGCCGGGTCCTGCACCCTGTCGTCTCGATAGTGGTGGAGGCAGCCCGTAAGTTGTTGTTTGCCGATGAATAGTCATGGGATGAATGAATAAGAATCAGTCTCAAGTACAGCAACTAGCATATGCTGGGTTGAGCGATCGCCAAAACCCCGAAAGTAGGTGACATCGA
>JBHHWI010000141.1:0-6192 GCA_046756445.1 Woeseia sp. | reverse complement strand
ATCGGTCGGTATCGACCGCGGCTTACGGCGGACGGACCGGATAAGCCGATTCCGCTCGCCCATGCGTCGGGCCGGCGGCTTTTCCGGCGGTGCACGGCGACAACAGGATTGCCATCCCGCTAGCCGGCCCACTCCAGCGGCGCTTCCTGCAAGAGCGCCGCCTGTTCGCGAAGCGTCAGGATATGTTCGTCCCAGTAGCGACGTGAGTTGAACCATGGGAATGCCATTTTGAACGCCGGATCCTGCCAACGTCGGGCCAGCCATGCCGCGTAATGCATGATCCGCAATGTGCGAAGCGCCTCGACGAGATGTAGCTCGCGGGCATCAAAAGACCGAAACTCTTCGTATCCTTCGAGTAACCTGGCCAGCTGCGGTGCCTGTTCGTTGCGGTCGCCCGAAAGGAACATCCAGAGATCCTGAACGGCGGGCCCGGTCCGGGCGTCGTCCAGATCGACGATGTGCAACTGCTCTCCGGCCACCAGCACGTTGCCGGGGTGAAAGTCCGCATGCAGGCGAATGGATCGCGCATCGCGGGCCCGGTCGAATGCGGTTCGGATGTCTTCAAACAAGTGTCCGGCGACACTTGCATACACTTGCTGTAATTCGTCCGGAATGAATCCCCGTTCGAGCAGGAAGTCGTGCGAGGCAAGCCCGTATGTGTTTATGTCGATCATGGGCCGGTGTGCAAACGCTTTCGTTTCGCCCTGCAGATGTATCCGTGCAATCAGCCGGCCCAGTTGCAGCAAGAGTGCGTGGTCATCCAGCTCCGGCGCGCGACCACCTCGATACGGTGATACGGAAACACGAAAGGGCCCGCAGTGATGCAATGTGTGGCCCGAGATACAAAGCGGCGCGACCACCGGGATTTCGTTCTCCGCCAATTCCTCTGTAAAACGATGTTCCTCTTCGATGGCAGCGTCGCTCCAGCGACCGGGGCGATAGAATTTGGCAACGATTGCGTCGCCGCCCTCGACGCCGATCCTGTAGACCCGGTTTTCATAGCTGTTCAGAGGGAACAGCCGGCCGTCACAACGGAATCCCAGATCGTCAATCGACCTCAGAATGTCGTCCGGCTGAAGGCGGGCATAGGCAAGTTCCGAGTCCTTCAAGGGCGCAGCCATTTCTGAGGTCACTCGATATCGAAAGTGAGTCCGGCGTTGTCGACGAGGCGCTTCGCTAACAGGTCGCCCATCGCCGAGGCCGGCGTCCAGAATCCACCGTGCAACGACAGTTCGTCGGTGGCCAGGCAGACGGCGCTTTCTCCGAGCATCCTGCTCGTCGAGCCGTAGCCGGGATCACGGTCGCCGGTAACCCGCGCGCGAATTACGGTGCCGTTCGGGAGCTTGCCGATCAGACGAAGGTCGAAGAAACCGGACTCGCGCCGCTGCCGGTCCGGTCCCTCGCCGGGCCTGGGCAGGACCTTCTTCACCAGAACGGCCCGGCTCGGACCGAACGCGCTTGCCAGCATGAATCCGCCCAGCCCGGCAGTCATGCATGCCGACCTCATCCAGCCGCCCGGGCCCTTGCCTGTCAGGGTTGCCTCGCTGTATCTGAAGTCGCGACCGTAGGCATAGTCGAGCAGCACGTTGGTCCGGCGTACGATTCTGGTATTGACAGAGGCCATTATGAACGGTGCCGTCCAGGCGCCTGTCTCTGTATCGAACCCGACGCCGGCCTGGTCCCCGCGGTCGGGCCCGCATCGTTCCCCTTCGGGATTCAGCGCGTACGGATCCCTCAGGATCCTCGCGATATCATGATCGCGCCGGCTTTCCTCGACCGCGTTCATCATGCTGGCGAATGTTCCACCGCTGGCCCCACCCTTCATCGCCCTGACCAACAACTTGATCTCCGTGCAGGGTTCGCCGTGACGCTCGATCGCCTGCTGCTGCACGAGCCAGACCCCGATGTCGGAGGGAATCGAATCGAAGCCACAGCTGTGTACGATTCGCGCCCCACTCTTTTCGGCGTCCTGCTGAAACCGGTCGATCATCCGGCGCATCCACTGGACTTCGCCGGCAAGATCGCAGTAATGCGTGCCATGGGCCACACAGGCTTCGACCAGTGCCGAGCCGAATCGGGCATACGGACCTACCGTGGTCAGGACGACCCTGGTATCTGCCGCAAGCGACTGCATCGCCCGGCTGTCGAATGAGTCCGCGATGATAACGGGCAAGTCGGAGCAGGTGTCTTCCAGTTTCGACCGGTCTCGCCCCGCGATGGCCCACCGCAGGTCGCCGTGTGCTCCGTATTTGCCGAGCAGGTACTCCGTCACGAGCCTGCCGGTGAATCCGGACGCGCCCCATACGATGACGTCGTATTTGCGTTGATTCAGGGCATTTTTCACGGTGGTAGTATTGCTGCGCTTATGGTTCACCAGGTTCACCCCGAAGAATACGACGTAATCGTGATCGGTGCCGGATTCTCCGGCATCGGGATGGGCATAAAGCTCAAAGAAGCGGGAATCGACGACTTTCTGATTCTCGAGGGCGCCGATTCGGTGGGCGGCACCTGGCGGGACAACGATTACCCGGGCTGCGCCTGCGATATCCCGTCGCATCTGTACTCGTTTTCCTTCGAGCAGTCCGCGGACTGGAGCCGGATGTTTCCGCCGCAGAGCGAAATTTGGGCCTATTTGCAGCGCTGCGTGGAGAAATACGGGCTGGTGCCGCACCTGCGCCTGAGCAGCAGGGTCGATACAGCCGTGTTCGATGAAGCCGAGCTTTCCTGGAAGGTGGCAACGGGCGAGGGCCGACTGTTTCGGAGCAGGGTGCTGGTGTCCGGCATGGGGGGGCTGAGCCGACCCGCGTATCCGGAGATCCCGGGCCTGTCGCGCTTTGCAGGCATCTCGTTTCATTCGGCACGCTGGGATCATGGGTTCGACCTCGCCGGCAAGACGGTTGCGGTGATCGGCACGGGCGCCAGCGCGATACAGTTCGTGCCGCAGATCGTCGAACGGGTAAAAACCCTGCTGCTGTTCCAGCGCACCCCGCCCTGGATTGTGCCGAAGCTCGATCGGCCGATCGGCAAGTGGGAGCGATGGCTTTACCGCAACATCCCTTTGGCCCGGTTTCTGTTTCGGAATTTCATCTACTGGAGACAGGAGGTCAGGGGTATAGGATTTACAATCGATCCGAGGTTAATGGGCCGCGCGACCAGAATCGCGCTCAGGCACCTGGAAAGACAGGTTGCTGACGAGGCGCTCAGAAACAAGCTGATCCCTGATTACACCATCGGCTGCAAACGAATCCTGATTTCAAGTGATTATTATCCGGCGCTGCAAAAAGACAATCTCGAATTGATAACGACCGGGATCAGGGAAGTTACGGCTGACGGCATCGTCGATGCCGATGGCAATGAACACAAGGCCGATGCCATTATTCTCGGCACGGGATTCAAGGCGACCGATCCGATATCGCCGACACGAATATTCGGCATAGGTGGGCGGGAGCTTTCCGATGACTGGCGCGACGGTCCCGAGGCATTCCTCGGCATCAGTGTGGCCGGCTATCCGAACCTGTTCCTGATGGTGGGCCCGAATACGGGCCTCGGCCACAACTCCATGATTTTCATGATCGAGTCCCAGGTTCGCTACGCGATCAAGATGATTCGGCAAATGTCCAGGCGCGGCGTTCGCGCCGTCGATATCAAGGCCGGGAGTCAGTCACAATACAATCGCGGTCTTCAGAAGACGCTCGAGCAATCGGTATGGCAGTCGGGGTGCAAGAGCTGGTATCAGACGGAAGACGGCAAGAACACGTCGATCTGGCCGGGAGCATCCTTCAGTTACTGGGTAAGGACGCTCAGGCCGGACATGCGTCATTATGATTTCGCCGACCGTCCCTGATGTGACTTCCGTCGTCAACTGACAGACAATGCAGCACTGGCAACCTCGCCCTGCCGAAGACACGGGAATCTCCACATGCTCAGAACACGTTCGCTGATACGAATCCTTGCCCTTGGCTTGTTGTCGATTGCGGCGACCGGCTGCGACCGCTCACCCGACGACAGCATGGCGACCGCCGGGGCGATATCCGACCCGGGTCTGCTCAGGTACGTCCCCGCGGATACGCCGTACGTGTTCGCAATGATCGACCCGCTGCCTGACGACGTCGCCGACAAGTTCGAGCCGAAGCTGGACCTGATGTTGAAGTCCTACCAGCGACTATTGCGACAGATTGTGGCCACGGCAGCAGAGGAACCCGATTCGGACGACGGCATTTCCGCGGAGGGAGCGGCGCTGCTTGAAGAACTGGCCGGCCTCTTGAGTGTGGACGGGTTTCGCGCCGCGGGCATCGATCGCGACTCGACCATGGTGCTGTACGGATCGGGTTTGTTGCCGGTCATGCGAATGACCCTGTCCGACGGCGACCTGCTCGAAGCGGCTATCTCACGCATGGAGGCGGCGGCAGATCAGCGCATGTCGACGGCGTCGGTCGGCGGCCAGGCGTATCGCTACGCCGGCGACGAAGAAGGGCGATTCATCGTCGCGGTCGCAGACGACGAACTCGTGCTGACCATCGTACCCACAGACCTGCCGGACGAGCTGCTCAAAACCGTACTGGGCGTGAGCGCGCCGTCGTCCAGCATCGCCGATACGGGCGAGCTGCAGAAGATCATTGCGGACAACGGTTTTCTGTCGCACTCGGTCGGCTTGATCGATGTCGAGCGTGTCGTTGCGACATTCCTCGATGATCAGTCGGGGGTCAACGCCGAGCTCCTGAGGCTGATGGAGTATAACGGCTCCGTGCTGAGCGATGTCTGCAAATCAGAAATCAGAGAAATGTCCGCCGCAGCGCCGCGTGTGATCACGGGCTATACCGAGATGAGCACGGAGCAGTTTGCCTCGAATACCATCATCGAACTGCGCAGCGATCTGGCGGCCGGGCTGGCCAGGCTGTCGGCCCCGGTTCCCGGACTGGGAAGCGAGCAGGGCGGCTTGCTCGCCTTCGGCATGAGCATCGATATGCTCGCCGCGCGTGAGTTCTATTCGGCCCGGCTCGACGCACTGGAAGCCGAGCCGTTCGAGTGCGAGCTGTTCGCAGACCTGCAGCAAGGCGTTGCGGCCGGCCGGCAGGCGCTGAACCAACCGGTCCCCCCGATCGTCTACGGCTTCAGGGGATTCCTTGCGGTGGTCGAGGATATCGAGGGCATGGATCTGACAAGCAAACAGCCGCCCACCTCGGCCGACCTGCGCTTTCTCATATCGACCGATAACGCCGAGGGGCTGATCGCGATGGGGGCGATGTTCAGCCCGGAGCTCGCCGCGTTGAATCTCCAGCCGGACGGCGTACCGGTGCCATTCGAATCTCCGCAACTGGCCGGCGTTGTCGATTCGGCGCATGTGGCCATGACGGAGAACGCGCTGGCCGTCTCATTCGGGGCCGGTACCGAGGCCCGGTTGGGTGACATGCTGGCGGCCGGGGTCAGTGAGCCACCGCCTTTCTTCAGCATGGAGATGGATGCCGCCCGCTACTACGATTTCATCGGGCAGGCGGTGACCGTCGAAGACGACGAAGATGACAAGGTCCCGCCGGAGCTGAGGGCGGCGATCGGTAACATGATGACCGTGGTCGGCGACATGTTCTCGCGCATGACTGTCGATATCGCGTTCACCGAGCGCGGCATCGAATTCCCGTCGACCATCGTACTGGCTGACTAAGACTATGAAACTGAATCAAAAAAGCGCACCGGCAATCGGGGCAATCCTGGTTGCCACGGCAGTTCTCACATTCGCGGACGCCGACAAGGCGCACTGGGAATACCGTTTCGAACCGGCAGCAGGCATTACCGCGGCCGGGCAGCCGAACGAGGAGGGCTTAAGGGAGCTGGCGGACGCCGGCTACGCAGCCGTGATCGACCTGCGTACATCCGGTGAGGACCGCGGACTCGACGAGCAGGCCGTAGTCGAGGAGCTCGGCATGAAATACATTTCCCTGCCGATCGCCGGCAAGAGCGCCGTGAATTTCGAGAACGCCGGGATACTCGATCAGATCCTGGACGGATTCGAACAACCCGTGCTGGTGCATTGCGGCAGCAGCAACCGGGTCGGTGCGATGCTTGCCCTGCGCGAAAAACTGAACGGGGCGGACGATGAAGCCGCGCTGGCTTTCGGCAAATCCGCCGGCATGACCAGTCTCGAAGCAACCGTCAAGGCCAAACTTGCAGAAGATTGATCGCGTTTGACTGCCCTAG
>JBHHWI010000140.1:0-6358 GCA_046756445.1 Woeseia sp. | reverse complement strand
GTGCCTATCCGGTCAGGCGGTGATGCCTGGTATAGGACGACAATGTCACCTCGCCCCTGGAGACGGCGACGCTGCCGCTGCGGGCGACGGCTGCAAGCTCGCCAATCTTGCCGGCCTCTTCGACGAATGCGTCGATTTCGGCAAGTCTGCCGGTGAGCTGCACGGTGCAGCTTACCTGCGCATCGTCGAGGATCTCGGCACCGTGCCTCTTGGCGAGCGCCAGTACTTTCGCGTAGCCGCCTGTCGCGAGTCTGAGCTTGAGTATGGCCAGCTCGCGCTCGAAGTGATCGCCCAGCGTCATGTCGTGGATATTGACGACGTCCACGAGCTTTGCGAGCTGCGTATTCATTTGCGCGACGGCCGAGTCGGACCCACGAATGACCAGCGTGACCCGCGACACGGTCGGGTCGTCGGTCGGCGCAACATTGAGCGAGTCGATATTGTACCCGCGTGTCGAGAACAGCCCCGTCATTCGGGTCAGCGCTCCGACCTCGTTTTGCAATAGCACCGAGATTACGTGACGCATGACTTTGTTATCCGTAGCAGCTAATCGAATTCGTTTATAAGCAATGCCGTGACATCCGTTGCAAGGTGGCACAGCAATGCCAGTATTGCAATGCAATAAAATTTAGTAAACACTCGCCCGAAATCCGATACTTAAGAAGTCTCTGACGATAAGATGAGCAAGAAGGTGCCGGCCAATCGTGCGGACCAGCATCCCCTGGCGGGTAGCAGGATGACTGGCGCGGATATTGTCATTCAGGTCCTGGCCGACGAAGACGTCGACGCCATATTCGGTTATAGCGGCGGGGCAATCCTGCCCACTTACGACGCTGTCTTCCGGTACAACGACAGGCATCGCAAGCCCGATGGCAAGCCGGCAATTCCGCTGATCGTGCCGGCCAACGAGCAGGGAGCCGGCTTCATGGCGGCCGGCTATGCGCGAGCCAGCGGCAAGGTCGGCGTCGTCATGGTCACTTCCGGGCCCGGAGCCACAAACACCGTGACCCCCGTTCGTGACTGCATGGCCGATTCCGTGCCGATCGTCGTTGTCTGCGGTCAGGTGCCGACCAATGCGATCGGCAGCGACGCCTTTCAGGAAGCCCCCGTGTCGGCCATCATGGGAGCGATCGCCAAACACGTGTTTCTGGTAACGGATCCGACCTGTCTCGAAGCGACGGTTCGCACCGCGTTCGAGATCGCGAGGACGGGCCGGCCCGGCCCGGTCGTCATCGACATACCAAAGGACATTCAGAACTGGGAAGGCGAATTCTCGGGGTTCGGGACCCTGCCGCTGACGGGGTACCGCAACCGTCTGCAGGCCGTCGTCGAAAACCGCATGACAGATGATGCCTGCGAACGTCTGTACCAGATGCTTGCCGAGTCGGAGCGCCCGCTGATTTATGCCGGCGGCGGCGTAATCAACGGCGACGCCACCAAGGCGATGCGACACTTTGCGAGCGTGTTCGGGATCCCCGTCGCTACGACGCTGATGGCGCTCGGTGCCAGTGATACGAAGCATCCTCTGGCGCTGCACTTGCTCGGGATGCACGGTATGGCATTCGCCAATTACGCCGTGGAAGATTGTGATTTCCTGATTGCCATCGGCGCCCGGTTCGACGACCGGGTTGCCGGCGACCCGGTCGGTTTTGCGCCGAATGCGAAGAACATCGCTCACTTCGACGTCGACGTCTCCGAGATCAGCAAGGTGAAAAGCGTGAGCTGGCACCACGTCGGTGTGCTCGCGCGGGATCTCGACGACCTGCTCGAATACGGCAGGCGCATCGGATTCGAGAAGGATTTCGACGCCTGGCACAGGGAGATAGCCGGCCTGAAGGAAAAACACCGTCTGAATTACGATCGTGACAGCGAGCTCATACAACCGCAGGCGGTGATCGAAGAAGTCAACCGGCTGGCCGGCGGAAAGGCGATCATCTCGACGGGGGTCGGCCAGCACCAGATGTGGGCAGCTCAGTACTTCGACTTTCGCGAACCCCGGCTCTGGTTGACCTCGGGGAGCATGGGCACGATGGGATTCGGGCTGCCTGCCGCCATCGGCGCGCAGGTTGCGCAGCCGGACCGTCTGGTCATCGATATCGACGGCGACGGCAGCATGCGCATGAACATCGGCGAACTCGAGACCGCGACGACCTACAGCCTGCCGGTCAAGGTTATTGTTCTCAACAATTACGGCGACGGCATGGTTCGGCAATGGCAAAAGCTCTATTACAAAGGCCGGATGTCGGGTAGCGATAAGTCATTGCACCGCAAGGACTTCGTCAAGACCGCCGAGGCCGACGGTTTCGACTTCGCGGTCAAGCTGGATCGCAAGAAGGACCTGCCGCGGGTCATCAGGGAGTTTGTCGAATTTCCGGGTCCGGCCTTCCTGGAAGTCATCATAGACCCCGATGCCGGCGTCTATCCCATGGTCGGCCCGGGCCTGAGCTACGACAAGATGATCACAGGCGACTTTATCGCCAGCCGGGACAAACCGACCGATGACCGGCCCGGCCCCAGCGAGATGTTCTAGCCCGGATTGTGGCCGTGGTCAGACGACCACCAGATTTCTGCCTTTTCTCTTCGCCTGGTAGAGCCGGGTGTCTGCGGCGCTGAGAATGCTCGTCCGGCGCGTGTGATTAGCGGCCTCGGCAATGCCAAAGCTGACCGTCAGATTGAGACGAACGCCGTCCGTGGCCGACGTCCAGTCCGTGCTCTCGACGACCTTGCGAATCTGCCCGCAGATCTGCTCGGCGAATTCGGCATTGGTGTCGGGAAAGCACAGCAGAAACTCTTCGCCGCCGTAGCGCGCCACGACGTCCGTTTTTCGACAGCGGCTTACCAGGATCTCCGCAAAACGACGAAGCACCTCGTCGCCGATCGCGTGCGAAAACCTGTCGTTGATTTGTTTGAAATAGTCAATGTCGGCAAGAGCGATCGTGAAGTCCCTGTCATACCGTTGCGCGCTCTCTATCTGGCGTTGCAGATAGTCGTCAGCATAGCGCCTGTTGAATAGACCTGTCAGTTTGTCGTGCGTCGCCTGTCGTTCCAGTTCCAGAGACTTTTGTCTGAGTTCGGCCGTTCGTTCCTCGACGAGCGCCTCGAGCTTGTAGCGCATCTTCGCGTATTGTTTCAGCACCAACATGCCCAGACTGACGACGATCAGCACCAGTGCGACCGCCGTCGGCTCCAGCCGCACATAGACGATGGCGACGACGACCGCGATCAGCACTGACGCCAGTTCGACACCGGTGGAGAAGACGTTTACCAGTTTCGACGGGTCGCCCTTTTGCAGGTATACGACCACGAGCATGCCCAGGTCGTTGACGAGTTGCATGCTCAGCATGAGCAACAGCAGCAGGCCGGCGACGGCGATACTCAGATGATCCAGTGGGACGGGCCCGCCCAGGTATCGGTACAGTAAACCACAGCTCAGTATGACGAGCGACATCATGCCGGCGTTGTGCAGCGATGCGGTGAGCACCGCGCCGAACGGCACTCCCCGCCAGAGCCTGTGCCACGGATAGATAAGCGAGGCCAGTCCGTTTATCCAGGCCGCATCGACCGGGCCAAGCACCAGGATACTGGATACCTGAGCAGCGCGGTCGAAAGAAACGTGCCCGAAACCGGGATGCGGGTAGCCCATCGTGATAGTGAACAGTCCGTAGGCGAGGAAGAACAGGGCGGTCGCGGGGCCATACTGGGACGTCAGGAAGCCTGTACGCTGAGTAATGACAACCAGGATGGCCGACGCCACGGCAAACAGCGCCAGCGCATACAGAAAATCCGGCCGGCGAAGGTCAATTTGACCCATTCCATTGTTACCGTGTTGACGTTCGGTCATAGGTGCGAAAGTCTGCCGATTGCGAGGCCGTCTGCCCAGTAACGGCCTCACAAAACACGGTCTCCTGCCGGGCTGGCCCGAAGATTGCACGAGAGCCCGGAATTTTGGGCGCGAGATCGTTGTAGCTGACGCCGCTCTGGACCGAGAGCCATAGCGGGCTATGGCTCGAGGGAAGAGCCAGTCAGGCGCAACGAGATCCGGCCACAGACCGGACAGCCAGCGAAATCGACGAAGTGTCACCACTTGGGAATTCCTTATTCGTATTGAAATCATATCGTTGTCAATGATCTCGGGCGGTCTCGTGCAATCTTCGGGCTAGGTATTTTCGCGAATGGCCGGCATCGGCGGGGTTTGGTATGGATTTAGCCGTGACGATACAAATGCAATCTCAGTCGAGGACGATAACGGGATATATGGTGCATCGGCTGGAATATCCCAGATGGCTGATCGAATGCGACACCGACTTCACGCGCTGCCCTTACCACGGCCGTTATCAGCCATTCATTGCCGAATGTGAAACCTGTGTCTTCGGCAAGGGATGCCGATGGCTGAGCCGGTATACGCCGGCTACGGTCCGGGAAGCGTCATTGGTGAACCTGGTCGATGCGCTGGAAACTGCGGTCGAGTATGTTGCACAGCGCCGGCGCGAAGCACATCCGAATGCCTGCGATTGCGACGACTGCGAATGGCTGCGAACGTCGCGCCGATTCCTGCGATCCCTTGCGGAATAAGGTGCAAGCTGGCCGTTATCGGCCGTCGTTTGTTGCCGGGCAAAAAGCTTTGTATGCTGGGGCCACTTTGCTCCAATCGGGAATCAGGGTAACGGGGGACGACGATGAGCTTACGAAGTACAGCAGCCTTTGTCATTCTGTTCGCGATCGCTGCATGCCGTGGCGGTGACGGACCGGATACCGGATCGACGACGGATCAATCCGGCCCGGCTGTCGAAGCCGGCGGGCCGGCAGCCGAATTGCGTGCGCTTCTCGCGAGTGAGGATCGGCCCGAGAGAGATCGCGCCCGGGATGCCGGACGGCGGCCTGCGGACGTCATGGAATTTCTCGGCATCACCAAGGGTATACACGTGCTCGACATCATCGCCGCGGGTGGCTATTACACGGAAGTGTTGTCGCTCGCGGTCGGCGATGATGGACAGGTGGCCGCGCAGAATCCGCCGACCGTTCTCGAGATGCGCGACGGCGCCAATGAAAAGGCGATCAGTGCCCGCCTGGCCGGAAACCGATTGCCGAACGTAAGGCGCCTGGACAAGGGCTTCGCCGACCTCGTGCCCGAGGACGGGCCATTCGATGCGGCCATAACGGCGCTCAATTTCCACGACCTGTATAACCGGCGTGGTCCGGAGGCGACGGTCGAGGCTTTTCGGGCTGTCGCATCCGTCCTCAAGCCGGGAGCGATCCTCGGAATCATCGATCACGTCGGCGAGGCGGGCCAGGATAACGTCGCGCTGCACCGGATCGAGATTTCCAAAGTCCTCGAGACGGTCGAGGCGGCCGGATTCATCATCGAGGCGGACAGCGACCTGCTGCGTAATGAGGCTGACGACCACAGCCTTTCCGTGTTCGACGATTCGGTGCGAGGCAAGACAGACCGGTTCCTGCTGAGGGTCCGCATACCGACCGCCGAATAGCGGTTCGACCCCTCTGTTTCCGGTATTATGTGATCGGGCGCATGGTTTTGGCCGGCTGAATAACACAAAGTAAAGAAATGCTGATCACGCCGCACAGAAACGATCTGAACAAGATCGTTATCCTGAATCCAAAAGGGGGCTGCGGGAAGACGACGCTCGCGATCAACCTGGCAAGCTATTATGCAGCCTGCGGTCCGGTGCCGGCAGTGATGGACTGCGACCCGCAGGGCTCGACGATGACCTGGCTCGAACGGCGGCCACCGTCTCAGCCGCCAATTCACGGTATCGCCGCCTACAAAAACAGCATGCAGGCAACGCGGAGCTGGCAGCTAAGGGTTCCCAATGAAACGACCAGTCTCATCGTCGATTCGCCGGCCAGCCTGAACCATGACGACTTGCGCGAAATCACGCGCGACGCCACCAGCATACTGGTTCCTGTCCTGCCGTCCGCGATAGATATTCATGCCGCATCGCGCTGCATTGCCGATCTCCTGCTGGTCGCGAAAATCGACCGGCGGGACCGCAAGCTTGCGGTCGTGGCCAATCGCACGCGCCGCAACACCAAGAGCTTCGAAAAGCTCATGCGTTTCCTCGATACACTCGGCATCCCGATCATCGCAGTGATGCGGGACAGCCAGAATTTCGTGCACGCCGCCGAGGCAGGACTCGGAATCAGCGAGTTGCCGCCGCACCGCAGCAAGAAGGACGTCGAACAGCTTGAACGGGTTATCAAGTGGCTGGATGACTGGCAAAACCGGCGACATCACGCGATGCCGGCGGGGGAGATTCCCGGGCCGACCGCTGCAAACGTCACGGTCCTGCACAAGTCGCGCTTCGGCTCCAAGCGAGACTAGCCTGAAAATTGCACGAGA
>JBHHWI010000139.1:0-6420 GCA_046756445.1 Woeseia sp. | reverse complement strand
TATTACGACTTTTCCTTTGTGACGACCTTCCGCGAAGTATTGGAGCGCGTGCGGCACCTCGCACAGTCTGTACACCCTGTCGACAACTGGCGCGACCTTGCCGGCTTCAATGAACTCTTTCAGTTCCGCCAATCCCTTACCTGGCCCCTCCGCGACCAGTCGAAAGTTCTGCCCCCCGGCTATTGAACCCCAGAGTCCGAGAACGAGCGCTTGGAGTATCCGAGGCACCGAGCCGCCGACCATGGCATAGGTACCATGGGAGCTTAGTGCGCGTTTGTAATCAAACATCGAACGGACCCCTTGCACGTCAAGAATGAGGTCATATTGCTGGCCGTTCCGGGTGAAATCTTCTTTCGTATAATCGATAACGTGGTCTGCACCGACTTGGCGAACGACCTCCAGCTTATGTGTAATGTCTACGCCGGTTACTTCAGTCCCGGTGAGCTTGGCAATTTGCACCGTGAATGTCCCCACACCGCCACCAGCTCCATTGATCAAAACCTTTTGTCCGGGCTGAATCCGTCCCGTCGTGCTA
The DNA here is from genome assembly GCA_046756445.1 of Woeseia sp. Lineage (GTDB taxonomy): Bacteria > Pseudomonadota > Gammaproteobacteria > Steroidobacterales > Woeseiaceae > JACZWL01. Next base: position 5,885 of record JBHHWI010000139.1, on the reverse strand, counting down.
AGCCCTTGCAGGGCCAAAACGCCTGCTTGCGGTACTGCGGCTGCCTCCTCGAAAGACAGATTAATGGGTTTCGGCTCCAGGACACTTTCGCGAGCACATGCGTACTCGGCAAAGCCGCCCCAGTTATCCCACAGGTCCCCGAAAACCTCATCGCCCGGCTGAAATCGGGTTACATTCCTGCCAACCGCTTCGACAGTCCCTGCTACGTCGGCTCCGAGGATCTGTTTCGTTACCTTTGGCCTGCGGAGCCCGTAAAACATCCGGTTCAACGAGGAGGTTCCACTCTGAAACTCCCAATCCCATGAATTGACAGATGACGCGTAAACCTTGATGAGTACCTCATCGTCATCAGGTGTGGGGTTTGGTATGTCTTGAAGCTGAAGAAGATCCGGTGATCCGTACTCGGTAAATGCAATCGCTTTCATTTGTCTTATCTTGCATACCCAAACCCAGGGTCGGATGCTGTCGACGGACGGTCTGGTCGCCTTTGGGCCAACTCCTGCCCGTCGCTATCGTATCACCTGACGGGGCGTTCTTGACTGTAAGGCTGGCATAAGTCTGGATTCAATGTGGTACTGTCTGTCAGATCAGATGCCGAGTATCACAACTCGGGCGTACGCAGAACATTTCATCTGACGTGACCGCGATGAGGTGATCCGGGCCGTAAAGTGATCGACGCTTTTCTCACCGGGCACAGGTCAACTGAAATTCACTGGCGACTGACGATGAAACTTTCGACTGTACCAACGATCGAACCCCGGTGCGATTCGAGCACGGATGCCTGTAGCCGGGACCGGGCAACGGCATCGCATACACGGCAACGAGTACCGGGAACTCGTTGCCGACGTTTTTTTCACCCACACCACAGAGTGACAATTGAATACAGCACGCCAGGTATCCATTTCAGCTCGCGACTCGTATGAGTTGAGCGGCAACCTGCTCCTTCCCGAGGACCCGAGTGCAATCGTCTTGGTATGCGCGGCGACCGGCGTGCGACAGGAGTTTTACTGCAAGTTTGCCGAGTGGTTGACGACGCACGGGCATGGAGTCCTGATCTTCGACTATCGCGGCATAGGGGCCTCCATGAACGGCCGGTCCCTTCGGTACAGCACTGCAAGAAAGCAGGATTGGGGTGAACTCGACATGCCCGCCGCGCTCGATTATCTGGATCGAGAATTTCCGGATCTGCCAATTCACCTGATCGGGCACAGCGTCGGCGGCCAGCTCATCGGCTTGATGCCGAATCACGATCGACTCGACAGGATCGTAACGATCGCGGCATCGTCAGGTTACCTGAACAACACCGACGCACGAATACGACTGGCCGGCGCATTTCTGTTCAGGGTCTATTTTCCGCTCGCCACCAGACTACTGGGATACGTGCCGGCACGCTGGATCGGCTGGGGTGAGAACCTGCCCGCCGGGGTCGCGATGCAGTGGGCGGCATGGTGCTCACAACCGGGTTACGTGTTGAACTCGATCGGAAGCGACATAACGACAGATTTCTTCGACGAAATCAGAAACCCGATCCTGTGGCTGACGGCAACCGATGACCCGATTGCGACCCCGGAGAATATTGACGACATGCTCCGTCTATACGAGAACGCATCGATTACGCAGCGTCGGATTGATCCCGCAGAGTACGGCTTGAAGCGAATCGGCCACATTGATTTCTTCAGGTCACGGAATGCCGAACTCTGGCCGATCGTCACCGATTGGCTGTCGCCATAGGGCGTCAATCATGATCGTCCGTTGATGACCGCGTTTGCGTAGTCCACTTTGATCTTTCCCGACCTGCCTGATCACCCGGCAGGCGCGCAGGGATATCGTCAGGGCCGCGGATCTCGGCTCGGGATTCCGGTCGCCTTCGGACTGTTCAGGCGAAAACCTCAGTCTTCTGTTCCTTGCCATGCCAGAGAAACGGGATGATGATCAGGAATTGTCAACATTGAGGAATTGCGCATGACCGAAGGCACGGCTCGATCCGTTTTCTCGATACCGAGGGATGTGTGCTACCTGAACGCCGCCTACATGACGCCTCAACCAACGGCTGTGGCAGCGGCATGCGAATCCGGAGTCCGGAAGCGAGCTGCCCCGTGGCAGGTCAGGGATGCCGACTTTTTCGATGATGTGGAATTGCTCCGGCGGCTGTTTGCGACGCTTTTGGGATCCCGGCCGGACAACATAGCCATAGTACCCGCGGCGAGCTATGGCGTCGCATGCGCCGCCAGAAATATAAGCGTAAAGGCGAATCAGAAGATCCTCTTGCTGGCCGAGCAGTTTCCGTCGAACTACTACGCCTGGGCGCGGTTGGCCGATGATAATGGTGCGAGCCTCTGTATTGTCGATACGCCATCGGATCTGGACTGGACCTCGGCGGTACTGGAATCGATAACGACGAATCAGGACGACATTGCCGTTGCAGCCCTGCCCAATCACCACTGGTCGAATGGCGCACCTCTCGATCTACAGGTCATCTGCGAGGCCCTGCGCAAAATTGCTGCGGTGACAGTACTCGATGTTTCGCAGACTCTGGGTGCATGTCCCATCGATCTCGACGCCCTGCGGCCGGACTACCTCGTAGCCGCCGGCTACAAGTGGCTGTTCTGTCCCTACAGCATCAGTTTTCTGTACGTTGCCGACGAGCATCTCGACGGCATCCCACTGGAGGAAAACTGGGCCAACCGGCTCGGAAGCGAAGACTTATCCCGGCTTGTCGACTATGTGGAGGAATATCAGCATGGCGCCCGCCGTTTCGACGTCGGCGAGCGCGCGCAGTTCGCGACAGTTCCGGGCGCGATCGCCGCGATTCGCCAGCTGCTGGACTGGGACGTGAGCGAAATCTCAAGGCAGCTCGATATCAGGAACACCACTATCGCAAACCTGTTCGAGGATCACGGTTTCCCGGCTCCGGCACGTGACAGACGCGGGCCGCATTTTCAGGGAATCAGGATACCCGCTGCGGTGATTGACGCCATGATCGCCGAGTTCGCCGCCAATAACATATTTGCCAGCCGGCGTGGCGACTCCCTGAGAATTGCGCCGCATCTCTATAACGACGACGAAGACCTGGAAATGCTGGACGCAGCGCTCCGTCGCATCGTCCAAAAACGGTGAAGCTCACTCTGTGACGTGGAAGCGTGCCGGGCGCTTGTCGAGAAACGCGGCGATACCCTCGTGGGCATTCCGGTGACCCGCCGACTTTACAATCTCTCTGGCTTCGAGCTCCATTTGTGTTTCCAGCGACTCCGATCCGCTGTTCAGCAGAAGCCGCTTTGTCGCTCCGAACACTTCCGTCGGCCCCTCGGCAAATTTCTCCGCAACCTGCCGGGTGCGATCTTCGAGCTCCGCGTCATCGACGACGGCATCGACGAGACCGATCCGCTCGGCCTCTTTTGCGTCCACACGCCGGTTCGTCAACATGAGCTCGCGCGCCAGCGGCCAGCCGATTCGCCGGGGCAGCGTATATGTGGAACCGCCGTCGGGAACCAGCCCGACCGCCGTGTAGCCGAGCACGAACGATGCCGACCCGGCCGCGATAATGTAGTCGCCGGCAAGCGCAATGCTCACTCCCGCTCCGCCGGTGCGCCCGTTTACCGCCACAACCAAAGGCGCATCCATACGCATGAAATGAGACATCGCCGCGTGCAGATTCACGACGACCTGCTGAACATACCGTGGTGTCCGGGTCTCGGCGGACCGAAACGCCTTGAGATCCCCGCCCACGCAAAAAGAGTCCCCCACTCCGGTCAGAATGGACGCGCGAATCCCCGGATCCGAGTCACACGTAATCGCCGCCTCCGCAAGTTCTTTTGCTACCGCGATATCCAGCGCGTTCGCGTATTCCGGACGATTGATCCTGATTGTGGCGATGTTGTTCGAAACCTCGAAAAGGACTGAGTCGCTCATATTCCTGGCTCCTGTTACAGGCTCTTGTTAATCCTAGCCGCAGCGCAAACTGCCCGACAGATACAGACGAGAAACAAAGGAACTATACAGACGTGGCCGCTTGCGTGACTACACGATGAGTCTTTACGGGACTTTGGCCCGACAGATCGAATCAATGATCGTCAATCAATCACCTCATACCGCGATCCGCAGGGTGCATATCCGCTGCGCCGACGGATTTTCAAGCGTGATCGCGACCTGGTCTCTCGTTCTGCAAGCTCAAGGTGTTATGTCAAGGAAATTGTCGCTAACTGTGAAAGCTGTCACGTCTGTTCGGCATAGCCCATTGCTAGTCTTCCAACTGAAGTGGATTCTTGGGTGGTTTGTCAGCGGACTAAGTGCAATAGGCTGACTGACCGTAGTTAAGTACGAATACCAATAGTAGGTGCAGTGATGTTGAATTTCCGGGACAAGCACATTTGTGTTCTTGCGATTTCGATCTGCCTGATCAGCCTGCCGATGATGCAATCTGCCGGTGCGGCAATGATATCGACCGAGACAGCAATAGAGATGGCCGAGCGACAAGGCCGCATTGATCACGTAAACGAGGTTCTGGCCAGAGAGTCCGTACAAAGTATGCTGGTGCGGTACGGAGTCGATCCAGCCGACGCCAGTGCACGCGTCGAGGCATTGACCGATGTGGAGCTGCAAACGCTGGAGCAGCAGTTGGAGCAACTTCCAGCAGGCGGTGTCGGAGTTGTCGAAGTGGTTGGAATTGTCGCGATAGTTCTCATTATTCTGGAATTACTCGATGTAACCAATTTTTTCAGCGAATTCTGAGTCGGCGTCATGTTGGCGGGATGGCAGCAGCGGTGGTTAGTGGTCTGCATCCTCGCGTTTGCGTCAGGATGCGCCAGTGATATTCGTAACATGCTATCCGACCTCGAACAGCAACGTGGCAACGTAGAGCTGATAGAAACACCGTTCTACCCGCAGGTAACCGACCAGTGCGGACCGTCAGCATTGGCAGCCATACTGAATTCATCGGGCGTAACGGTTACACCCGAAGCCCTGAAGTCACGCATCTATATTCCCGGCCGGCAGGGTAGCCTGCAGATTGAATTGCTTGCCGCAACTCGCGGGTACGGGCGCATGCCCTACCTTATCGACACAAACGTTTCGGCGTTACTGGGCGAAGTGCGTGCGGGTCGGCCCGTGCTGGTCTTGCAGAATCTCGGCAGCAAGCGTGCGCCCATTTGGCATTATGCGGTTGTAGTTGGCTATTTGGCTGACGAAAGGCGATTTATCCTTCGTTCCGGTGACCAGAAGCGTCACGTGACGAGCGCATCCAGATTTGCTCGCACCTGGCAGCGAGCCGGATATTGGGGTGTTCTGGTGTTGGAGCCTGGCGAATTTCCGGCATCGCCGGATGCCGACAGGTACGTTCAATCAGTCGCCGCTGTCGAGGCAATCGGCGATATCGACAGTGCTTTGGCAGGATACGGCGCGGCGACTCAACGGTGGCCGGCACATCCTCTTGCCTGGCTGGGTCTGGGAAACGCCTTTTACGCACAAGGCAATTTGGACTCGGCAGAGAGTGCATACAAAATGCTGCTGTCGATTGATTCCAATAACCTGATTGCGCTTAACAACCTCTCGCAAGTGCAAATTGACCGCGGATGTTTTGAGAATGCCTACGCCATGCTGGACGCCGCATTATCTGCAGCCAAAGCGAACACACCGATATACAGAACCATTCAAGAGACGCGCCAGGAAATCGAGTTACGAAATTCGTCTGCTGCCTGTTTTTAGTATCTGAACCGTAGTATCGGTATACAGTTCCTTTTCAACACCCTCCTCTCTATAGTTAGAGATTAGGTGTTGCAACGATCGGTTGAATCCGCACTCGGAAGCAGACGAAAAGGAATCGCCCCTGCCCGGACGTGGGTCTTATCCCACCGCGTCCTGGTGATATCGGTCGTCCCGGCCGTGCAGGC